>NZ_LOYJ01000011.1:0-44432 GCF_001526245.1 Burkholderia sp. MSMB1498
CGTTCGCCGTTCGCCGTTCGCCGTTCGCCGTTCGCCGTTCGCCGTTCGCCGTTCGCCGGTTCGAATGCTCTGTCGATTCGCGGTTCCCCGCGCGATCAATTCGACGGAGCCGGCGCCTTCGGCGCCGACGCGCCGCCCGGCCCCGCCTTCAGCACGGCCGTCAGCTCGCGGTACTTGAGCGCCGCGGCGTCGTCGCCTTGCGCGGCGGCCGCCGCGTAGTACGCGCGCGCAATGTTGAGATTGCGCACGACGCCGTCGCCGCCGCGCTCGTAGAACGACGCGGTCACGTATTGCGAGACCGGCTCGCCCGCATCGGCCGCGCGCTTGTACCATTCGAACGCCTGGCGGTTGTCGCGCGGCGTGCCGCGCCCGTCGAGAAACTGGTTCGCGAGCGCGAGCTCCGCCTGTACGTGCCCTTGCCGCGCGGCCTTCAGGAACCAGCCGTGCGCGGCCGCCGGATCGCGCGCGACGAACTCGCCGTCGTCGAGCATCCGGCCGTACACGTACTGCGCCTGCGACATGCCCGCGTCGGCCGCGCGCTTGAGCCAGCGCAGCCCTTCCGGCACGTTCGCCGTCACGCCTTCGCCCGTGATCAGCATCATCGCGTAATCGAACGCGGCGAGGCGGTTGCCGCGCGTCGCCGCGTCGTGAAACTGCACGAGCGCGGCGCGCAGATTGCCCGCGTTGTAGTCGGCGACCGCCGATTCCGTCTCGCGCTCCGGATTCGGCCGCTTCTGCGCGCCCGACGCCTGCGCGAACGCTCCGCCCGCCGCCGCGCCGAACGCCGTGGCGACGACGAGCGAGCCGACCGCCGCGCCGCGATGCGCATGCCGCGTGCGCGCGAACCACGGCGCGCCGCGACGCTTCCCGTTCATCCCCGCACCTCCTGCAATGCCTGCCGCGTCGCGCGCAGCAGCCACACGACGTCCGCCGACAGCGCGATCACGCGAAAGCCGGCTTCGAGATACTGGCGCGCGCCCGCCGCGTCGGCGGCGAAGATGCCGGCCGGCACGCCGGCGCGCCGTCCGGCCGCGAGCACGTGTTCGAGCGCCGCCGCGACGTCCGGATGCTTCGTATCGCCGAGATGCCCGAGGCTCGCCGACAGATCGGCAGGCCCGACGAACACGCAGTCGACGCCCGGCGTCGCCGCGATCCGCTCGGCGTCGTCGATCCCGCGCGCCGATTCGATCTGCACGATCGTCGCGATCTGCGCGTTCGCGGTCTGCACATAATCGCGCCGCATCCCGTACGCGGCCGCGCGGACGATGCCCGCGACGCCGCGCAGCCCGTCCGGCGCATCGGGCGCCTGAAAGCGGGTGAGCCGCACCGCGTGCGCGGCCTCGTCGGCCGTCTCGACGTTCGGAAACATCAGCGTGCGCGCGCCCGCGTCGAGCGCCCGCTTGACGAGCCACGGCTCGCGCGCCGGCACCCGCACGACGGGCTCGCTCGGCAAATGCGCGGCGGCGAGCGCGCGCAGCTGCGCGGCGACGTCGCGGCTATCGTTCGGCGCATGCTCCATGTCGATGCACAGCCAGTCGAAGCCTGCATGCGCGAGCGCCTCGGTCGCCGCCGCGCTCGCGAGCGTGAGCCAGAGGCCGAGCAGCGGCTCGTCGCCGTCGCGCAGGCGCGCCTTGAGGGAATTGGTGAGCGTGCTCATCGGCGGCCTCCTGTCGTGCTGCGCACGAGCGGACTGCGATTCGGAAGAGGGGGCAAGCGGCCGCCGGGCGGGGCGCTGCGCCGCAACAGGCGGGGGCGCGGCTCGTTCGTCGCGGCGGACGATTCACGAGTCGATCATACCGTGATCGCGGCCCGCACGCGGATTCGGAGAATATCGGCGCAAGACCGGGCGACTCGCGGCGGAATCGGAGAAGCCGACAGGTTCGGCGAAGAAAAGGATACGCGCGGCGCAATCGGCCGCCGCGCGGTGCGGCATGCATGTCGAAGCGCGCGCAACGGCGCAATCGCGCCGCGCGCCGCCCGCATCACGCGCGCGATTCGCGCTCGACGTCGGCCCAGCAGTTCGGCGTCTCGTACAGACGCACGCGCTCGAGCCGCAAATTCACGCCGTAATGCGCGTCATACACGTTCGCGAGGATGTCGAACGCGATCGCCGCGAGATTCTCGACGGTCGGAATCCGGTCGAGAACGACCGTCTTGTGATCGGCCATCTTCTCGAGGAACGAGCGCACGACCTCGTCGCGCGCATAGACGAGGAACGCGTGATCCCACTTGCTGACGAGGTGCTCCATCGCAAGCGCCTTCACGTCGGCGAAATCCATCACCATCCCGCGGTCGGGCGCGCCCTCGGTCTCGACGAGATCGCCGCGCAGCGTGACTTCGAGCACGTAGCGATGCCCGTGCAGATTGCGGCACTGGCTGCGGTGATCGGGAATGCGGTGGCCCGCGTCGAATTCGAGTTTTCGGGTAATCAGCACGATGAATGAGGCGTATGGCTCAAGGAATGTTCAGGTACTTGTGCGTCTGCATCGACAACCGCCACTGCGGATGGCGCTTGCACCAGTCGATCGCGAGCTTCGTGTTGAGCTCGCGCGACGGGCCGTCCATCGGCTGTACGAGGAAATGGTCGAAGTCGAGCTTCGCGTAATCGGCAAGGCGCTGGTTGTCCTGCGGCACCACCACCTTCAATTCGTTGCCCTTCGTGACGACGAGGGGCGCGTCCGCCTTCGGGCTCACGCAGACCCAGTCGATCGATTCGAGCACGGGCAGCGAACCGTTCGTCTCGATCGCGATCGTGAAGCCCGCCGCGTGAAGCGCGTCGACGAGCGGCTGATCGAGCTGCAACATCGGCTCGCCGCCCGTACAGACGACGAAGCGATGCGCCTCGCCTGGCGGCCACAGCGACGCGATCTTCGCCGCGAGCGATTCCGCATCCTTGAACTTGCCGCCGTTCTCGCCGTCGGCGCCGACGAAATCGGTGTCGCAGAAACGGCACACCGCGCCGTCGCGATCCTCTTCGCGCCCCGTCCACAGATTGCAGCCGGCAAACCGGCAGAACACGGCCGGACGGCCGGCGTTCGCGCCCTCGCCCTGCAACGTATAGAAGATTTCCTTGACCGTGTACGTCATGCCGCTTCGTTCCGGCTTGCGCCGTTCGCCTTCCGTTACTCGATGAATCCCACCGGCACCCGCGCACCCACGCGAGCGCCGCGCGCCTCAGACGGGCGCCTCCGTCACGCTTTCGCCGCGCAGATACGCCTCGTAGCCGCGCTTGCGCAGCTTGCACGCCGGGCACTCGCCGCAGCCGAAACCCCAGTCGTGCAGCTCCGAGCGCTCACCGACATAGCACGTGTGCGTCTCGACGCGAATCAACTCGACGAGCGGCTGGCCGCCGAGCTGCTCGGCAAGCCGCCACGTATCGGCCTTGTCGAGCCACATCAGCGGCGTCTCCAGCACGAAGCGCGCATCCATGCCGAGATTGAGCGCGACCTGCAGCGCCTTCATCGTGTCGTCGCGGCAATCCGGGTAACCGGAGAAATCGGTCTCGCACATGCCGCCGACGAGCGCGCGCAGCCCGCGCCGATACGCGATCGCCGCGCCGATCGTCACGAACAGCAGATTGCGGCCCGGCACGAACGTGTTCGGCAGGCCGTTCGACGCCGTCTCGATCTCGATCGCGCGCGTCATCGCGGTGTCGCTGATCGCGCCCAGCACCGACAGATCGATCATGTGATCGTCGCCGAGCTTGTGCGCCCACTGCGGAAAACGCCGCTTCAGCGCGTCGCGCACGCCCTCGCGGCACTCGAGCTCGACGCGATGACGCTGGCCGTAATCGAAGCCGAGCGTCTCGACGCTCTGATAGCGCTCGAGCGCCCAGGCAACGCACGTGGCCGAATCCTGGCCGCCGGAAAACAATACGAGCGCGCCGTTCTTAGCGTCTGTCCGAATCACCGTGATACTCCGTGAATGATGAGCGAGCGCGCCGGCGGCCCGACGCGCGCCGGCAGTGCCGGCCCACCCAGTATAGGCAGCAGCGCGCGGCCCGAAACGGCGCGGCGCTTATGTCGCTCATCGCGCCGCGCTGCGGCGGCGCACGCTCTCGCGCCGTGCTCGGGCGCCGAAACAAAAAAGGACTTGCGGCGCCGCTCGGGCGCGCCCTCAAGCCCTCTAAGTCTTTGAGTCGACGGAGATTTTATCACGCCGCCCCAAAATCGGCCGAAGGCCGGACATGCCGCTCCACAAACGAAAAACCCCAAGAATCTGGCGATTCTTGGGGTGTAATACTGCTGGTGGCCTGGGGCGGAATCGAACCACCGACACGCGGATTTTCAATCCGCTGCTCTACCAACTGAGCTACCGGGCCACGAAGAAAAAAGATTATAGCAATGCGCAAAACACCGATCAAGCCCTTTGCGCAAAAATTTATACCGCGCCTTCGGCCGGCTTCTTGCCGAGCTCGACGCCGAGCTGCTTCAGCTTCCGGTACAAGTGCGTGCGCTCGAGGCCCGTCTTCTCCGCGACGCGCGTCATGCTGCCGTTCTCGCGCGCGAGGTGATATTCGAAGTACGCGCGCTCGAACGCGTCGCGCGCCTCGCGCAGCGGAATGTCGAACGGAATCGCGGCTGTCGTCTGGCCCTCGAACGCCGCGGACGCGTCGTCGTTGAACGTCGGCAGCGCGGCCGCGGACGCGACCGACGACGGCCCCGCCGCCGGCTTCGCCGCCGTGCTCGCGGGCAGCGGCGCCGCGCCGCGCGCGAGGCCGTGCTCGACCGACTTCAGCAGCTTCTGCAGCGTGATCGGCTTCTCGAGGAAATCGAGCGCGCCGATCTTCGTCGCCTCGACGGCCGTGTCGATCGTCGCGTGCCCCGACATCATGATGACGGGCATCGTCAATTGTCCTTGGCTCGCCCACTCCTTCAGCAACGTGACGCCGTCGGTATCGGGCATCCAGATGTCGAGCAGCACGAGATCGGGCGCATGCCGCAGCCGGTAGTCGCGCGCGGCCTGCGCGTTCTCCGCTACGTCGACGACATGCCCTTCGTCGCTGAGGATCTCCGAGAGCAATTCCCGGATGCCCATTTCATCATCTACCACCAGGATGGTTGCCATTTACGCTGCCTTTGTCTGCACAGTTGCTCTTGTCTTGGCGGGTGCCGTGCCGCCGTTCGCTCCGCCCCCGGCGCCCGCCGCATCGTCCGCGAGTTGCAGGAACAGGATCGAGACCTGCGCGCCTTCCACGACGTCGCCGTGCATGCGATTGCGCAAATCGATCCGCGCGCCATGCTCGTCGACGATCTTCTTCACCGTCGCGAGACCGAGCCCCGTGCCCTTCGCCTTCGTCGTCACGTAAGGCTCGAACGCGCGCGTCAGGATGCGCGCCGGAAAACCCGGACCGTTGTCCGAGACGGTCAACCGAACCGCGACCCGCGTTTTGCCGTCCGCGTCGGGATCGCCATATTCTACTGTCTTGGTTTCGAGCAACACACGGGGATGCTCGACGTCGGCGACCGAATCCTGCGCGTTCTGCAGCAGATTGTGGATCACCTGACGCAGTTGCGTCGCATCGCCGCGGATCACGGGAAGCGGCGCCTGCTCGACGACGATCGTGTTCTTGCCTTCGCCGACGCCGTAGAGCGTCAATACTTCGCTCACCAGATCGTTGAGCTGCAGATTGACGAGCACCGCGGGCGGCGTGCGCGCGTAATCGCGGAAATCGTCGACCATCCGCTTCATCGCGGCCACCTGATTGACGATCGTCGTCGCGCCGCGCTTGAGCACGTCGGCGTCGGGCGGCGCGAGCTTGTCGGAAAGCTTCATCTGCAGGCGCTCGGCCGACAACTGGATCGGCGTGAGCGGATTCTTGATCTCGTGCGCAAGCCGCCGCGCCACCTCGCCCCATGCGACCGAACGCTGCGCGGAGATCACGTCGGAGATGTCGTCGAACACGACGACGTAGCCGGACGTCTGCGGATCGTCGGGCTGCCCCGGAGCGGCCGCCGTCGACACGAGCCGCGTGCCGCGCACGAGCAGCGTCAGCGGATCGGCCTCGCCCGGCACCTCGACCGCGAACTGCTGCTGCCAGTGGCCGCGATCCTCGCCGCTGCCCCGGCCCGCCGCCTCGCGATCGGCGAACGCCTTTCTCACCATCGCGCCGAATTCCGCGACGACGCCGACCTGATCGAGCGTCGTGCCGATCAGCGAATTGAACGGCTGACGGAAAATCCGCTCGGCGCCGCGGTTCGCGGTCGTCAGGCGGAACTGGCGGTCGAGCACGAACACGCCCGCCGTCAGGTTCGCGAGAATGCTCTCGAGGTAGGTCTTCGAATGCTCGAGCGCGACGCGGTTCTTCTCGACCGCGAGGCGCGCCTCCGACAACTGCCGCGTCATCGCGTTGAACGACTGCGTGAGGAAGCCGAGCTCGTCGCGCGTCTTGATTTCGCGCTTCGGCGTGTAATCGCCTTCCGCGACCTCCTTCGTGCCCTGCGCGAGCAGGAACAACGGCCGCGCGAGCTGGTTGCCGAGCGCGAGCGCGATCATCATCGCGATGAACGTCGCGAGGAAGAGCGCGAGCGTGAGCGTGCCGATGTACATCTTGCGCAGCCCGCTGCGGCCAAGCGCCTTCTCCTGATATTCGCGATACGCGCGTTGCACCGCGTCGGCGTTGCGCGCAAGCGTCGGCGACACCGGCTGCGTGAGCTGCAGGAAGCGCTCGTCGGGCTGCAGCAGCGACGTCGACGAATCGGGAATGCGCTGCACGACGCGCAGGCGCAGCGCGCCTTTCGAGCCGTGCGCGTGCGGATCGCCGTCCACTTCGCCTTCGATCGCCGCATAGCCGCCATGCTCGCGCGCCTGGCTCAGCATCAGCGGCGTCGGCATGTCGTCCGGGATCAGCGCGGCGAAGTTGCCCGACGCCTGCGCGACGATGTGCACGTCGGGCGACGCGCCCGTGCTGCGCCCCGGCTCGACGATCGTCGCGTCCTGCACGCCGATCTGCTCGCGCAGCCGCAGGAGCGTGAGCGTCGTGCCGTTCGTGTTGGTGTCGGCGCTCGCGAGCTGCTCGGCCATCAGGCGCGCCTTCGTCTGCAAATCCGCGAGCGACGTGTCGAGCATCCCGCGGCCGAGATTCAGGCCCGCGGTGAGCGCCGTCTCGACGTTCACGTCGAACCACGACTCGATGCTGCGCGACACGAACTGATACGACACGATATAGATGATCCCGCCCGGCACGACGCCGACGAGCGTGAAGAACACCGCGAGCTTCGCGAGCAGCCGCGTGCCGAACTTGCCTTTCCTCAGCCGCGCGACGATCATCCCGACGAGCCCGAGCACGACGAGCATGAACACGAGCGCGACGATGATGTTCGCCGAGTAGAGCCACGAGTAGTAGCGATCGAAGAACTCGGTGTTCGCGCTCGCGGCCGCGAGCAGCACGAGCAACAGAATCGCCGTGATCGCGACGGTCGACACGATCACGCGTATGAGGAGGCTCTTTCCGCTCGTCGCGCGGCGGACGCGCATTTTACTTAGCACGTTCGGCCGCCGTGAAAGTGAAGCGCTTCCAATCGGAAACGAGGTTCCAGTCGCGGTTGTTCACCGCATCGACCTGGAACGGCTTCGGCATCAGCGCGGTGTCGAGCTGCATCCGCACCGACGCCGTGTACGTTTCGCCCGGGCGCACCTGGCTCTTGTCGATCACATGCCAGGACGTCACGTGCTTGACCACCGCGAGCGCCTCCTTCAGCGTCGGAAAGCCGAGCTGCAAGCCGCCCGTCGACACGCGATATTCGCGCGTGAGCGGCTGAAACGACAGACGGATCGTCTGCGACACCGACACCGGCTGCTCGTCGAACCAATACCAGCGCGCGCGGCTCAATTCGAAATCGGTCGTGAAATAAAGCGGAATGGCTTTGTTGACCGCATCCTCCAGGCTGCTGTTGAGCTCGAAGTCGAAACGCGCGTCGAGACTCCAGCCGTTGCCGTCCGACTGCAGCGACGCGCGCTGCACGGCGATCGGATCGGCGTGCGCGGAGGGAACGGCAGCGAGACACAGCGTCAGCGCGGCCCAGAGCACGGCCGCGAGCCGGAGTGGAAAGAAGCGTTTGATCGTCACCGTTTCTGAAAGCGCGCGTAGAAAAATCCGTCGTGATCGACATGCCGGCCGGGCTCGCCCGATCCCCCGACGGCCGGCGCCCCGCCTGACGCCCCCTGCGGCAGCAACTGCCCGGGCGCGTCCAATCGTACCGCATCTTGATGGGCGTCTCCAAACCAGCGCGCCTGCTGCTCGCCCTCTTCCGGAAAGATCGAGCAGGTTGCATACAGCAGCTCGCCGCCCGGTTTCAGGAGCGGCCAGAGCGCGGCGAGAATGCGACGCTGCTCGGCGACGAGCGCGGGAATGTCGGCCGCGCGGCGCAGCCAGCGAATGTCCGGATGACGGCGCACGATGCCCGACGCGGAACACGGCACGTCCGCGAGAATCCGCTCGAACGGGCGGCCGTCGTGCCATTGCGCGGGATCGCCCGCATCGCCGACGCGCACGTCGGCCGCGAGCGACAGTCTCGCGAGATTTTCGCCGATGCGCGGCGCGCGCGCCGAATCGCTTTCGAGCGCGACGACTTCGACGTCCGCGAGCTCGAGAAGATGGCCCGTCTTGCCGCCGGGCGCCGCGCACGCGTCGAGCACGCGCATGCCGTCGCGCGCGCCAAGCGATTCGGCCGCGAGCTGCGCGCCCGCATCCTGTACCGACACGACGCCGTCCGCGAAGCCCGGAATGCGCTCGACCGGCAGCGGCGACGCGAGTCGTATTGCGTGCCGGCCGATCCTCTCGGCGTCGATCCGCTCGGCGCGCAGCAGATCGAGATACGCGTCGGCCGTCATGCGGCGCGCGTTCACGCGCAGCGTCAGCGGGCCGGGGGCGTCGCCCGCGGCGAGAATGCGCTGCCACGCGTCGGGCCATGCGCGCTCGACCGCGTCGATCCACCACGTCTCGTAGTTCCAGCGTGCGCGGCGATCGGACTGCATCCGCTCGAGCCACGCGGCCCGTTCGCGCAGGAACCGGCGCAGCACCGCGTTGACGAGCCCCTTCGCGAACGAGCACTCGCGGCGCGCGCCGATCGCGCTCACCGCCTGATCGACGACGGTGAAAGGCGCATACGCGGCGTGTTCGTCGTCGTCGACGAGGAGCGCGAACGCGCAGACGAGAAGCGCATGCACATGCGCATGCGGCGCCTTCGCGACGAATTGCGCGATCAGCCATTCAGCCGTGCCGCGACGGCGCACCGCGCGATACGCGATGTCCTGGATCGCGCCGCGCGCCGCCGCTTGCGCCCCGTCGGCAAACGACGCCTGGACGGCGGCGAGCGCGGCGGGCAGCGCCGCGCCGCGACTGACCGCGTCGACCGCTTGCGCGGCGCCGTCGAGCGCGAAGCCGAGCGAATCGGGGACGAGATGCAGCATCGACAGGCGCGGGGCGCGAGCGGGCGCGCCGGATGCGCGGGAACGAGAAGGGCGAGTCTGGGTCATCGGATCAGCAGTGTCCGCAGCGCGCGATGGCGCCGGGCGATGGTAGGGAGGTGCCGGTGGCCGGCTCTGGGCCGGTCAGCGGGATATTGTAGCGTGCCGGGGGAGTGGGACTCGGGTTGGTGCGGTTGGTGCGGTTGGTGCGGTTGGCGCGGTTGGCGCGGTTGGCGCGGTTGGCGCGGTTGGCGCGGTTGGCGCGGTTGGCGCGGTTGGCGCGGTTGGCGCGGTTGGCGCGGTTGGCGCGGTTGGCGCGGTTGGCGCGGTTGGCGCGGTTGGCGCGGTTGGCGCAGTATCGACACAATCCTCGGCCGCTCGCAAGGCGCTCTTTGCGGCATCGACCAAGCAGCCATCTCGCCGAAAACGACAAACCCCGCAGCTCAAGGCATGCGGGGTTTGCCCGATCGTCCGACGCGCGAAAGCGCGTCAGGAATTGCTACCGCCGCGACGCCCCTTCGCGAGTGCGTCGCCGCGCGATGACGGTCGTCAATCGAAGCGGCCGGTGCGCGCCATTTCCATCAGCCGCGCGATCCGCTCCTCGGTGGCCGGGTGCGTCGAGAACAGGTTCTGCAGCCCGCCCCCCGACAACGGATTCATGATCATCATCTGCGCGGTGGCCGGATGCTGTTCCGCCGTCTGGAACGGAATGCCCGACGCATAGCGATGGATCTTGTCGAGCGCCGAAGCAAGCGCCTGCGGATCGCCCGAAATCTGCGCGCCGCCGCGGTCCGCCTCGAACTCGCGCGCCCGCGAAATCGCCATCTGGATCAGCGCGCCAGCAATCGGCGCGAGGAGCGCGACTGCGATGCCCGCGATCGGATTGGCCGGACGCCCGTTCTCGTCGCGCCCGCCGAAAAACATCGCGAAGTTCGCGAGCGCCGAGATCGCGCCCGCCATCGTCGCGGAGATCGTCGAAATCAGGATGTCGCGGTGCTTCACGTGTGCGAGCTCATGCGCCATCACGCCGCGCATCTCGCGCTCGGACAGCACGCGCAGGATGCCTGTCGTCGCGGCAACAGCCGCATGCTCGGGATTGCGGCCGGTCGCGAACGCGTTCGGCTGGGCTTCGTCGATCAGGTAGACGCGCGGCATCGGCAGATTCGCGCGCGTCGCGAGCTCGCGCACCATCCGATAGAACTGCGGCGCCGTGGTCTCGTCGACTTCCTGCGCGTTGTACATGCGCAGCACCATCTTGTCCGAGAACCAGTACGAGAAGAAATTCATACCGAGCGCGATCAGCAGCGCGATCATCATCCCGCGCGATCCGCCGATCATCCCGCCGATCACGATGAACAGGGCCGTGATCGCGGCCATCAGCATCGCCGTTTTGACCCAATTGAACATGTTTCCCACTCCTTATCCGTCTGCGGGGATCGCGCCGCACGCTCATCGGCGGCGCATGATTGTAAGTGATTTGTTAGATAAGAGCGTTTCGAGAAAATTCAATCCTTAGCGCGTCGACGTCGCGAGCTTGACGCCGAGGCCCACGAACGCGCTGCCGACGCCGCGGTCGAGCCATTTCTTCACACCAGGCTTGCCGGCGAAGCGCCGCGTGACGGTGCCCGCGACCCACGCCACGGTACACGACCACACCGTGCTCATCGCGAGGAACACCGCGCCGAGCGTGAGGAAGGCGAGCACCTTGTGGTCGCTGTCCGCCGACACGAACTGTGGGAAGAAGGACACGAAGAACAGCACCACCTTCGGATTCAGCACGTTGGTCAGGAACCCTTGCGTGAACAGCTGGCGCAGCGATTTGTCCGCGCCGCGCCGCGCGGCGGACTGCTCGGCCGCCGGTTCCTGCTTCGAGAAAATGAGGCGCACGCCGAGGTAGACGAGATAGGCCGCCCCGACGATCTTGATGACCGTAAACGCGGTAGCCGACGCAGCAAGCACCGCCGTCAGGCCAAATGCGCATGCGAGCACATGCACGCAGCAGCCGGCCGAAATGCCGAGCGCGGACATGAGCCCCGCGCCGCGCCCTTGCGCGACGCTGCGGCCGACGATGTACGCGGTATCGGGCCCCGGCGTAACGTTCAACAGGAAGACTGCCGCCACGAACAAGCCAAGATGGGTGATGCCGAACATGCCGATCCCTCGATGCTGATGTCAAAGAATTCTACGCGTGCGCCCGACGCCGCGCGACCTGGCCGTTCGGCCGATTGCGCGGCGCGCGCGATTCCGATGGAATGTTCTCGGGCGACGAAATTACGCGGCGTCGGGCAATACGAAGCGCTGCCCGGCCACGAGCGGCGCGCCCGCGAGAAACTCGCGCACAGGCAAGCGCTTGCCGCCCGGTTTCTGCAGTTGCGTGACGCGCAGCGCGCCGTCGCCGCATGCGATCACGACGCCGTCCGGCCCCGCTTCGACGATCGTGCCGGGCGCCGCGCCGCCATGCGCCGGCACCGCATCGGCCGCCCACAGCTTGAGCGCCGCGCCGTCGAGCGTGCCCGCGCCGCCCGGGAACGGGTCGAATGCGCGCACCTGCCGCGCGAGCACGGCGGCCGGCTTGCGCCAGTCGAGCGCCGCCTCGTGCTTGCCGATCTTCTCGGCATAGGTGACGCCGCCGGCGGGCTGCGGCGTGGACACGAGCGAGCCTGCGCGCTCGAGCTCGGCGAGCGCATCGACGATGAGGCGCGCGCCCGACGCCGCAAGCTTGTCGTGCAGCGTCGCCGTCGTGTCGTCGGCCGCGATCGCGACGCGCGCGTCGTGCAGCATCGCGCCCGTGTCGAGGCCCGCGTCCATCTGCATCAGCGTGACGCCGGTTTCGGCGTCGCCCGCCTCGATCGCGCGATGGATCGGCGCCGCGCCGCGCCAGCGCGGCAGCAGCGACGCGTGGATGTTGATGCAGCCGTGGCGCGGCAGGTCGAGCACTTCCTGCGGCAGCAAAAGGCCGTATGCGGCGACAACCATCACGTCGTGCGGCGTCGCGCGCAGCAAATCGAGCGCGGCGGCGGCTTCGGCCGGATACTTGCCCGCGCGGCGCAGCGACGGCGGCTGCGCGACCGCGATGCCGTGCTCGAGCGCATAGCGCTTCACCGCGCTTGCCTGCAGCTTCATCCCGCGCCCGGCCGGGCGATCGGGCTGCGTCAGCACTAGCGGCACCGGGAAGCCGGCGTGATGGATCGCGGCGAGGGCCGCCGCGGCGAATTCCGGCGTGCCGGCGAAAATGACTCGCAGTGAATGTGTCATGTGCAAATGAATCGGGAAGCAGCCGCGCGCGTCACATCGCGCGTTCGAGTTTCTTCATCTTCGTCTTGATCCGGTTCTGCTTGAGCGGCGACAGATACTGGACGAACACGCGGCCCATCAGGTGATCCATCTCGTGCTGGATGCACACCGCGAGGAGCCCTTCGCAATCGACCTCGAACAGCTCGCCTTTCTCGTCGAGCGCGCGCACGCGCACCCGGTCCGGCCGCTCGACTTCGTCGTAGACGCCGGGCACCGACAGGCAGCCCTCCTCGTAAATCTGCTTGCCGTCGCTCGTCCAGACGATTTCCGGATTGATGAAAACGCGCAGCTCGTTCTTCTCGTCGGACACGTCGATCACGATCACGCGCTCGTGCACGTCGACCTGCGTCGCCGCGAGACCGATTCCGGGCGCTGCGTACATCGTCTCGGCCATGTCGGCGACGAGCTTGCGGATGCGATCGTCGACCTTGTCGACCGGCTTGGCCACCTTGTGCAGCCGTTTGTCGGGGTAATGAAGGATGTTCAGCAAAGCCATGATGTTCAGTGTTGAGAGACGAACGACTCGCGCGCATCGGCCGTTCGGCCGACTGCCGCGGCGCGCGCGCCGGCCTCAAGATGGATTCTGCGACGCGCGGAATGCGCCGCGCGCCGCGATGACCGGCCAATCGCCGCGCGCCTGCGCGCGTGGCATTCGTTTTATTTCGGATGATGAAAATTTTATCACGGCACCACGCGGCCCGCTGGCCGCGCTTCTGGAGGGTTTCATCATGTCGCCGCTGACGCTAACGCGGGCCGAGCTCGCCGGCTGGCTGCGGCTTGCCGGCGCGTCGGGCGTGCCGGCCGCGGCCTGCGCTGCGCTCCTCGGCGCATTCGCGTCGCCCGAAGCGCTCTTCTCCGCGTCGCACGCGGAATTGGCGGCGCTCGCCGGCGACGCGGCGGCCCGCGCGCTGCTCGCGCCGCCCGCCGACGATTTCGAGCCGCGCGTCGACGCGGCGCTCGCCTGGCTCGCCGAACCCGGCAACGCGCTCGTGACCCGGCACGATCCCGCCTATCCCCGCTCGCTCGCCGAACTCTACGATCCGCCGCCGCTGCTATATATAAAGGGGCGCGTTGCGCTGCTCCATGCGCGCGCGGTCGCGATCGTCGGCAGTCGCGACGCCACGCCGCAAGGGCTCGCCGACGCGACACGCTTCGCGCGCGAGATGTCGGACGCCGGCCTTTCGATCGTGTCCGGCCTCGCGCGCGGCATCGACGGCGCCGCGCACCGAGGCGGGCTCGACGGCGCAAGCGGCACGGTCGCCGTGATCGGCACCGGCGCCGACCTCGTCTATCCCGCTCGCCACCATGCGCTCGCCCACGAAATCGCCGAGCGCGGCGCGCTCGTCTCCGAGTGGCCGCTCGGCACGCCCGCGCGATCCGCGCATTTTCCGCAACGCAACCGGCTGATCGCCGCGCTATCGGGCGGCGTGCTGATCGTCGAGGCGGCGCCGCGCTCCGGCTCGCTCATCACCGCGCGACTCGCGAACGAGATGGGACGCGACGTGTTCGCGATCCCCGGCTCGATCCACGCGCCGCTGTCGCAAGGCTGCCATGCGCTGATCCGCGACGGCGCGAAGCTCGTCGAGACCGCCGCCGACGTGCTCGAGGAATTCGGCCTCGACCCCGCCCGGCCTGCCGTCAAGCCGTGCGACGCGCGCGCCGGCGCGTCGGCCGACGCCGCGCTCGACGACGACGCACGCCGCCTGCTAGACGCGATCGGCTACGGCCCCGTGCCGCCCGAGCTGCTCGCTCAGCGCACGTCGCTCGCGAGCGACTCGCTGCACCGGCTGCTGCTGCAACTGGAGCTTGCCGGACGCATCGCGGCGCTGCCGGGCGGCCGCTACACCCGCATCGACGGCGCGCAGGCGTGCGCTCAAGCGCGCGGAACGGGCGGCGTGCTACATTCCGGCGAATAGGCGTCCCGCTCGCGCGTTCGCCCGAGCCGCCGCCACCTTACGATTCAAGGAAATCCACCAATGCCCGCGCTGAATCTCGACACCGACGAAGATCGGATCGCCGAGCGCCTCCGGAATCCCGACACGCTACTCGTCGCCTGCCTGTGCGCCGAGTGGTGCGGCACCTGCCGCGAATACCGCGTTGCGTTCGACAGGCTCGCCGACGCGCACCCCGACGCCTGCTTCGCGTGGGTCGACATCGAAACGCACGCCGATCGGCTCGACGAGCTCGACGTCGAGAACTTCCCGACGCTCCTTATCGAAGACGCGAACTCGGTTCGCTTCTTCGGCACCGTGCTGCCGCATGCGGCAATCGTCGAACGAATGCTGTCCGACCTGACCGCGCTGCCGGGCGCGCCGCATGCACCGAAGCTGCGCAATTTGTTCGACTAGCGCCATTCGGCCCCAAAATATCGATCGCGAAATGCGGCTTTACCGCTGGTTTACGCGAGAGGGCGTGCGACAGGCTTGCCGCCGCCCTTGCCCCCACTTATGATGACCCGCTTTTTGCTCGCGCCGGCCGCCGTTTGGGCGCCGTGTGCTATAAAGCCGTCGTAAAAGGGCCCGCACTCGGGCTCGCCCGGTCTACCAATACACACTTGTCATGTCGAAAGCACTCATCATTGCGGAAAAGCCTTCTGTCGCGAACGACATCGCGCGCGCTTTGGGCGGCTTTACCAAGCATGACGAATATTACGAAAGCGACGATTACGTGCTGTCGTCGGCGGTCGGCCACCTGCTCGAAATTGCCGCGCCCGAGGAATACGAGGTCAAGCGCGGCAAATGGAGCTTCGCGCACCTGCCCGTCATTCCCCCCCATTTCGATCTGAATCCGATCGCGAAGAGCGAGTCTCGCCTCAAGGTGCTGACGAAGCTGATCAAGCGCAAGGACGTCGAGCGCCTGATCAACGCATGCGACGCGGGGCGCGAGGGCGAGCTGATCTTCCGCCTGATCGCGCAGCACGCGAAGGCGAAGCAGCCGGTCCAGCGCCTGTGGCTGCAGTCGATGACGCCCGCCGCGATCCGCGACGGCTTCGCGCGCCTGCGCACCGACTCGGACATGCAACCGCTCGCCGACGCCGCCCGCTGCCGCTCGGAGGCCGACTGGCTCGTCGGCATCAACGGCACGCGCGCGATGACGGCGTTCAACAGCAAGGGCGGCGGCTTCTTCCTGACGACCGTCGGCCGCGTACAGACGCCCACGCTGTCGATCGTCGTCGAGCGCGAAGAAAAGATTCGCCGCTTCGTGCCGCGCGACTACTGGGAAGTGCGCGCGGAATTCGTCTGCGCGGGCGGCTTCTACGAAGGCCGCTGGTACGATCCGAAGTTCAAGAAGGACGAATTCGACCCCGAAAAGCGCGACTCGCGCCTCTGGAGCCTGCCCGCCGCGGAGACGATCGTCGCCGCGTGCCGCGACCAGATCGGCACCGTCACCGAGGAATCGAAGCCGTCGACGCAGCTGTCGCCGCTGCTGTACGACCTGACGAGCCTGCAGCGCGAGGCGAACAGCCGCTTCGGCTTCTCCGCGAAGAATACGCTCGGCCTGGCTCAGGCGCTGTACGAGAAGCACAAGGTGCTCACCTATCCGCGTACCGACGCGCGCGCGCTGCCGGAGGACTACCTCGACACGGTGAAATCGACGCTCGAGATGCTCAAGGAAAGCAACAACTACCTGCCGCACGCGAAGCAGGTGCTCGACAAGAACTGGGTGAAGCCGAACAAGCGGATCTTCGACAACTCGAAGATCAGCGACCACTTCGCGATCATCCCGACGCTGCAAGCGCCGAAATCGCTGTCCGAGCCTGAGCAAAAGCTCTACGACCTCGTCGTCAAGCGCTTCCTCGCCGTGTTCTTCCCGGCCGCCGAGTACAAGGTGACGACGCGGATCACCGAAGTCGCCGGCCACCACTTCAAGACGGAAGGCAAGGTGCTCGTCGAGCCGGGCTGGCTGCAGGTGTACGGCCGCGACGCCGAGGGCGCCGACGCGAACCTCGTGCCGGTGCAGAAGGAAGAGAAGGTCAAGACCGACAAGATCGCCGCGCACGGCCTCACGACGAAGCCGCCCGCGCGCTATTCGGAAGCGACGCTGCTGTCGGCAATGGAAGGCGCGGGCAAGCTCGTGGAGGACGACGAGCTGCGCGAAGCGATGGCCGCAAAGGGCCTCGGCACGCCGGCGACGCGCGCGGCCATCATCGAAGGCCTCCTCGGCGAGAAGTACCTCGTGCGCGAAGGCCGCGAATTGATCCCGACCGCGAAGGCGTTCCAGCTAATGACGCTCTTGCGCGGCCTCGGCGTGAAGGAGCTGACCGCCCCCGAGCTGACGGGCGAGTGGGAATACAAGCTGTCGCAGATGGAGCGCGGCAACCTGCAGCGCGACGCGTTCATGCAGGAAATCGCGCGGATGACGCAGACGATCGTCAAGCGCGCGAAGGAATACGACTCCGACACGATCCCGGGCGACTACGCGACGCTCGAGACGCCGTGCCCGAACTGCGGCGGCCAGGTGAAGGAGAACTACCGGCGCTTCGCCTGCACGAAGTGCGATTTCTCGATCTCGAAGATCCCGGGCAGCCGGCAGTTCGAGATCGCCGAAGTCGAGGAGCTGTTGCAGAAGAAAGAGATCGGGCCGCTGTCGGGCTTCCGCAGCAAGATGGGCCGCCCGTTCTCCGCGATCCTCAAGCTCACGTTCGACGACGAGACGAAGAACTACAAGCTCGAGTTCGACTTCGGCCAGGACCAGGGCGGCGAAGAGGGCGAGGCGCCCGATTTTTCCGCGCAGGAGCCGGTCGGCGCATGTCCGAAGTGCAAGGGCCGCGTGTTCGAGCACGGGATGA
The DNA here is from genome assembly GCF_001526245.1 of Burkholderia sp. MSMB1498. Lineage (NCBI taxonomy): Bacteria > Pseudomonadati > Pseudomonadota > Betaproteobacteria > Burkholderiales > Burkholderiaceae > Burkholderia > Burkholderia sp. MSMB1498. Next base: position 17,492 of record NZ_LOYJ01000011.1, read on the forward strand.
GCTACGTCTGCGAGCATGCGGTCGCGAACCCGAAGACTTGCGACTTCCGCTCCGGCAAGGTGATCCTGCAGCAGGAGATCACCCGCGAACAGATGGCGAAGCTCCTCGAGAACGGCCGCACCGATCTGCTGCCGAACTTCAAGTCGTCGCGCACCGGACGCAACTTCAAGGCGTACCTCGTCAAGCAGGCAGACGGCAAGATCGGCTTCGAGTTCGAGAAGAAGGAGCCGAAGCCCGCGGCGGCGAAGAAGACCGCGTCCAAGTCGACGGCCGCGGCCGAAGACGCCGCGACGGACGGCGACGAAAAAGCCGAGAAGAAGGCGGCGCCCGCTCGAAAGACGGCCGCGCGCAAGACGCCCGCCCGCAAGACGGGTTCGTAATCGGCGTCGACGCCGAGCCCGCGCGGCGCGCCGGGCGCGGCGCCACGCGGCGTGCGCCGTGCCGTGCGATCGAGCGGCATGAACGCCTCGACGCGTCGGTCCAAACAAAAGCGCGGGCTCCCGACGAGCCCGCGCTTTTGCTTTTTGCGGTGGAGATCCGGCGCACAGCGGCGTGCGCGCCGGACAAGGACGCGCGCGGCGCCGGCGCGCGTTACAGCGGAGACGGCACGACGGTGCGCGCCCGCGGCGCGCGCGGCAGGCGCGGCGACAGCGCCGGATCGGCGGCGCTCGGGCGCTCGGCGAGCGCGTCGGCGGGCAGCGCCTCGACGGGCTGGCCGAAGCCGCCCTGCGCGGCCCACTGCTCGCCCAACATCGTGTCCGGCAATTGGCTGAAGTGCTCGACGAGGTGATCGATGAACGTGCGCACCTTCGCCGGCAGGTGACGGCGGCTCGGATACGCGATGTTGATCTCGACCTGCGGCAGCCGGTACTCGCTCAGCAGGCGCACGAGCTTGCCGCGCGCGATGTCGCTGCCGATCAGGTAGCTCGGCAGGATCGCGACGCCCATGCCGAGCATCGCGAACTGGCGCAGCATTTCGGTGTTGTTCGCGACGACGACGTTCGACGGCCGCACGCGCACCTCGCCGTCCGGGCCGGTGAACACGCGCTCGTCGCCCCAGTATTCGGACGGCAGGCTGAGGCACGGGTGCTCGACGAGCTGCTCGGGATGCGTCGGCATGCCGTGCTTCTCCAGATAGCTCGGCGTCGCGCAGACCACCATGCAGCCCGTCGTCAGCCGGCGCGTGACGATGCTCGCGCTGCGCATCTGCCGCGTGATCACGACGCCGACGTCGAACCCTTCCTCGACGAGATCGACCTGTCGATCGACGAGGGTCAGATCGGGAATGACCTTTGGAAAGCGCTGCGTGTATGTCTGCAGCACCGGCGCGAGGTTATGCAGGCCGAACACGACGGGCGCGACGATCCGCAACGTGCCGACGGGCTCGTGGTTGCGCGCGACGACCATCTGCTCGACATCTTCGAGCTCGTCGAGGATCTGGCGCGCCCGCTCCAAATAGACCTGGCCGGATTCGGTCAGCGAGAGGCTACGGGTGGTGCGATTCAGAAGGCGGGTGCCGAGCCGGCCTTCGAGGTCGGCGACGTGGCGCGTCGCGACCGCGTTCGAGATGTCCATCGCGCTCGCCGCCCGGGCGAAACTGCCGAGATCCGCGACCTTGACGAACACTCGCATCGACTGCAAATGATCCATACTCCACTCCTACCGCTGTTACCGCTTCAAAAATATGAAGCAAATGAGTAATTTTCCTACGACAGCGAAAAAGATGCAGAGTTGCTCAACTTCGCGCGGAATCTCGATAAAAACCTTCGAACTTGCTCAGCCCGCCTAGCTGGAAAGACCAATTGTTCTTGAGAATGAAATAATTGAGCAATCTCCCTGCGCAAATCGCCCAATTGAGAAACGGCGGAATCGCCGTCCGGCCGGCATCGAGCGGGGCCCGAACAGCATGATTTCCGCCCGGACGCAAACGCTTGCCGCGCCGCGTAACAAGCTGTTAAAAAGAGATACACCTGTTGCCGCGCCGCCATAGGATCATTACGGCCCCCAAACCGGGCCGGACCGGCGCGCGACGAAGCGCGACGGCCACCACCTGACATCGCTCATCCCGCGCGAATCCCGAAACACGCCATGAAAATTGCCATCCTCGACGACTACCAGGACGCCGTCCGCAAGCTCAACTGCTTCGAGATGCTCGCCGACCATGAAGTGAAGATCTTCAACAACACGGTGCGCGGCCTCGGGCAGCTCGCGAGCCGCCTGGCGGAAGTCGAAGCGCTCGTGCTGATTCGCGAGCGCACCCACATCACGTCGCAACTGCTCGGCAAGCTCCCGCATCTGCGCATGATCAGCCAGACGGGGCGCATCTCGACCCACATCGACCTCGACGCATGCACGGAGCGCGGCGTCGCCGTGCTCGAGGGCACGGGCTCGCCGATCGCGCCCGCCGAGCTGACCTGGGCGCTCATCATGGCCGCGCAGCGCCGCATTCCGCAGTACGTCGCGAACCTGAAGCAGGGCGCATGGCAGCAGTCGGGCCTGAAGACGTCGGCGATGCCGCCGAACTTCGGGCTCGGCCAAGTGCTGCGCGGGCAGACGCTCGGGATTTGGGGCTACGGCAAGATCGGCCGGCTCGTCGCCGGCTACGGCAAGGCGTTCGGGATGAACGTGATGATCTGGGGCCGCGAGCATTCGCTCGAAGCGGCGCGCGCCGACGGCTACGCGACCGCCGAGAGCCGCGAGGCGCTCTTCGAGCAGTCCGACGTGCTGTCGCTGCACCTGCGCCTGCACGACGACACGCGCGGCATCGTCAAGCTCGACGATCTGCTGCGGATGAAGCCGACGTCGCTCTTCGTCAACACGAGCCGCGCGGAGCTGCTCGAAGAAAACGCGCTCGTCTCCGCGCTCGCGCGCAACCGGCCGGGGATGGTCGCGATCGACGTCTACGAGAGCGAGCCGATCCTGCAGGGTTACAGCCTGCTGCGGATGGAGAACGTGATCTGCACGCCGCACATCGGCTACGTCGAACGCGAAAGCTACGAGCTCTACTTCAGCGCCGCGTTCAAGAACATCCTCGCGTTCGACGCGGGCGACCTGTCGAGTGTCGCGAATCCCGAGGCGCTCACTCAGGGACGGATTCGCCGCTGAGCGTCGGCGGGACGGCGGCGGCGGCGGGAGGAAGCGAGGTGCGCGGCGGTCGCGCGCCTCGCGCCCGATTCAGCGGTTCGCTGCATTCCGCAAGTTGCCTCTCGCCTCTCGCCTCTCGCCTCTCGCCTCTCGCCTCTCGCCTCTCGCCTCTCGCCTCTCGCCTCTCGCCTCTCGTATCTCGCCTCTCGTATCTCGTATCTCGTATCTCGTATCTCGTATCTCGTATCTCGTATCTCGTATCCCAAGTCCCGGGCCCCGCATTCCGCACACCGCAGCCCCGCCCAGCCTTAACACCCCGCACCGGTTTCGCCGACGAGCGTCGGCGCTGAAGTGAGGAAGCGCTCACCATCGCGCCGGCCGAGATCGTACGCATGCTGCATCTGGTGCGGACTCGTGTAGTCCCAGCTCGAGATCGGCACCTTGCGCGAAGGCTGCACGTAAAGCCGCCGCTGGCCGCCGCGCTCGACGACGAACGTCTGCGGCCTCGGGTAGAGCCGCGTCACCATCACGAGCACGAGCCCGGGCGACGCATCGAGCGCGCCGACCGGCACGTTGTCGACCATCCCGCCGTCGAGCACCGGCCGGCCGTTGCGGCGCAGAACGGGTGTAAACGGCGGCGTGCACGAAGACTGGAGAACAAGATCGGCGAGCTCGTCGGCGCGCGTGCAATCCTGCGCGCGGACGAATTCGGGGCGGAAACCGAGCGAACGGCCGAGCGTCGGGTGCAGCGCCTTGCGAACGTACTTCTCGATGTTGTACGCGATGAGTCCCGCCGCGACCGCGCTGCGCGCGCCGAGCCAGCGCGGCACGTGCGACACGCCGATGCGGATCTCCGGCGCGCCGGCGAGTTTCGCGAACGGCTCGCCGTAGATGTCGAGAAGCGCCTGCCGATAGATCCGGTAATGCGGAAAGACCGGTTCGGCGCGCAGCAGATTGCCCCAGTAGACGTTCCTGCGGTTGTGCTTGAGCGTCTCTTCGTAATAGCGCATCACCCAGCGCGAATCGCGCGTGTAGAGCATGCACGCGGTCGCCGCGCCGGCCGAAATGCCGGCGATCACGCGCGGCCGCACGTCGAGCGCGGGCCGCAGGACGTCCCAGAATCCCGCCTGCCACCAGCAGCGATTGCCGCCGCCCGCGAATACGACTTGGTCGAACATCGGATGCGCTCCTCGTTGCCGCCTGCCGCTGCCGGCGCTCAGGAAACGAGCGCGTAGGTCGACGTGGCGTGGACGGCCATCTTGCCGTCCTCGTCGAACAGCTCGATTTCGCCGAACACGAGATTGCGGCCCATCCGCAGCACGCGAGCGGTGACGAGCACGTCGCCCTTGCGGACCGGGCGCATGAAATGGGTGTTGAGCGCGACGGTCGTCATCGGTCGGAATTCGCCGAGCGCGGCGGAGATCGCGACGACCATCGCGGTGTCGGCGGCCGCCATGAACACCTGACCGCAGATCACGCCGCCCGAGTGGCGCAGCTCGCCGGAGAACGGCAGCCGCAAGGTGACGCGCTCCTCCGAAACCGATACGGGAGTGAGGGAAAGGGAGCGGACCCACGGAGCAAGGAGCCGATCCAGCAAATCACGGACAGTGTTTTCGTCCATCGTCGTACGCCCAGAAAGAGCCGCGCGCCCGCCGCGCGACAGGGTTTGGGCGACATCATACCGGGAGCGCGCGAGAAGCGACGGATCGTGCGAACTCGACACAGCAGCGCGGGCCGCGCGCGAATTTTTCGAGAAAAAAGCAAAAAGGGCTAGACATGGTTCAAAAGCCCATGCATAATTTCACTTCTGTCGGGGCGTTAGCTCAGTTGGTAGAGCAGCGGACTCTTAATCCGTAGGTCGAGTGTTCGAGTCACTCACGCCCCACCAAAGAATTCGAAGGGTTACAGGCTAGTCGCTTGTAACCCTTTTCTGTTTTTGGCGCGCCCATCGATCACCTCGCCTTCCGCGGCAGCCGAATCCACCAGTCTATTTTCCCTCGATGCCGGCATCGCGTCGGCGCAAGCGAGTGCGAAGCGGCATCCCATCGCGCATTCCGCTGACAGCGCACGCCCCGAAGATTTGTCGCCCCTTCGAGTCGAAAGCCCGACGTGTCCCGCAGCCGCGCCAATTCCGTCATTTCATCGCCGTACCGCGCGCTTGCCGGCTCCGCGCGCTAGAAGCCGAGTCGACGCGTTCGAACCGGTTCGCGCTTGCGCCGCCGACATTCCACGCCCCCTTCGCTCACGACGTGCATGTTCGCTCTCGATTATTCGGATCGCCCCGCCGTTTCGTTTGGCAATATCCGGAAAGCGTCGCAGGCTCTCGACATCGGATAATCCGAATCCGCTCGCTCGCTGAATAAATCCGATCCAAATCGACTATTCGATGCGGTTTGCACAAGCCCCCGCTTCGATTAATCGATTGCCGCGCCGCCGGCATACGCAATACCGGCTACGCAAAATGCAACGAATGTCCGCGCGCCACACAATTCGATCAACGCCCCGGGAAATCAACGCGTGAATGCGGTGCGACGCACGCTTATCGGCCACTCCCGGCCGGTCGCCTCGCAAGTGCGGCATCCGGAGTTCCGCCTTTCACCGCATGCCGCCGTCGCGCGCAACGCAACCGATATCCCCTTCCGAAGCGCCGTTCATTCCATTTGAAGCGGCACATTTTCCATTGCGTCCGTTCCAAAATCACCTTCCTAGCAAAGATTCTCAATTACTCGACGATCCTCGAAAATAAAGCGCCCCAATTCGAATCCGCAAGGAGAATCGCCTCCATGGAATTCCTGCTCGATAAAGGGAAGTGATCTCGGCAGCACGTATGACATTCGGTTTTCCGTCACCGAGAATCGCTTTCTGCCGCATCAAATTCATCTCCTCGATCGCGGCCGCGTGCTCGCCGCGTCATCGCGAACGATCCGCCGCCTCTGCGCTCAAGATCCGATAGCACTCCGGCCGCCGATCGCGAAACACGCCCCAGCAGCGGCGTCGATACGCGAGCGCGTCGAGATCGAATTCGGCCGTCGCGATCGCTTCGCCGTCGCGATCGCATTCGACGATCTTCTCGCCGTCCGCGCCCGCGATGAACGAACTGCCGTAGAACACGATCTCGCCCGATTCGCCGCGCTCGACGCCGATCCGGTTGCTCGCGACGAGCGGCATCAAGTTCGCGGCCGCATGCCCGCGCTGCGTGTTCTGCCAATGCGCGCGCGAATCGATCGACGCATCGTGCGGCTCGCTGCCGATCGCCGTCGGATAGAGCAGGATCTCCGCTCCCGCAAGCGCCATCGCCCGCGCGCATTCCGGAAACCATTGGTCCCAGCAGATCCCGACGCCGATCCTGCCGTACGCGGTGTCCCATACGCGAAACCCCGTGTCGCCCGGCGTGAAATAGTATTTCTCCGTGTAGCCCGGGCCGTCCGGAATGTGCGTCTTGCGATAAACGCCGAGCGCGCGGCCGTCGGCGTCGAAGACCGCGACCGAATTGAATTGCGTCTGGCCGGCGCGCTCGAAGAAGCTCACGGGCAGCACGACCCCGAGTTCGCGCGCGAGCGACGCGAAGCGCGCAAGCCACGGATGGCCTTCGTACGGCTTCGCGAGCGCGAGGTGCGCGGGATTCTGGTCGATGCAGAAATACGGCGTCTCGAACAATTCCTGCAGCAGCACGATCTGCGCGCCGCGCGCGGCCGCGTCGCGCACGACGCGCTCGGCGCGCGACAGGTTCGCTTCGATATTCCAATCGCACGCCATCTGCGTGGCGGCCACGATCGTCTTTCTCATCTCGTTCTCCTCATGATTGGCTCAGCGTCGGCCAATACGGCGCCAGCGCGTTGCGGGCGGCCTTCACCGCGTTGCGCTCGCCGTCGCCGAGCGGATGCTGGACGAACAGGTGCGGATCGTCGAACGGGGCGTTCCAGCCGACGAGCCCCTCGAGCACGCCGAGCGTCGCGATCGGCAGATACGGCAGGCTGTAGCCGCCTTCCTGCAACATCGCGATGCGTCCGCCGCACACGCTGCCCGCCGCTTGCCGGAGCGCGCGCGCCATTTGCCGGAACCCGTCGCGCTGCACGCGCATTCTGCCGAGCGGATCGAATGCGTTCGCGTCCTGCCCCGCGGATACGAGAATCAGTTGCGGCGAAAACGCGTCGATGAGCGGCAGCACCAGCTCTTCGAACGCATGCAGATAGCCGGCATCGCCCGTGCCGGAAGGCAGCGGCACGTTCACGTTGTAGCCCGCGCCCGCGCCGCCGCCCGTTTCACGCGCCTCGCCGCCGTCGACGGGGAAATTCTCCGCCTCGTGCAGCGAGACGAACAGCACCGACGGATCGTCGTAGAACACTTGCTGCGTGCCGTTGCCGTGATGCACGTCCCAATCGACGATCGCGACGCGTTCGATGCCGTGCACGGCCTGCGCATGCCGTGCGGCGATCGCGACGTTGTTGTAGTAGCAGTAGCCCATCGCGAAATCCGCGCCCGCGTGATGGCCCGACGGCCGGATCAGCGCGTACGCCTGCCGCAGCGGCCCCGTCACGACCGCATCGACCGCCGCGCATGCGGCGCCCGCCGCAAGCCGCGCGACGCGCTCGGTCAGCGCGCTGCCCGCCGCGTCCTCGCCGAGCTGCACGACTTGCGCGCCCGCCACCGCGCACGCTTCGGCAAGCTGCCGCAGATACTCGGGCCGATGCACGCGCAGCAACTGCTCGTCGGTCGCGCCGTCGAACGCAATTCGCGTGAGGCGCTCGGTCATGCCCACCGCGTCGAGCAGCTGCTTCGTGTACGCGAGCCGCAGCGGGCTGTCGAAATGCTCGCCGAAATTCAGCGTGCCGCGCGGAACGACATACACGAGATCGCCTTGCCGATGCGTGAGGAATGCGGGGTCGAACAGCAGTCCGGTGGGAATCACTTCGGTCTCCTCGTCAAAATGAAGCCGCTCAGTAACCGGTCTTGAACCGGGTCCAGTAGCGCGTCTGCATGCGCATCGCCTGCGGCGGCATCGGGCGCTTCACCCAGAGCGTGCGCATCGTCGCGGCGTCCGGGTAGATCGCCGGATTCGACGCGAGCCGCCTGTCCACGAGCGGCGTCGCCGCGCGGTTCGGATTCGGATACATCACCTTGTTGCTGATCTTCGCGACGACGTCGGGCCGCAGGATGTAATCGATGAAGCGCAGCGCGTTGTCCGCGTGCGCGGCGCCCTTCGGAATCGCCATGCTGTCGAACCAGAACGGTGCGCCGCCCGCCGGCAGGCTGTAGACGATCCGCTGCCCGTTCTTCGCGTCGGCCGCGCGCAGCGCCGCGACGAGCACCGCCCCCGAGTAGCCGGTGACGACGCACACGTCGCCCGTCGCGAGATCGTTCATCACGGGCGTCGCGATGAACTGGCGGATCGTCGGCCGGATCTTCTTCATCATGTCGAGCGCCGCTTCGTAGTCGCGCGGATCGGTCGTGTTCGGATCGCGGCCGATGTAGCGCAGCGCAAGCGGAAACACTTCGCTGCCCGCATCGTTGAACGCGATTCCGCAGCCCTTGAGCTTCGCTGCGTACGCGGGATTGAAGATCAGCTCGAGCGTGTTCGCGGGCAGCGGACCGCCGAGCGCCTGCTTCACCTTCGCGACGTTGAGCCCGAGCCCGAACGTGCCCTGCATGTACGGCACGCTGTACTGGTTGCCGGGGTCGGCTTCGGCCGCGCGCGCGACGATCGCCGGATCGAGATTCTTCAGGTTCGGCAGCCTCGATCGGTCGAGCTTCTGGTAGAGGCCCGCCTGAATCTGCCGCGCGAGAAAGTCGTTCGACGGAAACACGAGATCGTAGCCGCTGTTGCCCGTCGTCAGCTTCGTCTGCAGCGCTTCGTTGCTGTCGTAGACGTCGAGCCGCACCTTGATGCCGGTCTCCTTCTCGAAGCCCGGGATCGTATAGGGCGCGAAATACTCGGCCCAGTTGTAGACGTTGAGCACGTTGCCGTCGGCCGCGCGCGCGGCGAAACACGCAAGCGATGCGAGCACGACGACGATCCACGCGATGCGCTTCATCGATCCCTCCTTTGACGACGCCGAACGAAATGGCGGCCGCTCGACGGCTGCGCCGCCGAACGCTTCGCTTGTGAAGCGTAAGTAGAGAAAAAAATCGATTCGTGATCTTATTACGCACATCGCTTGTGCCTTTGAGGAAAGAATGCGGCGAATCGATCTGCTGTCCGCGCTCGAAACCTTCGTCTGCGCGGTCGACGAGGGCAGCCTCAGCCAAGCGGCGCGCCGGCTCGCGAAGACGCCGTCGGCGGTGACGAAAGCGATCGCCGGGCTCGAAGAGACGCTCGGCGTGCAACTGCTCGAACGCACGACTCGCAAGCTCGTGCTGACCGAAGGCGGGCGGCTCTATCTCGCGACCGCGACCGACGTGCTGCGCCGGCTCGCGGACGGCGCGCGACAACTCTCCGAGCACGACGACGAGCCGCGCGGCCTGCTGCGCGTCACCGCCGCGCACTCGTTCGGGCACGCGATCCTCGCGCCGCTCTGCCTGCCGTTCACGCGGGCGTTTCCGCGCGTGCGCATTGAGCTGTCGCTGTCCGATCATTACGTCGACATCGTCGGCGAAGGCTACGACCTCGCGCTCAGGATGGGCAACTACGATCTGCCGAGCCAGATCGTCAAGCCGATCGGCTCGAACCGCAGCCTGCTGTGCGCGAGTCCCGGCTACCTCGCGCAGCGCGGCCGGCCCGTCGCGCCCGCCGATCTCGCGCGGCACGACTGCGTGATCTACCGCCACCCGACGCTCGCCAACACGTGGGCCTTCGATCGCGACGGCACGCGCGAACGCATCGAGCCGAAAGGCCCGCTCGCGACCGACAATTACGGCCTCGCGCTCGCGGCGACGCTCGACGGCGCGGGCATCCTGCCGTGTCCGCAATGGAGCGTCGTCGACGCGCTCGAAGCGGGGCGGCTCGTGCCGCTTCTCGTCGAATGGCGCTTCGAGAGCGCGTCGTTCGGCGAGGAGCGGATCTGCGCCGCCTATCCGTCGAGCCGGCGCGGCTCGACAAAGATCCGCCGTCTCGTCGAACGCGTCGAGGCGAAGCTCGCCGACAGCGAAGCGCGCATCGCGCGGGCGCTGGGGGAGGCGATCGGCTCCGATCTCGTGCTTCGTTGACGAGAATCGACAGGCCGCTTTCCACGTTTCCTGCAGTCGCCGCGCAACGCGCGTACGCCGGCACGAAGTCAAGGAGAGCGCGATGAAGGTCGAACGGCATTCGAAGGGGTGAGCAATCGCTGCGCTGCCGGCTGCACTGCGGCCGGTCGACGCACGCGTCCGACGAGTAGGCGCGATCGCCGTGCGGCAGCGGTCGCGGCTACGGCTACAGCTACGGAATGGGCCCGTGCAACGCGTGGCCGGTCTCGTCAGGATGAGTGTGTCCCCTTATCGTTGTTGACGCCGCGTTATCGGTCTGCCGACGCGTGAGCACGATCGGATCGACGCGCCGCGGCGCCGCGCTCCCTCAGCTGGCAGGCAAGCCGCCGGACACGCCCGCTCCGTCGCATCAGCCGTCGCGCGGCGCCAGGCAAGCGCCGCATCCGCCGGCCGTCCCCAACTCACGCACGATTCGACACGTCCCAGGTCGCCCAGCCGCGCTCGTCCGTTGACGTGCGTCAATCCGCATCGGCGGCCCGCGTGCAGATTGGATACCCTTGTATGCATGCCGTGCCGCATCCGACGCGGCGAGCGCGTCGACGCAGCCGCGTTTCGATCTCGCACGCCGCGCAGCGCGATGCGCGCCCGCCGCCGCACGCTCGCCGAGCGCGCGGCATGCGGCACGGCCATCCGCCCGGAGGCACCGTCATGGAAGACGCTTACGCACGGCGCGCGCTGCTGCTGCACCTCGGCAGCGTGCTGCAAATCCTGAGCCGCCTCGAAGAGCAGAAGCGCGACGATCTGTCGATCGAAGCGCTCCTTGCGACGAACGGCATGCTCGCCGACGTGCCGCTCGTCGAGTACGTCGTGCAGGACATGACCATGCGCGAGTTCGAGGCTCGCGCGCTGCGCTCGTTCTGCCTGTGGCCGCAGTTGCTGCTCGAAGATCCGCTCGACTACGACGCGCTTGCGCTGCCCGTTCGCAAGCACCTGTTCGCAGGCAACGACACCGGGTGGAAAGCTTACGCGGCGGCGCTGCGCGAAGCCGCACCGGGCTTCGGCACGGCGGGCTCGTACACGGCCGAGCCGCACGAGGCAGAGCCCGACGACTCCGGCTACCCCGACGACGAGCGCGACGTGCGCGACGAAGCGGCCCGGGACATCTCCGTCGAACGCGACGAAGGCGAAGGCGAAGACGACGCGGACGACGCCCGTTTGCGCGAGCGCGCCGCCGCCGGCGTCGAAAGCGCGAGCCCCGACGCAGCGCGCGTTCGCCGCGAATCGTATGAATAGCCACGCGTTTCATGACGCCGTGCCGACACGCAATCACGATCAATAAGGCTTCCGAACCTGTTTCGGCCGCGCGGCGGCGCGCGTCTCGCCGATCGGAAAGCGCAGCTCGCCATTGAAATTTCGCGATCCGCCACAAGATGCACGGCTGTAAGGCTCATCGGCGCGGACGGGCGTTCGCGACGAGCCGACGGGCCTGGCTCGACGGATTCGCTCCGTCACGACGTACCGCGGCCCGATCCGCGTTTGCCATGAAAGTCTCAGAGCGCGAAGTGCGCTACGAACAGGGCATCGACCGATTGCTCGAACTTGCCGGCGCCCACGACGACGCGGCTTTTGCCGAGTTGGGCGACGAGCCCGCCCGCGCGCCCTCCGGCGCGCTCGAGCACGACTTCGGCGAGCTCGATCCTCTCGACCACCACCCATCCGAAGAAAGCGGCGGCGACGCGCCGTCGCACGGCAAGCCGGCGCGGTCCGCGCACGCCGGCGCCGATTGGCGCGACGACACCAACGCTCCGTTGTCCGAACAAAGCGACGACGCGACGGGCGACGCCGCCGCCTCGACCGATCCGCTCACGCTCTTCGTGCGCCGGATGCACGCGGTGCCGCTTCTGAACCACGCGCAGGAAATCGCGCTCGCAACCGAAATCGAAGCCGGCCGCACGCAGGTGCTGCACGCGCTCGCCGATGCGCTCGATCTTCTCGCGCTCGCGTCGTTGCCGGACGATCCGGCGCTCGCCCACGCGCGCGCCGCGCTGCAACGCGCACGCGCCCGCGGCGACGAAGGTGCGCGCGCGTTCGCCCGCGCGCGCAAGCGGGCGTACGCCGCGCTCGACGCACACGGCTGGCCGTCGGCCGAAATCAACGCGGTGCGGCGCGCGATGCAGCGCCCGCCGGCGTCGCCGACGAAGGGCGGCTCGAACGCGCTGCGCGCCGCCGCGAGCGCGTTTGCCGAAGGCGAAGCGCGCATCTCGACCGCGACCACCAGGATGGCCGAGGCGAACCTGCGGCTCGTGCTGTCGATCGCGCGCAGGTATGCGTCGCGCGGGCTGGATCTCGCCGATCTGCTTCAGGAAGGCAATCTCGGCCTGCTGCGTGCGATCGAGAAATTCGAATATCAACGCGGCTTCAAGTTCTCGACGTACGCGACATGGTGGATTCGTCAGGCGATTTCGCGCGCGATCGCGGACCGCGCCTGCACGATCCGCCTGCCGGTTCACGTCGGCGACCAAGCGCGCCGCGTGCGCAAGGCCGCCGATCGGATCAGGCAGCGCAGCGGCGCGCGAGCTTCGCTCGCCGAGCTCGCGGCGGCGACCGAGCTGTCGGCCGAGCGGCTGCGCGCGATGCTGACGCTGCCGCACGAGCCGCGCTCGCTGAACGCGCCGCTTGGCGACGACGAGCACGCCGAATTCGGCGATCTCGTCGAGGACGCGTCGACGCCGAGCCTGTTCGATGCGCTCGCCGACGCGCAGATGCGCGACGTCGTCGCGTCGCTGCTGAAGACGATGTCGGCGCAGGAAGCCGATATTCTCCGCCTGCGCTTCGGGATCGGCGGCGGCGAGCCGTGCAGCTACGAGCAGATCGCCGCGCAATCGGGCGTGTCGCGCGAACAGATCCGCCGCATCGAGAAGCGCGCGCTGCAGACGCTGCGCGTGAGCGCCGAAGCGTGCAACGCGCGCGACTTCCTCGACGTGCAGCCGTAACCGCCGCGCGCCGCCAGCGAAGCGCAACCACGCGCCGTGCCGGCTTCTGCGCGGCGCATCGCCGCATCGCTTGATCTGAGTCAACGGTGTGGCCGATGCGCGCCGCACACTGTCGGCAAACGCGGCTTCGCCCGCCACGCGTCGCCGCACCTCGCGCGCATGTCGCGCTGCACCGCATTGGGCGCAGCGCGCGAGTCTCGCACACGGCACCATGGCCTTCTTCAATCTCTACCGGCACGGCTTCGCGCGCATCCGCGTCGCGACGCCGCGCGTGCGCGTCGCCGATCCGGCGTTCAATGCGGCGCAGGTGATCGCCGCGCTGCGCGAGGCCGAAGACGACGGCACGCTTCTCACGCTCTTTCCGGAGCTATGCCTGTCCGCATACACGTGCGACGATCTTTTTCTCCAGCAGGCGCTCCTCGACGGATGCGTCGCGGCGCTCGAGGACGTGCTCGCCGCATCGCGCGCGCTGGGCTCGATCGCGGTCGTCGGCGTGCCGCTGCAATTCTGCTCGATGCTGTTCAACTGCGCGGCCGTGATCCATCGCGGCCGCCTGTGCGGCATCGTTCCGAAAACCTACCTGCCGAACTACCGCGAGTTCTACGAAGCGCGGCAGTTCGCGTCCGGCGACGCGCTGCCGCGCGCCGCCGTCGATCTGCCCGGCCATTCCGGCGTGCCGTTCGGCAGCGCGCTGCTGTTCGAGATCGGCGCGCAGCCGCGCTGCACGTTCCACGTCGAGATCTGCGAGGACCTGTGGGTGCCGATCCCGCCGTCGTCGTTCGCCGCGCTCGCGGGCGCGACGGTGCTGCTGAACCTGTCGGCGTCGAACGCGACGGTCGGCAAGGCCGAATACCGGCAGGCGCTCGCCGCGAACCAGTCGGCGCGCTGCCTCGCCGCGTATGCGTATGCGAGCGCCGGCGCCGGCGAATCGACGACCGATCTCGCCTGGGACGGGCACGCGATGATCCACGAGGACGGCGTGCAACTCGCCGAGAGCCGGCGCTTTCTCGACGCCGCGCAGGCGATCAGGGCCGACATCGACCTCGATCGCCTCTGTTGCGAGCGCGCGCGCCAGACAAGCTTCGCGCAATCGGCGCAGCGGCATCTCGACGTCTGCGCGACGTTCCGCACCGTGCGCATCGACGCGCCGATCGACCGCGATCGCCGCCTGCCGCTCGCGCGCACGTACGAGCGCTTTCCCTACGTGCCGTCGGACCCTGCGCTGCGCGACCGGCGCTGCGGCGAGATCTATGACATTCAGGTGCAGGGGCTCGTCACGCGAATGCGCGCGGCGCACGTCGACAAGCTCGTGATCGGCGTATCGGGCGGGCTCGATTCGACGCACGCGCTGCTCGTCTGCGCGCGCGCGATGGACGTGCTGCGCCTGCCGCGCGGAAACATCGTCGCGTGCACGCTGCCCGGCTTCGCGACGAGCAAGAAGACGAGCCGCCAGGCGCGGCAGTTGATCGCCGCGCTCGGCTGCGCCGCGCTCGACATCGACATCCGCACCGCCTGCCTGAAGATGTTCGCCGACATCGGCCATCCGTTCGCGCGCGGCGAGCGGATCTACGACGCGACCTTCGAGAACGTGCAGGCAGGCATGCGCACGAGCTATCTGTTCAGGCTTGCGAACCTGCATCGCGGGCTCGTCGTCGGCACGAGCGACCTGAGCGAGCTCGCGCTCGGCTGGTGCACATACGGCGTCGGCGATCACATGGCGCATTACGGCGTCAATGCGAGCGTGCCGAAGACGCTGATCCGCTACTTGATCCGTTGGGCGGCGCAATCGACGCTGTTCGATCCGGCGCTCGCGCCGGTGCTGCAAGCCGTGCTCGACACGGCGATCAGCCCGGAACTGATTCCGGGCAACGCCGGCAACGAGCCGGAACAGCGCTCGGAGGACGTCGTCGGGCCGTTCGAATTGCAGGACTTCGCGCTTTATTACGTGTCGCGGTTCGGCTACCGGCCGTCGAAGCTCGCGTTCATCGCGTGGCACGCGTGGCGCGACGCGACGCTCGGCGCATGGCCCGATCCGGGACAGGAACGGCACCAGTACACGCTGCGCGAAATCAAGCACTGGCTGCGCGTGTTCGTGCGGCGCTTCTTCGAGGAATCGCAATTCAAGCGCAGTTGCGTGCCGAATGCGCCGAAGGTGGGATCGGGCGGATCGCTGTCTCCGCGCGGCGACTATCGCGCGCCGAGCGACGCGTCGGCGGCCGTCTGGCTCGCGGATCTCGAGACCGTGCCGGATGAAGAGAGCGCCGCCGGCGAGGCGCGGCCCGGCGGCCGCGATCCGCTCTGAGCAACCGTCTGCCGAGTCAAGCGGAAAGCAGCAAAGCGTCTCGGGGGGCGTTGGCTCCAATCATGGCGTTGAGCGCGGCGAGGCGTGTGCGCATGCAGGTAAGCCGCGCGACCTTCGGCGGTTTATCGGCGGCGCTCAGGCGTTGGCGGAGGGTCGCAATGGACGGGGACGTTGCGAAGCGGCGAAGCGGCGAAGCGGCGAAGCGGCGAAGCGGCGAAGCGGCGAAGCGGCGGCAAGCATAGCCGCAACACGCATACGCACCAACACGCCGCCCGTCGACATCATGCCCTCGCGCCGCACACGCACACGCACACGCTCACGCGCGTGCCGGCCTGGCGCGCGCCCGCGTTCCCTCACACGCTGAACCGATTCAACGTATAAGCGCGATACGCGGCGACGAACGCGTCGAACGATCCGGCGTTCTTCCCTTCGAGTTCCGTCTGCTCGTCGAGCGAGCGCTCGGCGAGCGCCTGCGCATCGCGCATCGCGGCCTCGTCGAGCGGACGGCCGCGGAAATACGCGGCATGCGCTTCGCTTTGCGCGCGCGCAAACTCGAGGAACGACTGGCCGTTCTCGCGCATCGCGCGCAGCACGCGGGCGGAAGGCGTGCGCTCCGGATCGTCGAGCTTCGCGCGCTGCGCGGCGATCGCGCGCGCATGCGCATCGCCGCCGCGAATGTCATCGAGCACGCGGCCCGCCGCTTCGATCTGCGCGAAGATTTCGTCGGCCCAAGCGCGCATCGGCACGGCCGCGCCGTCGCGCGTCAGTTCGAGCCCCGGCTTGCGCCCCTCCATCGTCACGCGGCCGAAGTTCGCATTCGATTCGCGATACGTGTCGCACGTGAGCGGCGCGCTCTCGGCGAGCGCGCAGACGAGCAGATACGCGTCGATGAAGCGCGCGGTGTCGAGCGAGATGCCCGTCGGCTCGAACGGATCGATGTCGAGGCAGCGCACTTCGATGTACTGGACGCCGCGCGACGCGAGCGCGTGCAGCGGCCGCTCGCCCGAGTACGTAACGCGCTTCGGCCGGATCGTCGAGTAGAACTCGTTCTCGATCTGCAGCACGTTCGTGTTGATCTGAATCCACTCGCCGTCGCGGTGCGTGCCGATCGCCTCGTACGGCGGGTACTGCTCGCTGACCGCCTTCGACAGTGCGTCGAGGTAGCCCTGCAGCGTGTTGTAGTCGGCTTCCAGCGCGGCCTGCGCGGTCGTGTTTGAGTAGCCGAGGTCGCTCATCCGCAGGCTCGTCGCATGCGGGCGATACAGCGTCGCGGCGTCGAACGTGTCGAGCTTGTGCGGGTGGCCGCGCAGGAAACCGAGATCGAGCGCGGGCGACGCGCCGAACAGGTACATCAGCAGCCAGCTCGTGCGGCGGAAATTGCGGATCTGCGCGAGGTAGCGCTCGGACTGATAGTCGACCATGTTCGCGGTCGAGCCGTCCTCCGCGTGCAGCCGCCGCCAGACTTCCTCGCTCAGCGAATAGTTGTAGTGAATTCCCGCGATGCACTGCATCGTGCGCCCGTAGCGATACGCGAGGCCGCGCCGGTAGACGGTCTTCAGGCGTCCGATGTTCGACGTGCCGTAGTAAGCGATCGGGATTTCGTCGTCGGCGGGCAAAAGGCCCGGCATCGAATCCGTCCACAGCATTTCGTCGCCGATCGACGCGTAGACGTAGCGATGCAGTTCGTCGAGCCGCTCGAGCGTCGTCGCGGCGTCGCGCTCCGCGGGCGTGATCAGCTCGACGAGCGCTTCCGAATAGTCGGTCGTGAGCGACGGATGCGTGAGCGCCGAGCCGAGCGCGCGCGGATGCGGCGTGAACGCGATCATGCCGTCGCGCGTCACGCGCAGGCTTTCCTTCTCGATGCCGCGCAGGCCGTCAGGTAGCTGCTCGCGCGTCGGGCTCGTGCTCAACACGGCGAGGCGTTGCTGCAACAAGTCTGTCTGTCGGGAAGTCATGTTGTTCGGCATCGATGCAAGTGCGGGCTCGGCAGCCGCGCGACGCGCGCGGACCACCTGGCGGGATTGATGGTAGCGGGCACTTTAACATCTCGCCGAAAGGCTCGCTTGACCTGCCCTCGGGCGTTGCCGGACGATTCACGCCCACCGCGTCCGGCGGGCGTCGGCGTCTGGTCGGCGGCTATCCGCCGCGCGCCGCGCCGGCGCGCTCGGCGATCTCGTTCCACAGATGCATCGCCGCATACGCGCGCCACGGGCGCCACGCATCGGTGCGGCGGCGCTGGCTCGCCGGACGGTCGAGCGCCGGGTCGCGCGCGACGATCGCCTGCATCAGCACGAGATCGGTCGCGGGCCACGCGTCGGCGTCGCGCCACGCGCGCATCGCGACGTATTCGACGGTCCACGGGCCGATCCCCGGCAGCGCGAGCAGCGCGGCGCGCACACCGGCCGGATCGGCCGCGTACGCGTCGAGCGGCACGTCGCCCGCGGCGACCGCACGCGCAACGCCCTGCAGCGCCGCGACGCGCTTGCCCGGCATCCCGATGCGCGACAGATCGCACGCGGCGAGCGCGGCGGGTTCGGGAAAACGCCAGCCGGTCGCGCGTTGCGGGTGATCGGCGAGCCGCTCGCCCGCGCGCTCGACGAGTCGCCCGACGATCGTCGTCGCGGCCTTCACGCTCACCTGCTGGCCGACGATCGCCCGCACGATCAGCTCGAAGCCCGACCACGCGCCCGGCACGCGCAAGCCGGGCGCCGCATCGACGAGCGGCGCGAGCCAGGCGTCGCGCGCGAGATGCGCGCCGATCGCGGCGGGATCGGCGTGCAGATCGAGCATCGTCGCGAGCCGCTCGGCGAACGCGGCGTCCGCGTGCCGCGCCGCGTCGCCTTCGACGAGCGCGACGAGACAGCGCTTACGCGGATGCTTGCGCACCGTCAGCGCGCCCGTCACGCCGCGATAGTCGATCGTACGCAGATACGCGTCGTCCTCCACCGCTTCGACGCCCGGAATCGCGCGCCCGGCGAAGAAACGCAGCACGCGGCGCCAATCGTAGGGCGATTTGAACGGCAGCTCGAGCGCGACGCTGCCGGGCCGCGGAGCGGCTGGTCGAACCGCGGCGCTCAAGCTGCGTCGTCCACGGCGAGCGCGGCGGCGGACTCGCCCGCCGCGCGTTGCGCCTCCGCATCGAGGAGCGCCGCCTTGCGCGGCAGGCCCCATCGATAGCCGGCGAGCGAGCCGCCCTTTTGCACGACGCGATGGCACGGAATCGCGAGCGCAACCGGGTTCGACGCACACGCGCTCGCGACCGCCCGCACGGCGCGCGGCGCGCCGAGCGCCTCGGCGATCTGCGTGTAGCTGCGCGTCTCGCCGTAAGGAATCCGACGCAACGCATCCCACACGCGCTGCTGGAACTCGGTCGCGGCGAGATCGAGCGGCAACTCGAAACGCCGGCGCGCGCCGTTCAAATACGCGTCGATCTGCTCGACGAAAGGCGCGATCCGCTCGGCCGACTCGACGATTCGCGCATTCGCGAACGCCGCTTTCAGCTCGTCGACGAGCGGCGTCGCAGCGTCGCCGAATGCAATCCTGCAGATGCCCTTGCTCGTCGCCGCGACGAGCACGACGCCGAGCCGCGTGTCGGCCGTCGCGTAGTCGATCTCTAGCCCGGCGCCCTTGTGGCGAAACGCAGACGGCGACATGCCGAGCTCGCGCGGCACCGATTCGTAGAGCCGAGACGGCGAATTGAAGCCCGCGTCGACGGCCGCTCGCGTGACGGCGACGCCGCTTTGCAACGCGTCGCGCAGCGCCGCGCCGCGCTGCGCGGCCTGATACTGGCGCGGCGACACGCCGACGACGCGCTTGAAGAGCCGCTGCAGATGAAACGGGCTCACGTGAACGGCATCGCTTAGTTGCGCAAGCGTGAACCGGTCCTGGCGATGGGTGTCGAGCACCGCGCACGCGCGATGGACGATCTCGAGCTCGCGCGGCAACCCCTCGGGCCGGCAACGCTTGCACGGGCGATAGCCGGCCGCGCGCGCGGCGCCCGTATCGGCAAAGAACGACACGTTTTCGCGCTTCGGCAGCCGCGACGCGCACGACGGCCGGCAGAACACGCCCGTCGTCCTGACCGCGTAGCAGAACGCGCCGTCGGCGTCGGCATCGCGCGCGACGAGCGCGGCCCAGCGCGCGTCGTCGGTCGAATAGGCTGGCTTCTTCATGATGACCTCGCAAAGACGGAACGGATGCCTGTCACTGTAGACGCCGCTCCCGCCGCCTACGCGCTGTTTCTTGCGCTCTCATTCGAATCATCGTCACACGAATGACACACAATCGTTCGCTTCGTTGCGCCAACTATCGCGCGAGCGTCGCCTCTGCCCCATTTTGTTGCGGTGCGGATGCGACAGATTGCCGTCCTGACGTTTTTTTACACTAGGAATATTGCGTCGCACCATCCGGATGTGTATAGTTGGAACTGTCTCCTCCATGTCTCCTCCTGATATGGATTAAGCCCGTTCAATTGCGAACGGGCTTTTTTTCGTCCATCGATTTTGCACCGCCCGCTCGTGCGCCGCACGGACCGTCTACACTCGGTAGGACTCCCCCCGAAGGAGACGTCCCCGATGAAATTCCACATCCACGAGATCGATCACGTGGTGCTGCGCGCCGCCGATCTGGCGGCGATGACCCGTTTCTATTGCGAAGTGCTCGGCTGTCATGTCGAGAAGGAGCAGCGGGAATTGGGGCTCGTCCAATTGCGTGCGGGGCGCTCGCTGATCGATCTGCTCGCGGCCGGCGCGCCGATCGACCGTGCGGACAGCGGGACGCCGGGAAAGGGGCGGAACATGGATCATCTGTGCCTGCGCATCGAGCCGTTCGACGCTGCCGCGCTGCACGCGCATCTCGCCGCGCACGGCGCGCGGCCGGGCGACGCCGCGCGGCGCTACGGCGCGGACGGCTACGGGCCGTCGATCTACCTGTTCGATCCGGAAGGCAATATGGTCGAGCTCAAAGGGCCGCCGGAAGCCGTCGCGTGCTGAGCGCCACGACACGGCGCCGGCGCAAGGCGGGCAATTCTCCTCCCGAACGCGGGAACCTGAAATCCGGAATCGGCGGACGGCGGGCGACGGACGGAAAGCGGAAAGCGGAAAGCGGAAAGCGGAAAGCGGAACAGGCTAACCGCCCCGGCTGGCAAGCTGCAACGCGCGGCCGCCTGCGCCGCCAACCACCCGCTCAAGCGTCTTCGCGAGCCTTCAGCGTCGTCCACTCGATCGCGACCGGATCGTGCGTCGCGCTCGACAGCCACGCGGCGCCGTCCTGAATCATGCACTGCAAACGCATCGTGCGCTCGGCGAAACCGCCCAACGCCGCCGCGACGCCCTCCGCGAGCGACGTCACCTGCACGTTGCGCAACCGCTCGACCTTGCCGCGCACGCCTTGCCACCAGATGTCGGACGTGCGCCCGCCGTACGCGATGACGTTCACCCGCTCGGCGCGGCCGCTCGCTTTCGCGATGCGGCGCTCATCCGGCTGGCCAACGTCGATCCAGGTCTCGATCGCCCCGGTCAGGTCCTTTTGCCAGAGATCGGGCTCGTCGATATCCGACAGCCCCTTGCAGAACTCGAGCCGCTCATGCGCGAACAGCGCGAACGCGGCGATGCGCACCATCATCCGCTCGTCCGTTTCGGACGGGTGACGGGCGACGGTGAGCGAATGATCGGCATAATAGTGCCGGTCCATGTCGGCGATTTGCAGCTCCGCCTTGTAGATCGTCGATTTGAGCGCCATTCGGCATCGGGGCCCGCACGGGCCGTTGATTCGGGTCGGGGCGTGATGATACCGAATGCGCGATGCTCGCGCGACCGCTCGCACGCGTCGCCGCCGACGGCGGCCGTAAACGCGCAACGGCCCGACATGCACCGGGCCGTACGAACTCGGCGCGCTCGGCCCGTACCGAACGCGCCGCCGAAAGCGAACGCGTTACTGCTTGATGAAGCGCGCGTCGGTCCAGAGGCCTTGCTGGTCGCTGTTCTCGGCGCTCACGAACTGCACGTCGCCCTCGTCGACGCTCACGACCCGGAAGCGCTGTCCCTCCGGCACCGACAGGCAGCGATAGTCGTCGAAATACTGCTGCCTCGCCTGAGACTGGCCGTCGCGCTCGTGGCTCAGTACGGAATCCAGATTGTCTTTCGACAGGCATCCCCAAGCGTTCTTCGTCAGCTGGATTTCCTGCTGCGGCTTGAGCGGCGCATCGCCATTGGCCTGCGCCACCGAAAATGCAACGATGCCGCTCGTCAGTGCCAGTAAAAGACCGGTTCGCTTCATCATGTCGTGTCTCCCAATCGCTCGGGTCATGAGCTCGGGTTAGGTATGTATTTAAAGGCTTGCGTCGACCCGCGTCTTCTCATGCTAGGAAAAGCGAAGGCGATCGCAAGCACATTCGTTGTGCGACCGCAATAGCGACGGATTGCCGCACCCGCTCCGCAGCCCTGTTCGCGCAGCCTGCCGCTGCGCTCCGCCACGGCGCAAATCCGTATTCCCAATTTTTCGGATGCCCAAAAGTCTTGCGCTGCAAGCCTTCCGGTCGCACGCGTTTTCTCACGATGAACGAGTTGGATAATTCAAAAGGCGCCGCTTATCGATTTGATGCGCCGCACATAAATTCGTCAAGAAATTTCGCACCGCCACATGAAAATCTTCTGATCAGCGGAATTCAAAAAAAATGCCAGGTGCGTTCGCACCCGGCATCCGTTCCGTCGCCAGCCTTCAAGCGCCCCGGCTGGCGCGGCGCGCCGCCGTACACGCCGGCCGGCTTTATTCGCACCCGTGTAATTCCGCACCCCGTTGGGTCTCGAAATAATCGCGCTGGAAAATGCACATTCTCAATGCGTTGTGATATTGGCCGTTGCCGAAAAACTCTTCGATCAATTCGGCTTCGTGCTTGAAACCGCATTTCTCGTAAACCCGAATCGCCGCGGCATTCGATTTGTCGACGATCAAATACAGCTTGCGCAGGTTCAGCACCTTGAACGCATATTCGACGGCGAGCCGGGTCGCGCGCGTCGCGTAGCCGCGGCCCTGACGGTTCGGCGCGATGATGATCTGGAACTCGCCGCGGCGATGAATGTAGTCGAGCTCGATCAGTTCGACGAGACCGACAAGTTCGTCATCCGAATCGAACGCGACGAAGCGGCGCTCGCGCTGGTCATGCACGTGCTGGTCGTACAGTTGCGACAGCTCGGTGAACGTTTCGTACGGCTCTTCGAACCAGTAACGCATGATCTTCGCGTCGTTGTTCAGTTCGTGCACGAAACGCAGGTCCTGACGCTCGAGCGGCCTCAGCGCGAGCGTGTGTTGTTCGTTCTGGATTTGCATGTTGATTGTCCTTGAGTCATTCGAGGGGCGGCGTGGGGGCGGCATGGACACCCGTACAAGCGCGGAGTGCGTCGAAGAAAGCATCGACGGAAAATGACTGTGGGCTTTGGTACAGAGTCTAAAATTAAGCGAGGGTTCCCGCCCCGCGATGGAGACTATCGTGATCGAGCAAGTGATACTGGGCGTTTTTCTCGTACTCCCGCTTCTCATCGTCGCGGTGCTGTATTCGGACGAACTCTGGCAGGAACATCGCCTGCAGCATCCGCGCGACGAGCACGCACCGCATGTCGATTGGCGCCACCCGTGGCGGCTCCTGCGGCGAGGGCACTGACGGCGTCGAGACGTCCGCGCACCGGCCGCGCGCGGATTGGCCGCATACGAGGACATCCGCCGCGCCGCCGCTCGGCGAAAGCGGCAAGTACGCGCCGCATCGGCGCTCCTGCCACGCACGCGTGATTCGTTCGACGCGCCATTCCCGTCGCACGTCAGGCCGCGAGCTTGCCGCCGAGGCGCTGCGCGCCGTGCGTCACGTGCCGCGCTTCGCTTCACGCGCGCATCGAAACACGCCGATCCGAGTCGAACCGCCGCACATCCCGCCAATCCTCGATACCCCGCGTTCGGACACGAAAAAGGCGCCCGAAGGCGCCTTGGTACACGTGCTCGCGAGACTCAGCAATTTCCCTTCTTCGCTTGTCCCGGCGGGCAG
Source organism: Burkholderia sp. MSMB1498 (assembly GCF_001526245.1). Lineage (NCBI taxonomy): Bacteria > Pseudomonadati > Pseudomonadota > Betaproteobacteria > Burkholderiales > Burkholderiaceae > Burkholderia > Burkholderia sp. MSMB1498. The sequence continues at coordinate 41,025 of NZ_LOYJ01000011.1, forward strand.
AAGCCATTGCCCGGGCCGCCTTGCGGCGCCATGATGACGCCCGGCTGATCCGGCACGTAGACTGCGCAGCCGCTCAGGACACCTGTGGAAACCGCCAGCGCGATGATGATTTTCTTCATGTTGTTTCCCCGTTTGTGATGAAGGCGGAAGGAGCAGCGCCCCTTCCGTTCGTATTGCCGACGATTAGAACCCGAAATTGACGTTCGCGACCGAGCCTGCGGCGATGTTCGCCGGCTGCTGCTGCGTCGCGCCGTTCGCCGCATCGGCTTCGATCGTGTACTGGCCGGCAGCGCTCGGCGCCGCGCTCATCGCGACGGGCAGCGAACCCGAATACGTGCCGACGATCGGCGCCGCGGTCGGCAGCGTCAGCGCGTAGGCGCCCGTGTCGAGATTCGCGTTCGTCGATGCAACCTCGTACGGCAGCGAGTTCACCATCTGCAGCGCGCGCAGGATCGCGTCGGCGCTCGCCGTGACCGTGCCGCTCACGACGTTCATCGTCGATGCGGGCAGGGTGATCGGCACGGATGAAGTCGACACCGACGTCGTCGTGTTCACGACGACGGGCACCGAACGAACGATCCCGGTCGCCACGTTGTTCTGCGCGATCACGATGTCGTAGTTGCCGTTCGTCGAGCTCTGCACGAGCGGCGTCAGCACGAAGTGGCCGCTGCTGTCGGCGATGGTGCCCCTGACGACCTGGCCGTTCTGCTCGGCGTAGACCGTCGCGCCGGCTTCGTTCGGCGCGACATAGCCGTCGATCGCGCCGCTGACGACGGTCGGCGTGGCGGTCACGACTGGCTTGAGCGCATACGCGCCGTTGCCGCGCTGGACGATCGACTTGCACGCGTTGAAGTCGAGAACGAGATCGACGAGCGTGTTCGGTTGAACCGTAAACGGCGTGATGATCTTGTAGCCGCTTTGCGTCGCGCTCGGCGTGGCGAGCGGCTGCTCGGTGCCGCCCGTCGGCACGACCGAGTTCGCGAGCGTATTGCCCTGGCTCTGCGCGAGCACGAGCCGCACTTGCTGGTACTGGCCGGCCGGCAGCGCGCTTTGGCCGAGGTCGGCGAGCACGCCGTTGGTCAGCGACAGAAGGTCGACCTTCTGCGGCGTCGCGAGCGCGACGTCGGTCCAGCCGGAATCGTTGTCGCCCGCTTGCGCGCTCATGTTGACGCGCACCTTCGAGACGGTCACGTAGACGTGATCGAAGCCGCACGACGGCGCGTCGGTCATCGCGACATGCAGCGTGCCGGTTTGCCCGCTGCTGCTGCCGCCGCCGTCGCCACCACCGCAGCCGGCGAGCGAGATCGACGCCGCGGCCGTCAGGCCGAGAATCTTCCAGATTGTTTTCATGACACCCCCCAACCATTGTCTTGGTGTGCGAAGGATACGTAGCGGATGAGTGTTCGTCTTTTACCCTTTTGCAACCAGCCGTAACTTTTGCATCTTGTGTTTCAGAGCGGCTCGGAAAAGCTTGTCAGTATGAAGAGAAGGACGGAGTTAGGAGAAACGCCGAGGCAAGTTTGGCGGTGTTTGACGATGTCGAACCGGCTGCCGAGGAATGTGAAAGATTGTTAATTGTTGAGTGAGTTTCATTTCTTCCAGCCACGTCTCGAGTGCGTATTTTCCTCGCTGCCGGCGCCGGGCATAGCACTAAAATCAAAAGGCAATCACGTTGTCGGCGGCACGAGAACCAACACAATACGACGGGGTGAGCCATGAGAACTTCGGTGCTGTCGTGCCTATTGGCGGCGACGCTTGGCGCTTGCAACCACTCGAGCAAGCAGGAAACGCCCACTGCTTCGGCAAGCCCGCAACAGCCGGCGTCCGCGAGCAGTTCCAACAACGCGCCGCCCCCGCCTCCCGCGCCGATCGCTGCGCCCGCGCTGCCTTCTCACCAATACGCAATGGAGCAAGACGGTACGTATGGCTACGAGCCGGCCTTGAGCGAGGACGACGTTCGCAGCGGCAAAGCAACGAAGCCTCTCGTCATGATGCGTTATGTCGGATTTCGAGACGGAACGTACGTGTTGCTGATGCTTGATCCGGATAACGAAACTTATGCGACGCGCGTGACATGCCAGGCGCCGTGCAATTTTGCGAAAGTGCAGAGCATGTCCGCCGCGACGGTTCTCAAAACCGATACCATTCGCGTTGTACCGAATTCGCTGATAGGCGCCATGCTGGAAGACGCGCTATCGGGCCAACTGAAACCGTATGGCCAGTCGTCGCCATCGATGCCGCAACCCGTTTCCGTTCCGCCCGCCAATACCGCGGCGACGACTTCGGCGCAATCGACGACGCAAGCTTCGCAGACGGAATCAATTGCGCAGCAAACGAGTTTCGATTGCTCGAAAGCCAACTCGATTCCCGAATACCTGATCTGCCATGATCCGGAACTTGCCGCTTCGGATCGAGAGCTCGCTGATATCTACCGACAAGCGAAAGAAGCGGTTCCTGACAAGGCCGCATTCGCCGAACGCACGCGAAGGCAATGGAACTATCGTCAAAAAAATTGCCGAGACAAGCCATGTCTCGTTTCGTGGTACGTGTATCAAAAGGAGGTTTTGACGAAAATCGCTCAGACCGGTGACGTGAACGCGCAGTCGCAGTGAGCACCGGCTTCGACGATGCCGGGTCACGCGCGGAAAGCGATGCGCGAGATCAATCGGCCGAGCCTTCGGACATGGCGCAGTGGAAACCCGTGTTAGGCAACTGGGCTGGCGGTTCGATCTTGCGTTGATGGTGTCGTGCGATCAATACAGAACCTAGCAATGCTCCAAAAATGCCCATGACATAAAGGATCAGCGGCCTGTCGCCCTTACCTTGTGTACTAACTTGTGTACTAAAACCACAAAGTCATCGCAGTTATCCACCGGCAAACATGGGCTGCCGAAGTTGGCAAACGTCACGCGGGACGCTGCTCAGAAATGACCGCCCTCGCAGGGTACGCGCCCCGCAGCGGTGCCCCGACAGAATTCATATCGCTTGGCTGTATCTGCTATTCCAGCATGGGTGTTCCGTAGATACCAACAAAAATACCAACAGGCGTATCGGCGTAGGCTCGATCAGGGAAGGGAGGCGCTGTGCGTAACCTTGTCGTGCCGCCGGAAGCAAAAATATCTGGAGATTTGGAGACAAACACTCGTTTCGGCTTGTGAGCCTTGTCTGGCATAGAGGCGACTATCTCCAAGTGTATCTCCAAAACACCCAATTTCTTGGAGACAAAGTTGGAGACAGGCGGCCTCGTCTCAAGCGTTCGGGCGGGTGCTTTGCAAGCAATGTCTACCGTCTGGAACGGTGCGCGCAAAAGACTCCCCCGCGCCGCTGCACGGTAAGCGCCTCGCGAAGGCCGTCCGCAATCCGGCGCGCACGTGAGGCATGATTGGTTATCGAGCGCTCGTGTTGGCC
>NZ_LOYJ01000012.1:0-534 GCF_001526245.1 Burkholderia sp. MSMB1498
TGGCGGAGCGGACGGGACTCGAACCCGCGACCCCCGGCGTGACAGGCCGGTATTCTAACCGACTGAACTACCGCTCCAGTCTTGCTGCTTGCCTGGCAGGCGTCGGTGCTTCCTGCCGGCGCATCGTCTCGACGTTTCGTTCGAACGACGCCTTGTGTTGGCGTCCCCTAGGGGATTCGAACCCCTGTACTCACCGTGAAAGGGTGATGTCCTAGGCCTCTAGACGAAGGGGACAACGTACTGCTTACACCTTTAACGAAAAAGCCCGTTCACATGCAGCCTGAACGGGCTCTCGATCTGGCGGAGCGGACGGGACTCGAACCCGCGACCCCCGGCGTGACAGGCCGGTATTCTAACCGACTGAACTACCGCTCCAGTCTTGCTGCTTGCCTGGCAGGCGTCGGTGCTTCCTGCCGGCGCATCGTCTCGACGTTTCGTTCGAACGACGCCTTGTGTTGGCGTCCCCTAGGGGATTCGAACCCCTGTACTCACCGTGAAAGGGTGATGTCCTAGGCCTCTAGACGAAGGGGACAC
>NZ_LOYJ01000013.1:0-3193 GCF_001526245.1 Burkholderia sp. MSMB1498
CCCGTCGTTCGACATGCCGCGAGCGCCTCGTCACCGGCCGCCGTCGTTCTCCCGAATCACCGCCTCCGCCGCCGCGTCGGCCTCGCCCGCATACCCGTCGTGCACCTGCGTGCGCAAGCCCGGCAGCGGCGCCTCGCCGTCGAGCAGATGCCCGCCCCGCTCCTTCGTGCGGACCGTCGCCTTCATCGACAGCCCCACCCGCAGCGGATGCGCCGCCAGCTCCGACGGCTCCAGCGAGATCACCACCGGCACCCGCTGCACCACCTTGATCCAGTTCCCCGCCGCGTTCTGCGGCGGCAGCATCGAGAACGCGCTCCCCGTCCCCGCCGAGAACCCCTCCACCCGGCCCCGATACGTCACCCGCGCGCCGTACAGGTCCGACTCGAGCTGCACCGGCTGCCCCACCCGCATGTGCCGGATCTGCCCTTCCTTGAAGTTCGCCTCCACCCACACCTGCCGCAGTTGCACCACCGACATCAGCGGCACCCCCGGCCCCACCTGCTGCCCGATCTGCACCGACCGCTGCCCGACCGTCCCGTCCACCGGCGACACGATCGTCGTGCGCTTCAGGTTCCGGTACGCGAGCTTGAACTGCGCGCCCGCCTGCTGCACCGCCGGGTTCTGCCCGGCCGGCCGCTCGCTGCCCAGCGCGCGCGCCGCGTCCAGCTGCGCCTGCGCGCCCGCCAGCGCCGCCTGCGCGTTCGCCAGCGACGACTTCGCCCGCGCCAGCTCCTCCGGCGCCACCACCTCCACCGACGCCCCCACCCGCGCCCGGTACGCCTGCTGCGCGAGCTTCAGGTCCGCCTCCCGCGCCTTCACCGTCTCTTCGTACATCCCCATCGACAGCCGCGTGTTCGCCACCTGCCGCACCGCCTGCGCGAGCTGCGCCCGCGCCTGCGCGTACGCCGCCGACGCGTCCGCGTCGTCGAGCTTCACCAGCACCTGCCCCGCCTTCACCCGCTGCGTGTCCGTCACCAGGATGTCGGTCACCGTCCCCTGAATCTGCGCGGCGATCTGCACGACGTTGCCCGCCACGTACGCGTCGTCGGTCTCCTCGCTAAAGCGGCCGACGAGGAACCAGTAGAGCGCCGCCGCGAGCGCGACGATCGCCAGCAGTCCGAAGAACAGCGTGAAGCGGCGGCGGCGCGTCGCGCGGCGCGCGGCGAGCGACGCGGCCGCGTCGGGATGCGCGTGCTCGGACGCCGGCGTCGCGTGCGCGCCGTCCGCGGTCGTCGTATCGTTCGGCGCCTTGGCGCGCCGGGTGTGAGTGGCGGTGTCGTTCAAGGTCTTCGCGTGCGTGATGTCGGTGGCGCTATCGTGCGTTGGCCGGGCATGCCCGGGCGGCGTCGCGGATCGCTCCGGAGGGCTTCGATGTTCGGTTGCAGTGTCGGTTGAATCTCTCGTATTCACAATGGAGGTGGCGCTCGTGGTGATGTCTTCCTACTTGATGGTGCTCGATGCGTTGATGCCCGATGCGTTCGTGCCTGATGCATGCGCGCTCGACGCTCCCGAATAGCATTGCATCGCCCGCCGAAGCATGCATCGCGTCGACCGCCATTCGATCGCCGCCGCGCGTTCGCCCGTCGCTTCGACCGTCCGCCGAATCCCGCGACCGCACCGGTCAGTCGCGCTGCGGCTCGTTCGCCTCGGCCGGCCGCGACGCCGCCGCGAACGGCTTGCCCGCCTGCGCGAGCGGCCCGCCGCTCGCCTGCCGCGCGTCGAACCCGCCGCCCAGCGCCCCGATCAGCCCCACCCGCAACGTCCGACGCCGCGCTTGCAGCTCGATCGCGTGCGAGCGCTCGTCCAGCAGCGTCAGCTTCGCCAGGTTCACGTCCTTCCGCATCCCCATCCCGCGACGGTGCCGGTCCTCCGCCAGCGCCACCATCCGCTGCGCCGAGCGCACCGCCTGCTGCTGCTCCTTGAGCAGCGCATCGACCGTCGACAGCGACGTCAGCTGCCGCGCCACCTCGCCCAGCGCCCCATCCACCGTCTGGTTGTACAGCGCGAGCGCCACGTCCGCGTTCGCCACGTCGCCGCCCAGCTTCGCCTTCAGCCGGCCGCGATCGAAGATCGGCAGCGACAGCGCCGGCCCGATCGAGCCGCCCAGCGCATCGTGCTTGAACAGCGACGCCGGCGCCAGCGCGAACAGCCCGCCCAGCGCCGCCAGGTTCACGTCCGGGTAGAACGACGCGCGCGTGCCGTCGATCGACGCATACGCCGCCTCCACCCGCAGCCGCGCCGCGACGATGTCCGGCCGCCGACCCAGGAGCCCCGCCGGCAGCCGCGCCGGCAGCGGCGCGTCCGCGAGCGGCGCGAGCTTCGGCCGCGCGAGCGACAGCCCCCGCTCCGGCCCGCGCCCCGTCAGCACCCCCAGCTGCAGCTTCTGCAGCTGGATCTGCTCGTCGAGCAGCGCGATCTGCTCGAGCAGCTTGCTGCGCTTGAGCGCCGCATCGTCCGCGTCGTAGCCGTTGTCGATCCCGCGCGCCGCGCGCTCGCGCAGCACCGTCTCGACCTGCTCGCTCGAGCGGCGCTTGAGCAGCAGCAGCTCGCGCAGCGCGTACGCGCGGTCCAGCTCGCCGTACAGCGTCACGATCGCCACCGACAGCGTGAGCCGCGCCTGCTCCGCCTCGACCCGCGCCGCGTCGCGCATCGACATCAGCCCGCGCGTCGCCGCCGCGTTCTTGCCCCACAGATCCAGCTGGTAGTTCAGCCCGACGAACAGCGACGACGACGACACCACCGACTCGCCCACGAGCGGCACCGACACCGGCAAGCCGTTCAACGTCGTATTGATGGTGCCGCCCGAGCGCGGCACGTGCGCCTTGCTGAGCGACGCGCCCGTCGTCGCGGTGAGCCCCGTGAGCGATTCGAACTGCTGCAACTGCGACTGCGCGACGCCGATTCGCGCCTGCGCGGCCTGCAGCGTCGGGTTCTGCTGCAGCGCTTCGGCGACCAGCGCGTCGAGCTGCGGATCGCCGAGCTGCCGCACCCAGTCCGGGCTCGGCCATGCGCCGTGCGTGGCGCCGCCCGTCGTCTGCGCGAGCGCGTCGTCGCCGGGCTCGCGCGGCGCGAGCGTCGGCTTGAACCCCGACGGCACGCAGCCGGCCAGCGTCCATGCGAGCGCCGCCGCCGCGAACCAGCGCGCCGCGCGTCCTCCTGTCGTTCTCGTTGCCGCCTGATTCATCCGCGTCGT
>NZ_LOYJ01000014.1:0-2296 GCF_001526245.1 Burkholderia sp. MSMB1498
AGTCGGGTAGCGACGACGCATTGCTGCGCCGCCGCCCCCTAAGAACCGTACGTGCGAGTTTCCCCGCATACGGCTCAAGCCTCTATAAGGCCAGTGGTTAAACTAACCCGGCGGCACAACGTACCGACCGGCGTGTGTACCTGCTTTATGGCAGCACGCGTACTAGCTGCGGCCGCTCCCCTTGCGGTGTGCGCGGGAGACCCGACTTCGGATCGCAGCACGCTGCGCGAAGTAGGTGTACCACTCACGGTCGTAGGGGTTGGCGTCCGACTGGACTTTCGGATGCCGTTCGATGGTTACGCTTGCCGCCGACCGAAGCGTCCGAAGCGGGGGATGTCCGCTATCGTCCACTTGGTCGGTGGCGGCGGCGAATACCCATCGTCGCAGGCCGATTTGGTGGAAGTACCGTCGTCGTACCCATTCCGGAGGTTTCTTGGGGTGGCGTCGCTTGGCCCATTGCCATATTGCGTACCAGATATGGCTGTCCACGTTCGAGAAGGTCTCCTGAGCAACAACGTGGCGGTGATACATGGCCCAGCCGGTTATCACAGGATTCAGGGCGTCGATCAGCAGATGCTGCGGCGCCGACCATAGCCGTCTAATGATGTCCCGAACCTTTTGCAGGAAGGACTGCACGTTCTTCCGCGCCGGTTTGATAAGCAACTTCTTGCCGTATCGCCGGATGTTCTGGCCAAGGAAATCATAGCCTTCTGTCAGATGGGTGATTTTCGTCTTCTCCGGAGCGAGTTCCAGTCCCCGATCTGCAAGAAACGCGGTGACTGCCGGAGTAACTGTGTCTTGCAACACTTCCCGGCTCACTCCAGTGATGACGAAGTCATCGGCGTATCGCACAAGATTGACCTTGTGGGCTATGCGATGTGACGGGTATTTGAAGACGGACGATAGAACCTTGTCCAACCCGTTCAACGCAAAGTTGGCGAGCACCGGGCTGATGATGCCGCCCTGTGGCGTCCCTTCGGTTGTCCTCGCGAATACACCGTCCTTCAAGTAACCGGCCCTCAGCCATTTCGCCAACACGGCCTTGTCCGTCGGCACGTGCTTTAGGAGCCACGTGTGGTCGATGTTGTCGAAGCAGCCGCGGATGTCCGCTTCGAGAATCCACTGCGCCGAAACCCGTGCGCCCCGGTCTTTTGGGTTGCCGTGGTATCGGGCGTTCATGAAGCATTGTGCTATCGCGTCATGAGTAGATCGCTCTTTTCGGAATCCATAGGATTGCCCGTCGGAGATCGTTTCGGATACGGGGTCGAGGGCGAGCAGGTGTAGGGCCTGCATCGCCCGATCTCGCATCGTGGGGATGCTCAGCGGACGCAGCTTGCCGTTACTTTTGGGTATATAGATTCGCTTCAGCGGCAGCGGTTGATAGCCGCTCCGTGTCAGAGAACCTATCGCCATGTATTTGGCATCCGGGGTCGACCAAAGCACTTTGTCGACGCCCGGTGTACGTTTGCCTTGGTTTTCCGTCACTCGTTTAACGGCTAACGCTTTGCCGTAGAACGAGGTGGTCAGTAGCCGCTGCAGGGCCTTGACCCTGTTCCAGCGACCGGCCTGTGTCGCCTTCACGATACGTGCCTGCATTCTTTTGACCGTGGTGTGGGCCGTGTCCCAGTCGATGCTGTGCCACGACGTACCTTGGTCGGCCAGTGCACACGTTGACTGCTCGTTCATTTGCTTTCTCGCCTTCAAAGATTACGCAAGTTATCTCGTGATGAGAGACCAGTTGGAAGTCTGCCCACTTTCGTGTCGAGCGATGTTTCAGCCCGTATCCCGGCCATTACGGTCAGGCGTTCGCTTTCTCCAACCTCCTTTACCCACTCCGCCACCAGCTTTCCTTGCGGTTGGCCTGCCCGGTACGGGCGACGGGATGGGCTTACCCTGTTCCGCTATCGCAACGAGATGACGAAGGTTTCCTCTTTACGCCGGCGATGCCATGTTCTGCGTGCACCCACTACAGACTGAATGCACCCGATCGCTTAGCTTTTGCCCTCAGCCTGACAGCACCTTTGGCTGGACTGTGCTCACGACGCTTGCGAGAATTCACTTCCGTTAACCATGCCATCCAAGCCCTTACGGCTCCCGCATCGGTGCTTGCAGGTGTCACCTTCACCTCGCGGCTCGGGCTAGGCCTCGCGGCCCCGGTTGTTGTCCCCGATGCTCCGCACCCCGCCGTTACCAGCGACGCACGATCGAGTGGGCTACTGCTGGCAGAACAGCAGGTCTTGTCCGGTTGCTATTGGCAAGACAGTTGTGATAGCGACTTTCAGGTCGCACCTGTATG
>NZ_LOYJ01000015.1:0-116279 GCF_001526245.1 Burkholderia sp. MSMB1498
TTGCCGTCGGCGCGCGGCGCGGGCGCGCCGGGCGGCGAGCCGCCGTTCCACGCCGGCTCGCGGCCGTCGGCAGGCGTGGCGCTGCTGCGTTGAATCAGATCGGCGTGGTTCATGGGCCGCGTCTCCGTCGAAAGAGGTTCGGGGGTCGTCATGTCCGCAGCTTCGGATTCGAGACGATCGAGCACAGGTCGGCGAGCAGCACGAGCGCCAGATAGCCGGAGCAGAAGATCATCGTGCACGCCTGGACGAGCGGGAAATCGCGGTTCGACACCGCGTCGACCATCAGGCTCGCGAGGCCCGGGTAGTTGAAGATCGTCTCGACGACGATCACGCCGCCGAGCAGATACGACAGGCTCAGCGCAACCGCATTCGCGATCGGGCCGATCGCGTTCGGCAGCGCGTGGCGCAGCACGACGCGCGCGGGGCTCGCGCCCTTGAGCATCGCCATCTCGACGTACGACGCGCCGAGCTGCTCGATCACCGCCGCGCGCGTCATCCGCGCCATCTGCGCGATCACGACCGCGCACAGCGTGAGCACCGGCATCGCATACGCGCGCAGGAAGTGATCGACGCTGTCGATCTCGCCGCCGTACGACAGCGCGGACAGCCAGTGCAGCTTGACCGCGAGCACGAGCACCGCGACCGTCGCGATCAGGAACTCGGGCGTCGCGACGAGCGACAGCGTGCCGAGGCTCACGATCCGGTCGATCACGGTCTCGCGTTTCACCGCCGCGAGGATGCCGAGCACGAGCGCGACCGGCACCGACACCGCCGTCGTGATCGCGGCGAGCGTCAGCGATTTCGGCAGCCGCCCGTCGATCATCTCGGCGACCGGCAGCCCGCTCGACAGCGACTTGCCGAAATCGCCGTGCAGCACCTGCGCGAGCCAGTGGCCGTAGCGCAGATGAACCGGCTGATCGAGGCCGAACTGCTGGCGCAGCGCGGCGACCGTCTCCGGCGTCGCCGACTGCCCGAGCGCCGCTTGCGCGGCGTCGCCCGGCAGCAGGTTCGTGATCGCGAAGATGATCACCGACACGATCAGCAGCGTGAGCGCCGTCAGCGCGATCCGCTTGCCGATCAATTCGACTATGGTCTGGTTCATGCTCGAAGCCTCTTCGATATGCGGCGAGCCGGGCCCGGGAGCGACGCGCGCCCGGCGATGCCGGCTCCATCACGTGCGCATCACGCGCGCGTCACGCTTCCCACCAGACATGCTCGGCGAACTGGAAGCCCATCAGCGCGCCCGTCGGGATCGAGCCGAGCCCCTTCAGGCGCTTGTCGTGCGCATCGAGCAGGCTGATGAACGCCGGAATGCCGATCCCGCCCTGCTCCGATACGAGCGCCTGCATCTCGCCGTACATCTGCTTGCGCTTCGCCTCGTCGGTTTCCGAGCGCGCGGCGAGCAGCAGCTGGTCGAACTTCGGGTTCTTCCAGCCCGACTCGTTCCACGTCGCATCCGACTTGAAGAACTGCGTGAACAGCACGTCGGCGCTCGAGCGCGGGTTGATGCTGCCGAAGCCGATCGGATGCTTCATCCAGTGGTTCGACCAGTAGCCGTCGGCGGGCACGCGGTTCACCGTCAGGTTCACGCCGATCTTCGCGGCCGTCTGCTGCAGCAGCACCGCCATCTCGACCGAGCCGTTCGCGTCGGTCGTCGCGTAGATCGGCGGCAGCGTCGTGCCGATCGCGCCCGCCTTCTGGAAATGGAACTTCGCGCGGTCGAGATCGAACGGCCGCTGCGCCAGCGACGCGTTGAAGTAGCGATGCCCGGGCGGAATCGGCTGATCGTTCGCGATCACCGAATAGCCGCGGAACACGGCCGAGCGGATCTGCTCGCGGTCGAACAGGTACTTCATCCCGTTGACGAAATCCATGTTGCCCGTCATCGCGTTGTCGCGGCGCAGGATCAAGTCCGTGTAGAGGCCCGACTTCGTCTCCTTCACCACGAAGCCCGCCGTCGACGCAACCCGCTGCGTCGAGCGCGGATCGACGCCGTTGATGAGCTGCACATCGCCCGACAGCAGCGCGTTCACGCGCGCGGCCGCGTCGCCGATGCCGATCAGCTCGATCTGGTCGAGATACGGCGCGCCCGATTTCCAGTAGCCGTCGTTGCGCACGCCGACGGTCGACACGCCCGGCTTGAACGATTTCAGCTTGTACGGGCCCGTGCCGATCGCCTGCGAGAAATCGGTCGTGCCGTCCTTCACGATCACGAACTGCGGCGTCGCCAGAATCACCGGCAGGTCGGCGTTCGCGTTGTCGAGCGTGAGCGTGACCTCGTTCGGGCCCGTCGCCTTGACGTCGGCGAACTGGTCGGCGAGCGACTTCACCTTCGACGCGGTCGCCGCGTTCTTGTGGCGCGTCAGCGAATAGACGACGTCGGCGGGCGCGAGCGGCTTGCCGTCGTGGAACGTCACGCCGCGGCGCAGCTTGACGACCCAGGTCTTCGCATCCTTCGTCTGCACCGATTCGGCGATGTTCGGCTGCGGCGTGAGGCTCTCGTCGAGCTGCGTCAAGCCGCTGTAGAACAGGAAGCAGCGGATGTAGTCCGCGCCCGTCGAGCCCTTCGCCGGATCGAGCGTGTCGGCGGTCGAGCTCGCGTCGTACGCGACGCGGATCTTGCCGCCGCGCTTGGGCGCCGGAGCGGCGAACGCGGATCGCGCGCCGGCCAGCAGCCCGCCCGCCGCGCCCGTCGCCAACACGCCCCCCGCGGCCATCACGCGCATCATGTCGCGGCGCGTGAAGCCGCCATGCTTGATTTCGTCGCTCATCCGAACAGCTCCTAACAAGAAGGTTGATCCTGGGTGTCCAGCAGTTTTTTTGTTCCGACGTTTGGCCCGGGTCCGCCTGCTGGCGCCGGTTCCCGCGATGCGCGTTTCAAGACGATTTAAGCATCGAAAAAAATGCCGAATGTCGCGATTCGACGCGCCTCGACAACACGATTCGACCGTTTTGGGTGGTCCGCGCAGCACGATTTGCTGCGCATCCGCGAAAACCCGCCGGCGAACGGCGTCCCGGCGGCGCGGTTTCGGCTCGTCACGTCCTGGTGGAAATCGTAATGGGGCGCGCATCGCGGCAATCGTCGACAAAAAAGCCGATTCGGCACAACCGCCGCGTTCTTGCGCGCCGGACCATGCGTTTCGCATCGATTCGCGCGCCCGGCGGCGAGCGCCGCGCAAACGGGAAGATCGTCCTAGGCGGGCGCCGCTTCGGTGTGCCAGTGGCCGAAGCATCGGGGCGAGCGAAGGCGCCGCCCGACGCCGCGCGTGCGGTGCGCGCCGCGTCGGCGCTCGGGCCTGCGCGCGGCGGCTGCGCGCTTCGCATTCGCCGATGGCGACGGCAGCGACGGCGACGGCGGCGGCGGCGGCAGCGGCGGCGGCTTCGACGGCACACGCGCGCGAGCTGCCGCGAACGGCTCGGCTTCGTTCGCGCCGCCGTTGCGTCGCGCCGCGCGTCGCGGCGAGAGCGGGCGCCGATGGCGCGCGCGGCTGCGTCGAACGCGTGCGACGCGAAGGCCCGATCCAACGCCGCTTCGCGCACGACAAATGCGCGCGTTAGCCGATCTCCGGCCCATTCGCGAGCGTGCGCGCGGCAATGCATCGAAAGGAGGAGAGGAGAAGCGAACGAAAGGTGACGAAAGCTGCGCAACCGCGGACGAACGAACGCGCGGCGGCGAGCGTGCGCAGCCGAATGCGCCGTGCAGGGCAATCGATGCGGCAGACGTGGCGTTTTCGCGAGCGGCGCGCGCGACACCGCCGACGCCACGCTGTTCGGCGGCCGCCGGCAGTGAGCGGCGCGCGCCCTCTCGCGCGATCTCGCCCCTCCAGCACCGGCATGCGCCGCCGTCAGCGATACGTCCAGCGCCGATGCATCGCGAACGTCAACGGCGGCACGAGCGCGACGACGGCCGCGATGCTCCACGCGGCCGCGACGCCGAGCGCCTGCACGCCGCGCGAGATCGCCATCGTCAGCATCAGGCCCGCGGCCGACACCGCAAGGAAGCGCACGACGTTGCGCCAGCGCAGCGGCGCCGAAAAGCTCCACAACGTGTTCAGCAGATACGACGCGCCCGTCGCGCAGACGAACGCGACCGCGTTCGCCTGCACCGCGGTCGCGGCGAACGCACCCATCAGCGCGCCGGCGATCGCCGCGTGCAGCGCGGTGGACAGCGCGCCGGACACGCCGAAGCGCACGAGCCGCGCGCGCACGCCGATGTCGGTGACGGCGCTCATTGCGGCGCGCTGTGCTTCGTCAGGACCGCGAACAGCGACACGCCGAACGGCAGCGAATGCTTCGGCAGCCAGCCGCGTTCCGCGCGGAAGATGCGGTACAACGCGGAGTTGACCGCGCGCGGCCCGATCGCGTCGCCGCTCGAGCGCGCGCGATGCAGCAGCCGGTCGGTCATCCGCGCGGCGACGGCGACCGGAAACAGCAGCGTGTTGAAATACGAGCTTCGCACGATCTTGCAGCCGGCCGCCTGCGCGCAGCGCTCGAGCGCCGCGCGGTCGTAGCGGCGGTAGTGATGGAGAAACGTGTCGTGCGCGCTCCAGAGCCACTGATACGCGGGCACCGTGACGACGATCGCGCCGCCCGGCGCGAGATGGTCGCTCGCGCGGCGCAGCGCGGCCGCGTCGTCCTCGATGTGCTCGAGGCAATCGAAGAAGCAGATCAGATCGAAGCGCTGGTCGCCGAACGGCACGTCGTCCGGGCAGCGGCCCGCGCGAATGTCGAAGCGCCAGCCGGTTCGGCGGTTCGCGATCGAGCGCGCGGTGTCGTCCATCTCGAGCGCGCTCACCGCGCCGAATTCCTCCAGCATCTCGAGATTGCCGCCCGTGCCGGAGCCGATCTCGAGTATGCGGGCGCCCGCCGGCAACGCGAGCTTCGCGAGCAACGCATGCAGGATGTCGCGCCGTGCGCGGAACCACCAGTGCGTGGATTCGGTGGCGGCCATCTGCAGATAAGCTTCGGGTGACATGGCGTCCTCCTGTCCGTCAGCGGCTCGCGGCGCGGGCGCGCGGCATCGCGCGCCGCCGCGCGAAATCGATCCGCGCGCCGTGCGCGGCGCGCGTCGCGGCGCTGCCGACAGGCAGCGCGCTCACCTTGGTGCGCGCCTGATAGCGGCGGCGCACGAGGTAGATCGGCCGTTCCTTCGATTCGTAGTAGATGCGGCCGATGTACTCGCCGACCACGCCGATGCCGACAAGCTCGATCCCGCCGATGAACAGCATCACCGAGATCAGCGAAGCATAGCCCGGCACCGGATTGCCCATCCACAGCGTGCGCGCGACGATGAAGCCGCCGTACAGGAACGCGAGCGCGGCGATCCCGAGCCCGATGTAGGTCCAACTGCGCAGCGGCACCGTGCTGAAGCTCGTGATTCCTTCGAGCGCGAAGTTCCAGAGCTTCCAGCCGGAGAACTTCGAATGCCCGGCGCAGCGCGCCTCGCGTTGATACTCGACGATCACGGTCCGATAGCCGACCCACGCGAACAGCCCCTTCATGAAGCGCCGGCGTTCGGGCAGGCTGCGCAGCGCGTTGACGACCTGCCGGTCCATCAGCCGGAAATCGCCGACGTTGACGGGCAGCTTCACTTCGGACAACGCATTGTGCACGCGGTAATAGAGCGCGGCCGCGGTGCGCTTCGCGAACGTGTCGCACGCGCGGTTGCTGCGCTTGGCCGCGACCACCTCGGCGCCGCCGCGCCAATGCTCGATCATCACCGGAATGAGGCTCGGCGGGTCCTGCAAGTCCGCGTCGATCGGTATCACGGCGTCGCCGTTCGATTCGTCGAGGCCGGCCGTCAGCGCGGCCTCCTTGCCGAAGTTGCGCGTCAGATCGATCACGCGCACCCGGGCGTCCTGCGCGCTCACGGCGACGAGCTGATCGAGCGTATCGTCGCGGCTGCCGTCGTTCACGCAGACGATCTCGAAGCGGATCGATTCGATCGCCTCCATCAACGGCACGACTTCCGCGAAGAACCGCGTGACCGCAGCGCCTTCGTTGTAGAACGGCACGACGAGCGAAATGAGCGGTGTGTTTATTTGATCCCGCATGGTGTTTCTCCCTGATCCCCGTGACGACCGCGGCCGGCCAGCCGCGGCGCCGCTCGCGTGTGCCGCGCGGCGGCGTCCGATGCGCCGCGCGCCGTCATGAAACGAACTGAATCGATCGCGTCCGCCGCGTCTTCGTCGCCGGGCAGACACGGTGCGCTGCGGCGCTCGTGCGCGATGCGGCTCACGATCGCCGCGAGCGCGCCCGCCGTCACGAGCGGCAGGAACTGGAACCGCAGCGGGCCGGCCGCGAAGAGTCCCGCGAGCGGCATCCACGCGAGCAACGCGAGCCCTTCGCGTTCGAGCGGACGCCAGCCGTCGGCGCGCGCGTGGCGCACGGCCCACGCGATCACGATCCCGTACCACGCGAGGTCGTAGTCGTACAGGTACGGGCTCACGAGCAGGCTCGCGCAGACGAGCGCGGCCGAGCGCAGCGCATGCGAGCACGCGCCGCGCCACGCATAGATCACCGCGGCGGCCGCGAACGCGATCGAGCACGCCTGCAACAGCTGCGCGGCGGCGGGCGACAGCCCCGCGAACGTCGCCAACGCGAAGAACGTCGGAATCCGCGCGAGCGGCGCCTGCCCGGCGCCGATCGTCTGCATCACGGACGCGGCCGCGTGCGCGAACGCCGTCCACGCGCCGAAGCCGAACGCGAGCGTGCCGAGCGCCAGGACGAGCGCGACCGTCACGGCCCATGCGCGCAATGCGCGCCATTGCGACGCGCACAGCAGCGCGAGCGGAAACAGCGGCGCGAGCTGCGGCTTGATGACGAGGAGCCCGAAGCAACAGCCGGCGAGCGCCGGGCGGCGGCGCAGCGCAACGAGGCCGAAGCCCGCGAGCGCGGCCGTCAGCAGGCTGTTCTGGCCGACGAGCGCAACGAAGAACGTGCCGGGGAACGCGAGCGCGCAGAGCGCCGCGAGACGGCGCGGCACGATCGCGCGCACCGTCGCGACGAACAGCGCGCCGGTGCCGACGATCCACACGAACGCCGCGACCGGATACGGCAGCCAGCCGAGCGGCGACACGAGCAGCAGCGTCTGCGGCGGATACAGCCACAACAGCACGCCGCGCATGTCGCGCATCGAAGGCACCGCGTGCAGCTCGACCGCATGCAGCGTCGAGAATTGCCAAGCGTCGAGCGCATGACCGCGCACCGCGAGCCACGCGGCGCTCCAGGTCGGCACGAAGTCCATCGTCGGCGGCATCGGCGAGTCCGGTCCGCCCGACAGCCAGCGCATCACGCAGACGCCTGCGAACGCCGCATAGCAGACGAGCGCCGCGATCGCATAGGTGCGCACCCGCTTCGCGTCGAGCCAGTGCGGACGGCGGCGCGGCCCGGCCGCCGGCAGCTCCGGGCACTCGACGTCGAGACGCGTCGGCGCATGGCCGTGCGGATGCATTTTCATCGCGCGGCTCCCGGCATCGCCCGCGCGCGGCGCACGACGATCAGCAGCACCGCGAGCAGCACGACGGGCCCGATCTGCGGAAAGCGGGTCGCGCGATTGAAGAACTCGAAGAACGGCAGCAGCCAGCCGGCGACGAGCACCAGCTGCTCGCCGGGCAGCCAGCCGGTATCGAGCGCGCAGGCGAGCACGCAGAACAGCGCGATGCCGAGCCACGCGAGTTCGTAATGCCACAGATACGGCGTCGCGAGCAGCGTCGCGACGGCAAGCGCCGCCGCGCGAAGGCGCGCGTCGCTCGTGCGCAGCCACACGTTCAGCGCGGCCATCGCCGCGAGCGCGCCGATGGCGATCTGCACCGCATACGAGACATGCAGCGAAGCGCCGGCGAGCCGCATCGTCGAGAACGGCGCGGGGGACGCGAGCCAGTATTGCGTGCCTTGCTCGAGCACGAGCTCGCGCAGCATCGTCGTGCCCGACAGGAACGCGTGCACGGACGCCGTGCCGCAAACGGCGACGCTCGCCGCCGCGAAGATCAGCGTGCCGGCGGCGGCGAAGAAGAACGCGCGCCACGCGCGCGTCGCGACGAGCAGCAGCGGAAACAGCAGCGCCATCTGCGGCTTGACCGCGAGCAGGCTGATGCAAAGCCCCGCGATCGCCGGCCGCTTCGCGAGCGACCGCACCGCAAGCGCCGCGCACGCGGCCGTCAGCAACGAGTTCTGTCCGATCGCGGCGGCGACGAGCACGCCCGGAAACGACAGGATCGCGAACGATGCGAGACGCGGCCGCGCCAGCCGATCGCGCAAGCCCGACAGCGCGCCGACACCCTTCGCATAGGCGGCGAGGCCGAGCGCGCAGAAGAGCAGCAGCGACGGCACATAAGGCAGCAGCGCGAGCGGCGTGACGAGCACGAGCAGCGTCGGCGGATACACCCAGGGCAGGAAGCTGCGGTTCACGTACGCGCCGAGCTGCGCCGCCTCGACGCGCGAGAACGCCGGATAGTCGTAGACGCTCGCGGGCGCGCCGTGCAGCATCACGTGCGAGCCGCTCCAGAACACCGTGAAATCGATGCCGGGCCGCACGGTCGTGTTCGCGGTGAAACCGTGCGTCGTCCATCCCCACGCGCCCAGCAGCGCGATGCTGAGAATCAGCGTCGCGCCGCCGTATGCGAGCACGCGATCGCCGGTCAGCCATCCGCTGGAACGCAACATGCCGAAGCATGTTCCCCGATTCGCAAGATCCATGATGCCCCGATGTGTGATTAAGCGTTTTGTTTAAACACGTCGAATTCTTTTATCGATTCATTCGGACGGCGTTCTTGTTTGCATGACGTCGTCGCGCTTCCATTGATAGATAAAAAAGCGAGTCGATGCAAATCGCGGCGGCGCGCGATATCGCCGCGCGCAAGCCTGAAAAAGCGAATTCCGCATGAAAAATGACGAACGGCGGCGTCCGCGTTTCGGCGTTGAAACACTTTCCTTCGCCGGACGTCTCCGCCGAAGTCGGCCGGCACGGCCCGATTCACGGAATGCCGGGTCAGGGAAAATCCCGACAAAATTTTTATGGCCTTGCCTGGCGGGCGTTTGCGGGCGACGGCCACGCGCCGGCACGCGTTCGCGTGTATCAAATCCGAAACCTTCTGCACCGCGTCATGCCCGCCGCGTTACACCGGTGAGCCGCTCGTCCTTGTCCCGCCGTGCGTTCCCGAAAGCTGGCCCACTCCTTGCGGAATGTCCTGCGCGGCAAACGACGACGCGACGATCGAAAGATTCACGGCATCCAGATCAACAGACAGAATCCGCCGACGTCACCCACGGGGTCGCATCCGGTGCAACGCATGCAAGTGCAAGTGCCGCGCCGGATGTGTACAGGGCAGTCGCCGTTCGACCAGCGGGGCGCCGGCTGCGGCCGTGCGCCAGGAAAAATTGCTCGTTGTGAATACCGGGGTGAAGGCAATGTCCACTTATTCCGTCCAGCGGCCCGTCGGCCGCTCAAGCAGTGAAACGGCGCGCACCTGCGCCGTCTCCCGCTATCCCTCCGCCGGCCGCAACGGCCGCCGGTTCCGCACTTTCCCAGGCTGGCGCCGCACGGCGCGCATCGATTCATGCGCGCGCGCCGGCAAGCCTCATCCCGCCGATCGCTCCGCTCGCGCAGGCGCATGCATTCGCGTGCAGGCCCCGCTGCGGCTGTTCTGATCCGCGGCCCGTTTTTTAGCAGTGCCTTGCAGTGCCTGTCGTGCCCTGTCGTGCCAGCAGCACCCGTAGTGCCTTGTAGCACCAGCAGTGCCTTGTAGTACCAGCAGTGCCTCGTAGTACCCGTAGTGCCTTGCAGTTCCGGCAGCACCTTGTAGTCGAAGCAGTTCCCGTTGTACGTCCCGCGCCATCGATGGCAAGGGTTTTTTTTGTTATCCGAAAGGAGAGAGTCATGTCCAGCCTCGTTCAACACGTGAAGCAGTTCGTTCGCGACGAGGGCGGCGTCAGTGCCATCGAATACGGCCTGATCGCTGCTCTGATCGCGATCGTGATCATCGGTGCGGTGAAGACGGTCGGTACCAACCTCAACACCGTCTTCTCGACGATCGGCAACGATCTGTAAGGGCGCGTCGGCGGAAAGACGGATGGCTATGTCCCCACTCGCCGTCCGTCGCTTCCCGTCCGTTCGTTTCCTTTAGATGTTCCGTTCGATACCGCTGAGGAGCGATTCATGAGAACCCATTCCTTTTGCCGGGAGTCGACCCGTCCGCACCGGATCGACGCGCAACCCGCCCATGCCCTCACGCATTGGCTGCGCGACGAATCGGCGGTGTCCGCGATCGAATACGCGCTGATCGCATCGCTCATCGCGATCGTGATCATCGGCGCGGTGCAGCTCGTCGGCACCAATCTGCAGTCGGTGTTCAGTACCGTCGCTTCGGATGTGTGAACTCAAGCCCGCCTGGTTGCGCCAGTCCGGCATGCCGGCTGGCGTCACCGAAGCGGCTCATCGAACGATCGAATACGACACGAGGCCTTCAATGTTCTCCGCCCTGCCGCCGCAACCGATCCCGCTCTGCGTGACGTTGCTTGCAATCGCAGCAGCCAGCATCGATCTGGCGAGCCGGCGCATTCCCAATCGACTGATCGCGCTCGGCCTCGTGGGCGCGCTCGTCGCGCAGTGCTGGCTGCCCGGCCCGCACACCGGCTTCGCCGTGTGGCTCGCCGGAGCGGCCACGGGCGCCGGCCTGCTGCTGCCGTTCTACCTCGTGCGCGGGATGGCCGCGGGCGACGTGAAGCTGATGCTCGCGATCGGCGCGTGGGTCGGCCCTTCGCTCGCGCTGCACATCGTGCTCGCGACGTTCGTCGTCGGCGGCGCATGGGCGCTCGCGGTCGTGCTCAAGCGCGGCCGGTTCCGCAAGCTGCTCGCGAACGTGCGTCATCTGCTCGTGAGCGCGGCGCTGCTGCGCAATCCGTCCGCGCCGCGCGCCGCACCCGAGTTCGACTCGGTCGGGACGCTGCCGTACGGCGTCGCGATCGCGATTGGCACGCTCGGCGTGCTGTTCACGGCGGCGGCCTGATGCGCATGCCGCCTCCCACCCAACGATTGGAGCGACCATGAACCTGGATCAAGCAGAACCGCGGCATGACGCGCAGATCGCCCATCTGCCGGAGCCATCCGCACTGCGCGCATACCGCGCAAGGCACGCCGCGCGCCTGCCCGCCGCGCCGCGCACGCTCGCGGAAACCGGCCTGGACGAAGCCTTCGTCGCGGCGCTGCTGCTGAAATCGATGCTCGCGCACGGACGCTCGAGCCTCACCGAAATCGTCGAGCGTCACGGCCTGCCGCCCGTCGTGCTCGACGAAGTGCTGACGTTCCTCGCGTGCGAGCGCCTGATCGAAGTCACGCATCGCGGCCTGTCCGACATCGACATGACGCTGCGCCTGACCGACCTCGGCCGCGCGCTCGCGCTCGAGGAAAAAGCGCGCAACAGCTACTGCGGTCCGGCGCCCGTCACGCACGAAGCGTACGTCGCGAGCGTCGCCGCGCATTCGGTGCGGCACGTGACGATTTCGCGCGCCGACGCGCACGCGGCGTTCCAAGGCGTCGTGATCGAGCCGTCGATGCTCGACGCGGCGGCCGCGTCGATGAACGCGGGCCGCCCGCTGCTGATCTATGGCCCCGCGGGCAGCGGCAAGACCTATCTCGCCGAGCGCCTCGGCTCGCTGCTGCGCGGCAACGTGCCGATTCCGTATGCGATCTATGCGTCGGGCGAGGTGATCAAGATTCATGATCCGCACGCGCACGTCGACGCGCCGCGCGCAACCGACAGCGCGAACGGCGACCGCCGCTGGCGCCTGTGCCGCCGGCCCATCGTGCTGTCGGGCGGCGAGCTGACGCTCGCCGAGCTCGACCTGCGCCGGGACGACGCGACGGGCTACTACCAGGCCCCGCCGCACGTGAAGGCGAACATGGGCCTCTACATCGTCGACGATCTCGGCCGCCAGCGCATCGCGCCGCGCGATCTGCTCAACCGCTGGCTGCTGCCGCTCGATCGCAACGTCGATCAGCTGACGTTCGCGAGCGGCGTGCGGCTCGAAATGCCGTTCGACGTGTGGCCGGTGTTCTCGAGCAACCTCGCGCCCGCGCAGTTCAGCGACGAAGCGTTCCTGCGCCGGCTCGGCTCGAAGCTGCACGTCGGGCCGCTGCCCGTCGCCCGCTATCGCGACCTGTACGACGCGAGCTGCGCATCGCTCGCGCTGCACTCGGACGCATCGACGTTCGACTACCTGCTGCAACGCCTGCACGCGCCCGCGCGGATGCCGTTTCTCGCGTGCTATCCGGGCGACCTGCTGCGGCTCGTCGCGGCGTCCGTGCACTATCGCGGCGACACGCCCACGGTCACGCCGCAGGCGCTGCACGAAGCGTGGCGCAGTTTCTTCGGCTCGGCGCCCGACGAACCGCCGCTCACCCCGCCGGATGCGGATCGCGATTGGTAGCGTCCGGCCCATTGGTTCTTGATACGACTAGCGAGGAGTACCGCCATGAAAAACAGTCGCGCATTCACGATGCTCGCCATCGCCATCCTGGCGGGGCTGGCCGCCGTCGCCTTCGCTTCGCGATGGCTCGTGCAAACCTCGAGCAGCGCCATCACGCCCGTCGCGGTCGCCGCGACCGACGTGAACCTCGGCGAGCCGCTCGGCCCGAACCAGCTGCGCATCGTCAACTGGCCGACGGCGAGCGTGCCGCCCGGCGCGTTCAACGACGTCAAGTCGCTCGAAGGCCGCGTCGTGCGCACGAGCCTCGCGCGCGGCGAGCCCGTGCTCGGCTCGAAGCTCGCGCCCGTCGGCACGAAGGGCGGCCTGTCCGCCGTGATCGCCCCCGGAGACCGCGCGATCACCGTGCGCGTGAACGATGTCGTCGGCGTCGCGGGCTTCGCGCTGCCCGGCAACTACGTCGACGTGATCGTCAACACGCAGGAACAGGCGAAGGCCGATCCGCAGCAGAGCATCTCGAAGATCGTGCTCGAGAAGATCCTCGTGCTCGCCGTCGCGCAGCAAGTGAGCCGCGACGACACCGCACCGAAGGTCGTCAACGCGGTCACGCTCGAAGTCACGCCCGACCAGGCGGAAAAGCTCGACCTCGCGCGCAGCGTCGGCACGCTGTCGCTCGTGCTGCGCAACCAGGTCGACAAGGACGCGCTGAACACCGGCGGCGCGACGAAGAACACGCTGCTCGGCCAGCCGGCGGCCGCGGCAGCGCCCGTCGCGGCGCCCGCCGCGCAACCGCGCACCGTGCGCACGCGCGTCGTCGTCGCGCATGCGCGCGCGGCGGCCGGCCGCGACTGCGTCGGCGTGCTGTCCGGCGTGACGGGCAGCGTCGAATGTTTCTGACATAAGCGGCAAAGCACTGACGATGCCTGGCGTTTCCGCTGCCCGCTTGCGTTCCGGCAGCTTTCGATAGTCAAACCCGGCGCACTGCGCCGGGCACTGGGGGACCACACGAAATGGACACCAAATCGCAACTTTCCCGGCCGACGCCGACGCGCATGCGCGTCGTGCGCGGCGCGGCGCTCGCCGCCGCGTGCTGTGCCGGGCTCTTCACCGTCTTCGCCGCGTCCGCGCAGGACGCCGTCGAGAACGCCGCGATCGCGAAGGGCGCCTCGGCCGCGCCGATGGCGATCGGCCGCGGACCGATGCAGATGACGATCAGCATGGCGCCCGCGCCCGTCGCCGGCGCCGCGGGTGCGGCGGCCGCCGCGCCGCTGCGCGGCCCGAACTGCGTCGGCGAGATGCGCGAATCGACCAGCGTGAGCGTGCCGCTCGGCAAGTCGCTGCTCGTGCCGCTCGACGAGCCGGTGCGCAACCGCACGATCGGCAATCCCGCCGTCGCGCAGGCGACGATGGTGTCGCCGCGCACGCTCTATCTCGTCGGCATGTCCGTCGGCACGACGAACATGATCGTCCAGGGCAAGAGCGGCGCGTGCCAGATCATCGACGTCGCGGTGGGCGCGGACGCGGGCGGCCTGCAGGCGTCGCTGCGCCAGCTGATGCCGCACGAGCGCGACATTCGCGTGTCGACCGCGGCGGACACGATCGTCCTCGCGGGCAACGTGTCGAGCGCGCAGGCCGCGCAGCAGGCGGTCGCGATCGCGAAGGCGTACAGCGACCGCACGAACGCCGGCGCCGCCGCCAATGGCAACGGCAACGGCAACGGCGGCGGCGGCGGCCCGCGCGCCGACGTGCTCAACATGCTGACCGTCACGTCGCCGCAGCAGGTGATGCTCGAGGTGAAGGTCGCCGAGGTATCGAAGACGCTGATCAACCAGATGGGATCGGCCGTCAACATCCAAGGCGGCTTCGGCTCGTGGACGGGCGCGCTCGTGACGAGCCTGCTCACGGGCGTGGGCAGCGGCATCTCGGCGAGCAAGTCGAACAAGCTGCCGCTGAACGGCTCGATCGACGCGCAGAACACCGACCAGCCGGTGAAGATCCTCGCCGAGCCGCAGCTCGTCACGATCAGCGGCCAGGAAGCGACGTTCCTCGCGGGCGGCAAGATCTTCATCCCGGTTCCGCAAAGCAGCGGCATCGGCACGAACACGATCACGCTGCAGGAAGAGGAATTCGGCGTCGGGCTGAAGTTCACGCCGACGGTGCTGTCGAACGGGCGGATCAGCCTGAAGGTCGCGCCCGAGGTGTCCGAGCTGTCGCCGACGGGCGTCACGCTGTCCGCGGCGAACGTGGGCAACGTGTCGATCCTGCCGCTCATCACGACTCGGCGCGCGTCGACCACCGTGCAAATGGGCGACGGCGAAACGTTCGCGATCGGCGGCCTCATCAAGGACAACGCGCAAGGCTCGCTCAAGGCGCTGCCCGGCATCGGCGAGCTGCCCGTGCTCGGCGCGCTGTTCCGCAGCACGTCGTTCCAGCAGGACCGCACCGAGCTCGTGTTCGTCATCACGCCGCACCTGGTGAAGCCGCTCGACACCGCCGACGTGCCGCTGCCGACCGACAGCTTCACGAAGCCGAACGAAATCGACGTCTATGCGACGGGCAACATGGAAGGCCGCGGCGGACTGCGCCAGCACGCAACCGCGCCGGCGAACGCCGCTCCCGCGAACGCCGCGCCGATGAGCGCCGCGCCCGCCGGTGCCGCGCCGACGGCCACGGCGCCTGCCGCGCCCGCTACGTCCACTGCGCCTGCCACGTCCGCTGCGCCTGCAGCACCTGCGGCACCTGCGGCCGCCGCGCCGGCGACTGCCGCGCCGCCCGCCGCGCCGGCGAGCGTCGCGCCCGATGCCGCGCAGCCGGCGAAGCCCGCGGCACCCGCACCGGCACCGGCGCGCCCGTCGGCGACCGTGCAGGCGCCGCCGCCCGCAACGCCGGCCGCGGCCGCGCTCGCGCAGCGTCAAGGCGTGCGCGCCGCATCGCCCAACGCCGCCGCCACCGCGGCCGCCGCACCCGCCGCGCTCGCGGCGCCGGCCGCAGCCGGCGCGACCGCGAAGCGCCAGGGCGCGCTGCCGTCGCAACAACTCGCCAACACCGGCGCGATCGCGCAAGACTTCGATCGCTGAACCATCGCAAGGGGACGCTCATGAACCTCGACTACTTCACGCTGACGCGCCGCCTCGTGCTCGCCGCGTCGCTCGCCGCCTCGCTCGGCGGCTGCATGACCAGCACGCCCGTCTGGGACAGCCGTTTCGGCGACTCGGTTCGCACCGTGATGCAGGCTCAGATCATCGATCCGCACGCGGCCGAACACGCGAAGTCGGCAGCCGGCGTCGACGGCCGCGCCGCCGCCGCCGCGCTCGACAACTACGACAGGTCGTTCCAGCAGATCGAGCCCACGCCGAACGCGTTCGTGATCGGCGTCGGCGGCGGCAAGGCGGGCGGCCAATAACCACCATTCGCTCAGGGAGACCGTCATGTCTCGCGTCACTTCCTCGTCAGGCGCCGCCCTTCACGGCGGGCGGCGCCGCCAGCGCGGCGTCGTGTCGATTCTCGTCGCGCTGATGCTCGCGGTGCTGATCGGCTTCGTCGGCCTCGCGCTGGATCTCGGCAAGCTCTACGTGACGCGCAGCGAGCTGCAGAACAGCGCTGACGCGTGCGCGCTCGCCGCGGCGCGCGACCTGACGGGCGCCATCAGCCTGTCCGTGCCGGAGGCGGCCGGCATCACCGCCGGCCACCTCAACTACGCGCTGTTCGAGCAGTTTCCCGTTCAGATGCTGACGAACTCGAACGTCACGTTCACCGATTCGCTCAGCAATCCGTTCCAGCCGAAGAGCTCGATCGCCTCGCCGTCATCGATCAAGTACGTGAAGTGCACGACGTCGCGAACGGGCATCGTCAACTGGTTCATCCAGACGCTCAACATGGTGCCGGGCGTGAGCGTCGCGAACGCGTCGGTGTCCGCGACGGCCGTCGCGACCGTCGGCGCCGCGCAGACCACCTGCGCGATCCCGGTGTTCATCTGCAAGGCCGGCACGCAAACGAGCCCGCCCGTGGCCGGCGCGTCGTACAACATCGGCGACTGGCTCGCCGCGAAGACGGGCTCGCCGCCGTCGTTCGGCTCGGGCAACTTCGGCTGGGCGGCGCTCGACGGATCGAACAGCGCGTCGTCGATCAAGAGCGAGCTGACGGGCAATTACTGCTCGCTGCCCGCGACCGGCTCGCAGGTCGGCACGCCGGGCAACAAGGTCGCGGACAGCACCGCGTACAACACGCGCTTCGGCATCTATGCGAATCCGTACAAGGACCCGTCGTACGGCACGCCTGATTTCACCGGCTACGCGTACGACGCGACCACGTGGCCCGCGCAGAGCAACGCGTACTCGGATTTCGTGAGCAAGCGCCTGACGTTCACGAGCTATCAGGGCGACCATCTTTCCGGCATCACCACGAGCGGCTCGTACAACGCGAGCTACTACCCGGCGGGCGCCGACCGGCGTCTCGCGCTCGCGCCGGAAATCGACTGCTCGGTGCTGCTGAACGGCCACAGCGCGCCCGTGCTGTCGTGGGACTGCGTGCTGATGCTCGACCCGATGGGCTCGGGCGGCAGCGCAGGCCCCGTGCACCTCGAATATCGCGGCTCGTCGACGGCGGCCGGCAGCCCGTGCGCGACGCAAGGCACGCCCGGCAACGGCAGCTCGGTCGGCCCGCAAGTGCCCGTGCTGCTCCAATGAACGCATGATCAACCGAGACGATCATGAACCGACTCTCATTGCCTCCCCGCGCGTCGCGCATGCGCGGCGCCGTCGCGGTCGAATTCGCGATCGTGATGATTCCGCTCGTGCTGCTCGTGACCGGCGTCGCGGAATTCGGCCGCGCGATCTACCAGTACGAGGCGCTGACGAAAGCGACGCGCGACGCGACGCGCTATCTGTCGACGTACCTGTCGACCGACCCCGCGTATCCGGTCGCGCAAGCGCAGTGCCTCGCCGTCTACGGCAGCACGACCTGCGGCTCGACCGGCAGCGAGCTCGCGCCCGGCCTCACGACGTCGATGGTCGTCGTGTGCGACGCGTCGCACACGACGAACTGCGGCGACGCGTCCGATCCCGCGCAGTTCGCGAACGTGCCGACCTACGACACGAACAACGGCTCGCCCGATCCGGCGAACCTCGCGGGCAGCATCAATCTCGTCGAGGTCAAGATCAAGGGCTATCGATACCACCCGATCCCCGCCTTCCCGGGGCTGCCGACGCTGACCTTCGGCAACATCGTCACCGTGATGAGGCAAGTGTCATGAACGCGCGCCCCTTCTCCCTCGCCCGGCGCCGTGCGCAGCGCGGCATGGCGGCCGTCGAGTTCGCGCTCGTCGCCGCGATCCTCTGCACGATCCTGATCGGCATCTGCGAGTTCGGCCGCGTGCTGTTCTACTGGAACACCGCGAGCGAGGCGGTCCGGCTCAGCGCACGCACGGCGGCCGTCTGCGACGCCGACGCATCCGTCGTGAAGACGCGCATCAGCCAGCTGATGCCGCTCATCGGCAATGCGAACGTGAGCCTGTCGTACGCGCCCGCCGGCTGCGATTCCGACGCGGCGACGGCGCGCAGCACCTGCACGTTCGTCACCGTGTCGGTCACGAACGTGACGGTCAAGACGCTGATTCCGTTCGTGCCGCTCACGCTCGCGATGCCCCCCTTCGTCACCACGCTGCCCCGCGAAAGTCTCGCGACGTCGACGGGCGGCACGGTCTGTCAATGAAATCCACGCGAGGTCAACGACCATGATCAACATCCTCGTCGCTTCCGAAGACGCATCGCGGCTCGCGCATCTCGCGCGGCTCGTCGGCGATGCCGGCCGCTATCGCGTCACGCGCACGGTCGGCCGCGCCGCGCAGATCGTGCAGCGCACCGACGGCCTCGATGCATTCGACATCCTGATGATCGACGGCGTCGCGCTCGACACCGTCGAGCTCGCCGCGATCGAGAAGCTGAGCCGCCTGCATCCGGGCCTCACGTGCATGCTCGTGACGACCGACGCGTCGTCGCAGACGCTGCTCGACGCGATGCGCGCCGGCGTGCGCGACGTGCTGCCCTGGCCGGTCGAGCCGCGCGTGCTCGACGCCGCGCTCGAGCGCGCGGCCTTGCAATGCACGCAGCGCGACACGCCCGACACGCGCGTCGTGTCGTTCATGTCGTGCAAGGGCGGCGCGGGCACGAGCTTCATCGCGGGCAACGTCGCGTACGAGATCGCCGAAGACTCGAAGCGCCGCACGCTGCTCATCGACCTGAACCAGCAGTTCGCCGACGCCGCGTTCCTCGTCAGCGACCAGACGCCACCGTCGACCATCGCGCAGCTCTGCGGGCAGCTCGAAAGACTGGACGGCGCGTTTCTCGACGCGAGCGTGGTGCGCGTGACCGAAACGTTTCACGTGCTCGCGGGCGCGGGCGATCCGCTCAAGGCCGCAGACCTGCGCGAGGACGCGCTCGAATGGATTCTCGGCGTCGCCGCGCCGCGCTACGACTTCGTGATCTTCGATCTCGGCGTGAGCCTGAACGCGGTGTCGATGGTCGCGCTCGACCGCAGCGATCACATCGAAGTGGTGCTGCAGCCGAGCATGCCGCACGTGCGCGCGGCCCGGCGCCTGCAGGAGCTGCTCGTGTCGCTCGGCTGCCCGCTCGATCGCATCCAGCTCGTGTTGAACCGGCAGACGCGCGCGTCCGAGCGCGCGCGCGCGGCGCTCGAGGAAGTGCTGAGCATGCGCGCTTCGTATGTGATACCCGACGATCCCGCCCTGGTCGGCGAGGCCGTCGACCAGGGCGTGCCGCTGTCGCGGCTCGCGCGCGGCTGCGCCGTCGCGCGCAGCCTGCAGGCGTTCGCGAAGCATCTCGTCGACGGCGCGCAGCGCCCGCGGCGCGACGCCGAGCACGACGCGCCGCTGTTCGCCCGGCTCTTCAGCCGCGGCGCGACGCCCAAACTCAAATCGATGTAATACCCGTTCGAGGAGACCATCATGTCATTGCGAGACCAGATGTCCACGCGGCGCGCGCCACCGTTCATGTCCCGAAACGAGGCCGTCGGCGCGGCCACCGCGATGGCGCGCGAAGCGTATCAGAAGCTGCGCCGCCAGATGCACGGCGCCGTGCTCGAGCGCGTCGAGCTCGAGCGCCTGTCACGGCTGCCCGCCGAGCAGGTGCGCAACGAGATCGCGACGCTGATCGCGCGCATTCTCGACGACGAGAAGCTGCTCGCGAACGATCTCGAGCGCCGCCAGCTGACGATCGACATCTACGACGAAATGTTCGGCTTCGGCCCGCTCGAATCGCTGCTGCGCGACCCGACCGTGTCGGACATCCTCGTCAACACGGCGAGCGCCGTCTACGTCGAGCGGTTCGGCCGGCTCGAGCTGACCGACGTCACGTTCTACGACGACGCGCACCTGATGAAGGTGATCGAGAAGATCGTGTCGCGCGTCGGCCGGCGCATCGACGAATCGAGCCCGATGGTCGACGCGCGCCTGCCCGACGGCTCGCGCGTGAACGCGATCATCCCGCCTTCCGCGATCGACGGCCCGCTGATGTCGATCCGCCGCTTCGCGGTCAACCCGCTGAAGATGGACGATCTCGTCAACTACCAGACGCTCACGCCGCCGATGGCGCAGCTGCTCGAAGCGCTCGCGCGCGCAAAGGTCAACGTGCTCGTGTCGGGCGGCACCGGCAGCGGCAAGACGACGCTCCTGAACATCCTGTCCGGCTACATTCCGGATGCCGAACGGATCGTCACGATCGAGGACGCCGCCGAGCTCCAGCTGCAGCAGCATCACGTGCTGCGGCTCGAGACGCGCCCGCCGAACATCGAGGGCAAGGGCGAGATCACGCAGCGCACGCTCGTGCGCAACGCGCTGCGGATGCGCCCCGACCGCATCATTCTCGGCGAAGTGCGCGGCGCCGAAGCGCTCGACATGCTCAACGCGATGAACACCGGCCACGAGGGCTCGCTCGCGACGATCCACGCGAACACGCCGCGCGACGCGCTGACGAGGCTCGAGAACATGATCGGCGTCGCGGGCCTCTCGCTGCCGCCGAAGACGATGCGCCAGCAGATCAGCTCGGCGCTGTCGGTCGTCGTGCAGACCACGCGCCTCACGGACGGCAAGCGCAAGATCGTCAGCATCCAGGAGCTGACCGGCATGGAAGGCGAAATCATCAACATGCAGGAGATCTTCACGTTCAAGCGCACCGGTCTCGACGCGAACGGCAACGTGCTCGGCCACTTCACCGCGACGGGCGTGCGGCCGAAGTTCACCGAGCGTCTGAACGCGTTCGGCATCCAGCTGCCCGACGCGATGTACGATCCCGCGCGCCGCTTCGAAGTGGCGTAAAGCCCGCGCCGCATGAAGGAGCCTGTCATGGACCCGATCTTCTACGGTTTCATCCTGCTGCTGTTCGTCGCCGTGGTGCTGGCGTTCGAAGGCGTCTATCAATGGTGGAACGCCCGCCACGGGCCGGCCGCGCGCCGCATCGAGGCGCGCATCCGCGCGATGTCGGCGGGCGGCCAGGTGCAGAAGGAGCGGCTGTCGATCCTCAAGGAGCGGATGCTCAACGACGCGAAGCCGCTCGACCGCCTGCTGATGCGCCTGCCTCGCGTGCAGACGCTCGACCTGATGATCGAGCAATCGGGCCTCGCGTGGTCGGTCGTGAAGCTCGCGTGGATCTCGCTGGCGATGCCGTTCGTCGTGTTCGTCGCGCTCAGCTTCGCGCCGCTGCCGCTGTGGGCCGCCGCCGCGGTGTCGGTCGCGATGGTGAGCCTGCCGACGCTGTTCGTGCTGCGGTGCCGCACGCGCCGCCTGCGCAAGCTCGAACGCCAGCTGCCGGACGCATGCGACATGATCGCGCGCGCGCTGCGCGCCGGCCACGCGTTCTCGAGCGCGATCTCGATGGTGGGCGGCGAATTCGCCGAGCCGATGGGCGGCGAGTTCCGGATCACGTTCGACGAGATCAACTACGGCGTGCCGCTTCAGGAAGCGCTGCTGAATCTCGCGACGCGCGTGCCGGTGCCCGACCTGCGCTACTTCGTGATCGCGGTGCTGATCCAGCGCGAGACGGGCGGCAACCTCGCCGAGCTGCTCGACGGCATTGCGCTGCTGATCCGCGAGCGCTTCAAGCTGTTCGACAAGATCCGCGTGCTGTCGGCGGAAGGCAAGCTGTCCGCGCTGATCCTGACGCTGCTGCCGTTCGGCACGGCGGGCCTGCTGTCGATCATGAATCCCGACTTCATCGCGGTGCTCTGGCAGGACCCGGCCGGCATGCTGCTCGTCGGGGTCACGATCGCGTCGATGGCGTTCGGCATCCTGTGGATGCGGCACATCATCCGCATTCGCGTGTGAAGCGGCGCGCGGCACATCCGGCAATCAATCATTCGTTGAACGACATTCGGGGACTGTCATGGAAAATCTCAACGTCACGCAAATCCTGCTGCTGTTCGGCCTGTTCGCGGTCGTCGTCGCGGGGGTGATGGGCGCGTGGCTCGCGCTCGCGCCGCGCGGCTTCGCGCGCCGCCTCGAGCAGATCGGCGGCGCCGCGGTTGCGACGGGCGACGGCCCGGCGCCGCCGGCCGTCTGGGTCGAGAAGCTCGCCGAAATCTCGCAGCCGATCTCGAAGCTGTCGCTGCCGAAGGCCGGCTGGGAGAATTCGCCGCTGCGGCTGCGCCTCATCAACGCCGGATGGCGTTCGCCGGGCGCGGCGCACCTGTACTTCGCCGCGAAGACCGTGCTCGCGCTCGCGCTGCCCGCGGCCGCGATGCCGTTCATGATCGGCACCGCGCTGGGCGACAGCCCGTACTCGGTGTCGGCGATGCTCGTGCTGATCGGCGCGTTCGGCTTCTATCTGCCGAACGCCATGCTGGCGCGCCGCATCGCGTCGCGCCAGCGCATGATCGTCGAGGATTTTCCGGACGCGATCGATCTGCTGACCGTGTGCGTCGAAGCCGGCCTCGGGCTCGACGCGGCGCTGACGAAAGTCGCCGACGAGCTGCGGCTGCGCAGCCCGGTCGTCGCGGACGAGCTCGGGCTGATGCTGCTCGAGATGCGCTCCGGCTTCTCGAAGGAAGCCGCGCTGCGCAACCTCGCGCTGCGCACGGGCGCCGAGGACGTCGACGCGTTCAGCGCGATGCTGATCCAGGCGGACCGTTTCGGGACGAGCATCGGCGCGTCGCTGCGCGTGCTGTCGGACACGCTGCGCACGCAGCGGCGGATGCGCGCGGAGGAGCGCGCGGCGAAGATCGCGCTGAAGCTGCTGTTTCCGCTGATCTTCTGCATCTTCCCGGCGCTGCTGACGGTGCTGCTCGGGCCCGCGTTCATCCATATCTACCGGACGCTGCTGCCGACGATGACGGGCGGTTGAGCGGCGCTCGCGGCGGCGCCGGGCGGTATCGCCGTGCCGCCGGCGCCGCGCGGGCGGCCGGCCCGCCGCGCCGACGACAAGAATGCGAAAGCCGCGCGGCGGGCGGGGCGGGGAAAGCCGGCCGCGCGCCGCGTTCGGCGGCCGCACGTTCGCCGCACGCCCGCGCCGTCCGATTGCACGATCACCCGATCACCCGATCACCCGATCACCCGAAAGAAGACACGCCGCGCATGCGGCGTGAATCACGTACGGAAGGCGCTCGCGCTTGCCCCGCCGCGCGCCGCGCTCAGAGCCCGTTTGAAAACGGATGAAATGGCGAATTCCAGCTCATCTGGCCCACGCCTGCATTCCTTGCCCACGGGCCACTTTCAAAGCAGCGCTCTACATCAGCGTGGCTACGAGGGCGGAAATTTGCATTTCCAAACGGGCGCTAAGCGGGCTTGGCCGCGAGATCGAGCACGGAGCCGTCGCGCTTGAGCGTCGCGAGCACGATGCTCGAATTCGTCGACATCACGCCGCGCGCGCGGTGCAGCTTGTTCATCACGAACTCGGAGAAGTGATCGAGGCTGCGCGCCCGCACGGTCAGCACGTAGTTCGATTCGCCCGTCACCACCTGCGCGGCGACGACTTCCGGCCACGACTGGATCGCGGCGACGAACGAATCGTGCCAGTCGTCGATGTCGGGCCGCATCGACACATGCACGAGCGCCTCGAATTCGACGCCGATGCGCTTCGGCGCGATCACGCACCGATAACCTTCGATCACGCCCTGCTCCTCCATCAGCTTGACGCGCCGCAGGCACGCGGACGGCGACAGCGCGACCGACGTCGCGAGGTCTTGATTGCTGATGCGCCCGTCGCTCTCCAGCTCGCGAAGAATGCGCATATCGGTACGATCCAGGCTCATTTCGCAGAATCCCGCAAAAAAACAATCTCAATTCGCAGACTCTATCACGACGAAACGTAGGCAAGCACGATTTCCGAAGCACATTTCATTTTTTCGTCGATAACATGCGCCCCATGAATCGTGCAGCGGAGGCGGCCCGCAAGGCCGCACGCGGCGCGGCGGCGCGGCCTGCGGGCGATGCGCCGCGCCGCGCCGAGCCGCTGTTTCCGCCACCGTCACCCGCAAGCCGCCTCCACCATGTTCGAACACATCCACGCGTACCCCGGCGACCCGATCCTGTCGCTGTTCCAGGCGTTCCAGCGCGATCCCGAGCCGCGCAAGGTCAACCTCAGCATCGGCCTGTATTACGACGAAAGCGGCGCCGTGCCCGTCCTCGACAGCGTGCGCGCGGCGGCGGCGCGCCTGAGCGAGCGGCACGACGCGCACACGTATCTGCCGATGGAAGGCATGGCCGACTACCGGCGCGCGCTGCAATCGCTGCTGTTCGGCGCCGGCAGCACCGCGTTGCGCGACAAGCGGATCGCGACGGTGCAGACGGTCGGCGGCTCCGGCGCGCTGCGTCTCGGCGCGGACCTGCTGAAGCGCTATTTCCCCGACAGCGCGATCTGGATCGGCGATCCGACATGGGACAACCACCGTGTGCTGTTCGCGGCGGCGGGCCTCGACGTGCACACGTACCCGTACTACGACGCGGCGACGAACGGCATCCGCTTCGACGCGATGACGGCGACGCTCGACACGCTGCCCGCGCGCGCGATCGTGCTGCTGCAGCCGTGCTGCCACAACCCGACGGGCATCGACCTGTCGCGCGAGCAGTGGCGCGAGCTCGCCGCGCTGTGCGGCCGGCGCGGGCTGATCCCGTTCCTCGACATCGCATATCAGGGCTTCGGCGACAGCCTGGACGACGACGCCTGGCCGATCCGCGCGATGACCGACGCGGGGCTGCCCGTCTTCGTCAGCCATTCGTTCTCGAAGAATTTCTCGCTGTACGGCGAACGCTGCGGCGGGCTGTCGATCGCGTGCGCGAACGAAAGCGAGGCGGCCCGCGTGCTGAGCCAGATTCAGGCGGGCGTGCGCCGCATCTATTCGAGCCCGCCGCTTCACGGCGCGCGGCTCATCTCGACCGTGCTGAACGACGCGGCGCTCGCGCAGCAATGGGCGCGCGACGTCGCCGCGATGCGCGAGCGCATCAAGCGGATGCGCTCGGCGCTCGCCGCGCGGCTCGCTGCGCTCGTGCCGGGCGCGTCGTTCGACTACCTCGTCGAGCAGCGCGGAATGTTCAGCTACACCGGCCTCGCGCCCGCCGAAGTCGACGCGCTGCGCGAGCGCGACGGCGTGTACCTGCTGCGCTCCGGGCGCGCGTGCATCGCCGGGCTGAGCGACGCGAACGTCGATCATGTCGCGAACGCGATCGCCGGCGTGTTGAAGACGCGCCGGGCGCGCGTCGCGGCGTGATGCGCGATGCGTGATGCGCGATGCGCGATGCGCGATGCGTCACGCGTGATTCGTGATGCACGGCATCCGGGCTGAAATCGAAAGGCAAAGCCGGATGCCGCAGCCGAATTCCGGAACCGAAGCCGGGTCCGGGTCCGGGTCCGGGTCCGGGTCCGGAGTCGAAGTCGAGGCCGAAGTCGAGGCCGAGTCCGAACCCGAAGCCAGCCGGCGCCCCGAGCCGCTGCGCGCGAGCGCCGCGACGCCCGCGGCCCCGCTCCAATAATCAGACATCCGAAAGAGTCCCCCCATGCCCGCACTGATTCCCGTCGATCTGCCCGCACCCGCACAGCCGTTCTCGTGGGCCACGCACGCGCACGGCCTGATGTTCACCGCGCACGGTCCCGTCGATGCGACGGGCGCGATCATCGGCGGCGACATCGCGCGGCAGGCGCGTCTCACGCTGTCGAACCTCGCCGCAACCGTGCGCGCCGCCCGCGCGCAGATGCAGGACGTCGCCCAGGTGCTGCTGTACGTCGCCGACGCACGCGACATCCCCATCATCGATGCCGTCTACCGCGAGTTCTTCGACGCACCGTACCCGAACCGCGCATGCGTCGCGGTGCACGGCTTCGCGCATCCGGACATGCGCATCGAGCTCGTCGCGCACGTCGCGCTCGGCCGCGCGTCGAGCCGCGCGACCGACTAGTTTCGCATTCGATCCACGCGCCGCCGCCCGCCGACGAGGCCGGCGGCGGCGCGCGCGGAGCGCGTCGCAACACGGACGGCGGCGGCCCGCTCGCCTCGCCGCGGCAGTTTGCCGCGCGGCGAGGGCTTCCCGCCGTCCGGCACAACGACACATCGACAAGGAAACGAAGATGAACAGGTTTGGAGCAACGACATGGCCGGTCGCGATCGGCATCGCGCTGTCGGGCCCTGCATTCCCGCAGAGCTCGGTCACGCTGTACGGGATCGTCGATCAGAGCATCCGCTACACGACGCACGCGGACGCCGCGAACGGCGGGGCCGTGCAGATGGCGAACGGCGCGATCACGAACAGCCGCTGGGGCCTGAAAGGCGCCGAGGATCTCGGCGACGGCCTGAAGGCGATCTTCCGCCTCGAGAACGGCTTCGAGCCGCAATCGGGGCAAGCGGACGGCGCTCGCCTGTTCGGCCGCTACGCGTACGTCGGCCTGTCGGGCCGCTTCGGCACGGTCGAGCTCGGCCGCCAGACCACCGAGGGCTTCAACCTGTTCGGCGATCTCGATCCGCTGACGATCGGCAACTACACGGCGAACATGTGGCCGTACTTCCTCACGCAGGGCTACGCGAACAACGTCGTCAGCTATGCGAACACGCTCGGCGGCCTCGCGCTCGGCGCGAGCTACGGCTTCGGCGGCGTCGCGGGCAGCATGAGCCGCAACGCGTACTGGGGCGTGCGCTCCGCGTACACGCACGGCGCACTGACGATCGGCGCCGTCTATCAGCAGACGCGCGACGCCGGCGGCCGCGCGCAGCAGATGTGGGGCGCGGCGGGCCGCTACGCCGTCGGCCCCGCGACGCTGTTCGTCGGCTATCTCGGCGGCAAGGACGCGACGGGCACGATCGATCGCGACTACCTGAACGATCCGGGCCGCACGGTCGCCTACGGCTCGTTCGCCGATCATCCGCGCTACGACACGATCGGCTACGCGGGCGCCGCGTACCGGATCGATCCGGCGATCACGCTCACGGGCGCGTTCTATTACGATGCGATCCGCAACGTGAACGGCATCGACGGCAACGGCGGCAAGCGCTACGCGGGCGTGCTCGAAGCGGAGTACGCATTGTCGAAGGCGACGCAGGTGTACGCGAGCGTCGACTACAACAAGGTGTCCGGCGGCGCCGTCACCGAGATGCCGGGCCGCGGCAATCAGACGGGCGTCGCGGTCGGCCTGCGGCACATGTTCTGACGAACGGTCCGGATCGTTCACGCCAATCGCGCGGGCGCGCCGCGGCGCGCCCGCCATCCATAACGACAATCGGAGGAGCATTCAATGAGTTCGGAAGGGCAATTTCACGCGATCGCGGCCCGCGAAGGCGGGCTGCGCCGCACGCTGAGCGCCAGCCAGATGACGATGATCGCGATCGGCGGCGCGATCGGCACGGGCCTCTTTCTCGGCAGCGGCTTCGCGATCGGTTTCGCGGGGCCGAGCGTGCTGATCAGCTATGCGATCGGCGCGCTGATCTCGCTGCTGCTGATGGGCTGCCTCGCGGAGATGACGGTCGCGCATCCGACGTCGGGCTCGTTCGGCGCGCACGCCGAGCACTACCTCGGCCCCTGGGCGGGTTTTCTCGTGCGCTACGCGTATTGGGCGTGCATCGTGCTCGCGGTCGGCACCGAAGTCACCGCGATCGCGCTGTACATGAAGTACTGGTTTCCCGCGGTGCCCGGCTGGATCTGGATCGCGGGCTTCTCGGCCGTGCTCGTGCTCGTCAACGCGCTGAGCGTCGACGTGTTCGGCTCGGTCGAATACTGGTTCTCGGTCGTGAAGATCGCGGCGATCGTCGCGTTCATCGCGATCGGCGGCTACGTCGTGTTCGTCGATCCGTCGCTCGTCGCAGGCTCGAACGCGGGCGCGCCGGGCCTGCGCCATTACGTCGAGCACGGCGGCTTCTTCCCGAAAGGCGCATGGGGGATGTGGGTCGCGGTGATCGTGTCGATCTTCAGTTACCTGAGCATCGAGATGATCGCCGTCGCCGCGGGCGAGGCGCAGGACCCGGAGCGCGCGGTCACGCGCGCGTTCCGCTCGACGGTCGTCCGCCTCGTGCTGTTCTACCTCGTCACGCTCGCGCTGATGCTGGCGATCGTCCCATGGACCGCCGCCGGACGCGACGAGAGCCCGTTCGTCAAGGTGATGACCGCGATTCACCTGCCGGGCGCGGCGGGCGTCATCAACTTCGTCGTGCTGATCGCCGCGCTGTCCGCGATGAACAGCCAGCTCTACATCACGACGCGGATGATGTTCAGCCTCGCGTGCGCGGGCCACGCGCCGCACGGCCTCGGCCGGCTCAGCGCGCGCGGCGTGCCGCTCAACGCGCTGCTGCTGTCGACGGCCGGCATCGCGATCGCGACGCTCGTGAGCATCGTCTACCCGGACGCGTCGTTCACGATCATGATGGCGATCTCGATGTTCGGCGCGATGTTCACGTGGATGATGATCTTCGTCACGCACTACTTCTTCCGCCGCAAGCGCGCGGCGAGCGGGCGGCCGGCGGCCGGCTTCCGGATGCCCGGCTTCCCGTTCGCCACGCTCGCCGGCGCGGCGCTGATGCTCGCGATCATGGCGACGACGTACTTCACGCCCGAGTTTCACATGACGCTCGTGTTCGGCGTGCCGTTTCTCGTCGCGCTGAGCGTGCTGTATCTCGCGCGATATCGCCGCCGGCCGGAAGCGCTCGCCGACACGCAGACGCTGCCGCGATAAGCGCGCCGCCGCCGTGCGCGAAGCGCGGGGCGCGAGGCGCGGGGCGCGAGACGTGGAGCGCGAGGCGCGAAACGTCAGACGCACGCCGCACACGCGGCGGCGCGCATCACGACGCCCGGCCCGCTCAGGCCGGATCGAGGCTCGCCTCGTTGACGGCCGCGCGCAGCGCGACCATCGCCGTGCGCGCGCCGTCCCCGTCGCGGCCGTCGATCGCCGCGACGAGCTTGGCGGCGGCGTCGCGGATCGCGTCGTTGCGCTCCTGCAGCGTCGCCGCGTCGAGATCGATCGCCATCACGCCCGCACGCGCGACCTCGGCCATCTGCCGGATGAACTGATTGCGGCTCGCCTCGACGATCGACGCATGCAGCAGCTCGAGCGCGCGGCGCAGCGCGTCGGGCTCGATCGCCTCGCGCAGCGCCGCATGCGCGGCGCGGATCGCGCGCCGCTGCGCGTCGTCCGAATGCACCGCCACCTGCGCGGCCGCCTCCGGCTCGATCAGGTCGCACATCGCGGCGACGTCGAGCAGGAAATCCGTGTCCGACGCGATCCGCATCCGCCACTGCATCACGTGATCGTCGAACAGCCGCCATTCGCTGCGCGGCGTGAGGCGCGTGCCCGCCTTGGTCCGCGCGTGCAGCATCCGCCGCGCGGTCAGCATCCGCGTGACCTCGCGCATCACCGAGCGCGGCACGCCCAGCTCGCGCGCGAGCACGTCCTGCGGCGGCAGCAGGCCGGACGTGTATTCGCCGTCGACGATGCGCGTGACGAGCTCGTCGAGCACGCGCTGCACGCGCGGGGACGCCTTCAGCGAACGGCGCTCGGCCGAATCGCCGAACGGTCTCGCCAGCGCGCGCGCCGGGTTAAGGAGATGGTTGGTATCAAAGGAGTTCATCGTACTCATCCAAGTTCGGAACGGGGTTCCTTCGCTGAAAACGGAAGGCGCGACGACGTGAACGCATCCGCAACGCGACGAACGCATGCGAAGGCGGGACCGGCTGCGACAATCGCTGCCTCGGGAATAAAAAGCGCGATCGGAGCATGTTCCGATCGCAAGGCCACTGCCGCAGACAACCGGGCCACCGGGCGGCAGATGGGGCGCGACGCGCGCGGGGCGCGTCGTGACAATCGATTCGATGCGCCCGGGCGCGTGCCGGGCGCGAAGGAGCGGAAAGCGGGCGAGCCGGGCGCGCGCCGGGCCGGCGCGGCGGCATCGGCGCGCAGCGAGGAAATGACCTGTTCCTGTTCCCGCGCACACGGCGATCGGCGCGCATCCGGCGAGTCCGGCGCGCGCGACGGTTTGGCCGCCGCATGCGCGGCGCCCGCGCGCGGCACGATCGCAAGCGCGAACGCGTGCGCCGCGGCCGGAC
Organism: Burkholderia sp. MSMB1498; assembly: GCF_001526245.1. NCBI lineage: Bacteria > Pseudomonadati > Pseudomonadota > Betaproteobacteria > Burkholderiales > Burkholderiaceae > Burkholderia > Burkholderia sp. MSMB1498. The sequence continues at coordinate 29,945 of NZ_LOYJ01000015.1, forward strand.
GCTCGCCGCGACCTCGCGCCTGCCTCAGGAAACGCAACGCGCAGCGCCGTCGCAGCGGCGCGCGCGCGACGAGGCATGGACGTTGCCGTACAATGCCGACAGCCATGGTGGGGTCTTCGCTGAAAGTCTTCCGTGGTCAGGCCGCGCCGGGTGTTGGCGCACCTTGCGCGGCCGCTCGCATCACTGCATTCGTCCTATATCCGCATCTCTCCCGTGATCCCGTCCGCGTGCGTCGAGCACGGCGCGCCGCAGCCGAAGAACGGCGCGCCGCACGGGCTCACGCGCATCCCGTCGGCAAGCGACGTCCAGCGCAGATCGGCCGGGTCGGCGGCCATCCAGCCGCCCGCTTTCGCAATCAGCACGCAATCTGCGATCGCATCGAAATCCGCCCGAAAATGCACGGAGCTCTTGTTGACCAGAATCTTCATCGTTTCCGGCGCGACGCCTGCGATCCGGTAGAAGCTCCGGTCAGTCATCTGCACGCGCGCCGACGTGACGACGACGCGCACGTCGCCGATCCGCAGGCACGCGGTCGGGCCGAGCTCGAGCGTCGCGCCCTTGAGCATCGGGCCATGGCAATGGCAGCGGCCGTTCGACAGCGACTCGACGCGAAACGTCCCCGTGAACGGCAGCCCGCTCTCCGCGCCGAGCGTGATCTCGAGCGACGCGCCGAGCCCCGCCGCGTGCGCGGCGCACGCGGCCGCGGGATCGAAGAACAGCCCGAGCGCCGTATCGGGCGCGCGATGCGTGACGAGCGCATGCAGCAAACCCGTCGTGTTCGAGCCGCCGCCCGCGCCCGGGTTGTCCTGCGTGTCGGCGATCACGACCGGCTTGTCCGCGCGGCGCGCGATCCGGATCGCTTCCGTCACCGCCTCGTCCGCCGACATGAAGCGCACCGACCACTCCGATTCGATCGACACGACGTGCTCGTACAGCGCGTCGACGGCGCGCGCGAGCTGGACGGGATCGGCGCCGTAGCCCCAGATCGAAGGCCCGCATTCGGCGAAGTCCGCGGCCGGAAAGCCCGGCGCGAACGACAGCGACCGCACGCCGCCCGTTTCCAGCCGGTCGAGCAGCCGGAACACGCTCTTCGAAGGCTCGAGCGACGTGCACATCGCGTTGACCGGAATCAGGAACGGCACGCGCCGCGCGGCCCGGAAATGGCGATGACGGCCGCGCTTGCCGAGCAGCGTGTCGAGCAGCGCGATCGCGCGGCGCCCGGTGTCCGCCATGTCGACGTGAGGATAGGTGCGATATGTGACGAGCGCGTCCGCGCTGTCGAGCATTTGCTGCGTGACGTTCGCATGCAGATCGAGCGACGCGACGATCGGCACCCGCGCGCCGACGGCCTCGCGCAGCCGGCGCAGCAGTTCGCCTTCGCCGTCGTCGTAATGCTCGGCCGCCATCGCGCCGTGCTGGTCGACGTAGATGCCGTCGGCGTCGCACCGCTTCGCCGCGTCGACGATCTCGCCCGCGATCCGCTCGAACGCGACCGATTCGACGACGCCCGACGGCGCCGCATCGGCCCAGATCGCGGGCAGCGCGACATGCCCGGCGTCTTCGATCGCCGCCAGCGCGCCCGCGATCGGCAGGTTCATGCCCTTCAGCCGGTGCATCTCCGCGCCGCGCGACAGCGGATAGCGGCCGCCGTCCGCGACGAAGCTCGCGTAGGACGCCCTGCTCGGTGCGAACGTGTTCGTCTCGTGCCGGAATCCGGCGGCCAGGATCTTCATGATGCGGCGGCGCTCCATTTCTTCGCGTCGACGCGGTTCGCGAGCAGCACGATCGCGCCCGCGACGAACAGCGCGACCATCACCATCAGCCCGGCCTGCAGGCTGCCCGTCGTGGTCTTGATCCAGCCGATGACCGTCGGGCTCACGAAGCCGCCGAACAGGCCGATCGAATTGATGAGCGCGATGCCGCCCGCGGCGACGTCGCCCTTCAGATAATCGGCGGGAATCGCCCAGAACACCGCGTAGGCCGAATACATCAGCGCGGTCGCCGCGACGAGCGCGACCATCGCGACGACGAAGCGATCGCCCGCGACCACCGTGACCGTCAACGCGGCCGCGCTCAGCAGCAGCGCGATCGCGCTGTGCAGACGCCGCTCGCCGCGCTTGTCGGAGCGCCGGCCGATCACCTGCATCGCGACGATCGCCGCGAGATAGGGCAGCGCGGTCAGCGCGCCGATATGCAGCAGGTTCTTCACGCCAGCGCCGCGCAGCAGCGTCGGCAGCCAGAAGCTGACCGCATAGAGACCGCAGATGATCGCGAAATAGGAGAACGCCATCGCATAGATTCGTGGATCTTTCAGGACCTCGCGAAACGCGGTGTGCCGGCTTGCCGCGCGCGGCGCCGAACCGATCTCGGCGAGCAGGATCGACTTCTCGCTCTCGCTCAGCCACTTCGCGTCGGCGGGCCGCTCGCTCAGCGTGAAGAACAGCACGACGCCGAGCAGCACCGCCGGCAACCCTTCGAGCAGAAACAGCCACTGCCAGCCGGTCAGACCATACACGCCCGCGAGCTGCGTCATGATGAGCGTCGACACCGGCCCGCCGATCACGGCGCCGACGGGTCCCGCACACAAGAGCATCGCCATCGCGCGCGCCATTCGCGCCTCCGGATACCAGCGTGTCAGACAGAACAGCATGCCGGGGCTGAAACCCGCCTCGAACACGCCGAGCAGGAAACGCAATGCGTAGAACGTCGTCACGTTGGTGGCGAACATCATCGCGACCGATGTCAGCCCCCACAACACCATGATGCGGCTCAGCGTGAGCCGCGCGCCGATACGGGTGAGCCAGAGATTGCTCGGCACCTCGAACGCCATGTAGCCGAGAAAGAAGATTCCGGCGCCAAGGCCGTACACGGCCTCGCTCCATCCGAGGTCCGTCTGCATCGCGAGCTTCGCGAAACTGATGTTGATGCGATCGATATAGGCCGTGACGTAACAGACTGCGAGAAACCCGAGGATGCGGATGTCGACCTTTCGATAGATTCGCGAGCGCGCGTTTCCGGAAGCGTTCTGTTCTCTCATATGGCCCGTATTGGAATCTGCGTGCGCGTACTCCCGCGCTCATTTGTCGTGGCCATTATCTCCATACTGTATGATCCCAGTGACAGCAACTTTGGTGTACGGCCGTTGCTTTGCAAGGCAACAAGTGTATGGATCAATCGTTCCAGGTCAATCTCAACCGCCTCCGCTACTTCCACGCAATCCTCGACCACGGATCGATCCGCGCGGCGGCAGAACGGCTGAACACCGCGCCATCCGTCGTCAGCCGGCAGTTGCAGCTGCTCGAGAGCGAAATCGGCGCACCGCTGTTCGAGCGCCGGCAGCACGGCATGATCGCGACCGAAGCCGCCACCCTCCTCGTCGAATACACGCACGCGTGCCGAATCGGATTAGAGCAATTCCACGAATCCTTGCACGGCGAATTGCGCGGGCGCGTCGAGATCGCACTGACGGTCGGCTATGTCGAAGACCTGATGGATTCCGTTATCACACGTTTTTTGCATCGGCATCCGCACGTATCGGTCGCATTGAACGTGCGCACCGCGGACGGCGTCGTAGATGACGTATTACGCAAACGTGCGCATATCGGCCTCACGTACAATCCGTCGCTGCCGCCCGAGATTCGCGAGTGCCTGAGCGTCGCGCATCCGACGTTTCTCGCGGTCGCGCCCGATCATCCGCTCGCGAAGCGCGGCGAGCCGCTCGAATTGCGCGAGGCGGTCAGCTATCCGCTCGCGCTGATGCCCGCGCCGTATTACGGCGTCGGGCAGATCGTGCACACCGTCGCGCATGCGGAGAACATTCCGCTCGCGCCGCGGCTCGTCACGAACTCGGTGCCCGCGATGCGGCGCTTCGTGCGTTCGGGCAACGGCATCGCGTTCCTCACGCGCCTGCTGATCGAAGACGATCTCGAATGCGGCGAGATCGTCGCGCTGCGGATGCGCAATCCGCTGTTCAACTCGCCCTGCGGCAAGGTGCTCGTTCACAACGAGCGCGCGCTGCCGCGCGCGGCGAACGAGATCCTCGCGCAGATCGTGCGGGATTTGCCGTCGTTCAAGGTTTGACGTGCGGCGCGCGAAGCGCCGCCGCGCGTGATCGGCGATGCGCGCCGACGCGGCACGCGCACGTGAGCGCGGGAGCGCATGAGCGCCGGCGCGTCGCGCGAACGATGCGCCCGGCCGATGCGGCAATCGAAGACGCTCCGCTCGATCGGTTCTCCGAACGAATCCGCACGCCGAAGCGGCCCCGTGATCGGGCGCACGAACGTTCGGGCTGCAACGCGCAGATGCGATCGTCGGGCTTGCCGATCGCGAAGCGTCGTTTTTCTCAACGCGCCGGCATATGCGAACGTCGAGCGGCGGCATGCATTCGCGGACGGCGCTCGACAGCGCGGCCGACTCGCTCGAAGCCGGCGATGCCCGATATCCAGCCGAACCGCGATCGCCGCTCGATCTCGCGCCGACGCACGCAATGTGTGCACATTAGCCGTCGCGCCCGAAGCATTAAAAACATATCCGCCGCACCGTTTCCTGAAATGAAACGATGAGCGCCGTGCGCCGCGCGCCCCAACGCCGCATCGTCCCGCAAGCGCGCACAGCGCAAGCCGAGCGTGACCGTTCCCTCGACCATCACCGCGCGGGCGCGCCCGATTTCGCTCATTCATCTGCGCGCGGAAGAATTTATATGCGATATATGCGACGATGGACATCGCCGCCGTTCGTCGCGACGCACGTGCGCCTCGCGCGTCGGAACATCCGTTGCCTGCATTCTCGATTCACGGCCGGCCGCCTCGTGGCCGGCCGAACGCCAACGCGGCGAGCGCGCGGCGCGCGAGCCGAGACTCGCGCATCTCGCGCATGCTCGCCGCCCGTCAGGAGCACGCGATGCGGATATTCGAAACGATCGCCCTGCTGTTCTCGCGCGCCGCCGGCCGGCGGCCGCGTCCCGACGGCTTGGCCGGTTCGCGCGTCGGCGCGCGCGCGGCGTGCCGCGCCTGTCCGTCGCGCCGCGCGCATGCGGGCCGTCCGCACGCCGCGCACATGCATGCGCCGCAGGCGTCGCGCGCGCGGCGGCCGCCGTTCGAGCCTCGGCGTCCCGAGCGGTTCGGCGCCGGCGACGTCGAGCCCGGCTCGTCGAACGCGCCCGAGGCGGGCGGCATCAAGCTGTGAGCGCGCGATGGCTACCGGCAAGACGCCCGCCCGCAAAAGCGCCCCGCGCAAGACCGCGCCCCGTCCGCCCGCGTCCGGCCGCAAGCGCGCCCGCACCGCGCAGGAAAAATCCGGCCGCTACTGGTCGAACGACGTGACGCGGCACAGCAACGCGCTCGATCTCGAACCCGACATCTTCAAGTCCGACGACCCCGAGGCGATCGCGCAATCGCTGAAGCGCTCCGCGCTCGACAGCACGCGGCGCAAGGCCAATCCGTTTCAATCGGCGATGTCGATGCTCAATTTCTACGTGAACCGCGCCGGCCGAAACCTTCCGAAGGCGCGCCGGGAAACGCTCGAGCTCGCGAAGAAAAAATTGCGCGAGGCGTTCGGCCGCAAGCCCTGACGCATCCGCCGAGACGAGCGCCGATCGGCCGTTGCGGACGGCCGGCCGGCGTTGCACCGAGCGCGCTTTCCCGCTCGCGGCCGTCATCGTCGTGCGATGCCCAGCGCGAGCACGACGAGAAGGATCACGGCGAACGCATAGAGCAGGATCTTCGCGATCTCCGCCGCGCCGGCCACCGGCGGCGACGCGACGCGCCACCCCGCTAAAACTGGTAATTGATCGACACGTCGACGGCCGAATCCGTCGAGCGCTGCGCGAGCGGACTGCGCGCGGCGCTGCCGACGAGTTGTTCGACCGCGCCGTCGGCCGTCACGAACCAGTGCTTCGTGACGAACCAGACGAGCGTCACGCCGCCGCCGACCGACTTCACACCCGCGCTCGGCGCATAGCGCGAATAGCCGGAGCGCGCCGCCTGCGCGTCGTTCACGCCGAACCAGCTGTTCATGTAGCGCGAATCGGCGAACGTGACGGTCGGCCCCGCGAACCAGTAGAACGTTTCCGAGCTGCCGGGCAGCGGCATGTACGCGGCGAGATCGGCGACCCAGCCGTTCGCGCCGCCGACGCTGCGGCGAACGTCCGCGCGCAGCACGAGCGGGAAATCGCGCGAGATCACGTAATCGGCCGACAGCTTGATCACCGCCGCCGGATTGACGTTGCCGACGCCCGTCAGATGACCGCGGTCGTCGGCCTCGCGGCGGCCGAAGTCGTAGCCCACGGAGATCGTCGCGCGCCAGTTCGGCCCGCGCAGCACGTTGACGCCGATCCCCTCGCCCGTCGACACGAACCACAGGTCGCGATAGCGGACGTCGAGGGTCGGCCCGGCCATCGGACGATACTGGTTCGAGCCGTCGTAGCGCGGCTGCAGCGTCGCGGCCGCGCCGACCGCGATCTGCCATGCCGGCTGCTGTGGATCGAAAAGCTTGTCGAGCGGCACGCCGGCCGAATACTGCCACTCGGCGGCCGGCGACGGCGTCTGCGCGCGCGCCGAAACGGCCGCCGCCGCGCACGCGATGCAGACGATGCCGCGCACGGCGCGATCGATGCGATCGATGCGCCGTCGCGCCGGCGCGCGGCGCGGTGCGACGGCTCCCCGGATTGGAACGGCTCGTGCGTCGGCCATGTGCTGTCCTCGTTGTTCGGATTGTTGTCGCCGCGGCGAACCCGCGCGCGAACCAACCTTTGCCGGCACGCGATTGCAGCACATCGCGCGCCCCGACGCCACCGGCGCCACCGGCGCCTCGAGCGCACGCCGGCGCGTCAGCTCAAGCCTCGCGCTCGACGCGATCCGCGAACAGATTCAGCGCGCGCGCGACCTGACGCCCGAAGTAGCCCGGGCGCTCACGCTCGTACGCGCGCAGCAGCGTCGTGCATTCGCGTTCCGCCCAGCGCCAGTATGGCCCCTGCTTCGCGAAAGCCGGATGATCCCGCAATTCGGCCGGCACCGCGTGCTCGTCGTCCCATCCCCAGAAATACGCCTGATGCGAACGCGAGAACGACATGCCGACCATGCTCGCGACAATTTCGTCGTGGCGCATCGTGAAGTCGATGACCTCCGTTCGCGCGAGCCCGGCGGCATCGGTGTGGCGCGCCTCGATCCAGCAGTGATAGCGCGCGAGCTGCGACAGATGCTTCGCGGCGCGGCGCCGCTCGCGCGTCGAGCAGAGCACGAAGAGTGTGTCGTCGCCGAAATCCATGACCTCGCCGCCCGCGACGGGCCGATACCGCGTGCCGGTCAGCATGGTCAGCACGCGCGCGCCGACGATCGCGTAATCGGCGCAGCGCATGTAGCCGTTCTTGGTCGTCGCCTCCGACACGCTTCGATGGACGACTTCGTCGATGACGGGACGCAGCGCCAAGCTGATCGGCACGGTCAGAATCGGGGAGTTTGCTGCGGATTCGTGTTGCATCGGGACTGAACGCATTCAGCCGATCATCGGTCGGCGCGGGTGGGAGCCGCGGAATTATTACTTTTCGTTACATTCGGCTGTGTCGATTTTGGAAAAGATTTGTGTACTTTTGTCGAAATCGGCGCACGAAATGCTGCCTGCCGCGACAACCGCTCCGTCGCACGCCAAATCGTTCGTCGCCGCCCTCATTCGCGGCCGCGGACGGCCCGGCCCGGCCGTTCGTTCGCTCGTTGGCCCGTTGGCCCGTTGGCCCGTCCGTCCGTTGGCCCGTCCGTCCGCCGCGCGCCGCGCAAGCGGCCGTGCCGCTCACGCGGCCCCGCGCGGCTCGCTGTTCCATGCACACGCGCGAGAACCTGAAGTTCGACCGCGGAGCGGCCCTTCGCGCGCCCGCTCGTTGCGCGATGACGGCTGCGTCGCGCATTTTTTTACCAATGCGCTGTAACGAAAGTGTCGGCCGGATGGATCAACGATCGCACGCTCGGCCACGGCGAACGGATTTCCGCGATGCCGGCCGAAGAGAAGGCGCGCGCGCCGCGGCCGGTCTCGACATCGCGCACGCACCGCACGCCGGCGCGCAAGCCGCGCAACGCGATCGGGCACGCGTTCACCCTCGCCGACGATCAGATCGAGGCGGCGCCGTCGCGGCGCACGCCGCGTCACGGCGACGTGCGGCGCGACGCGCTGCCGCCGCCGCTCGGCGCGACGCTCGCGCGTTCACGGCAGCGCTTCATTGCCGCGTCGCTCGAATACTTCAACGGCGACAAGCCGCGCATCGCCAAGGCGCTCGGCATCGGCCTCGAGCCGCTGCACAACCGGCTTACGCCGATGCGCGTGCGCGAGACCGAAGCACCGCGTTAGCGTGGGCGCGGCGCGCATCGTCTCGCCGGATGCTTTTGAACGAAAGCGCCATGTGGGCGATGCGCCGCCGAGAAACGCTTCGGCATGCAAACGATCCGATCCGAGATCAAGCGGTCAGGTCGAAACGAAAGACGGTGCCGCCGTTTCTTTCGAGCCGCACGACATCGGCCGCGCCGACTGCGGCGATCGCGCGCGGCCAGAAACGCTGCGCGGGCGCGTTCCCGCGCATCACGCTCACTTCCCAGCGCCCCGGATGCGCGCGCCACAGCGCGCAAGCCGCCGCGGCGCCGCAGCCGTGGCCGCGCGCGTGCGGCAGGATGAAGAACTCGGCAATCGAATGGTCGACCTCGGGTTCGTCGTGCGCGCGCACGAACGCGAAGCCGATGCGCGCCGTTCCCACGTCGAGCAGATAGGGCCAGCGCGCTTCGCCGGGCTGCCAGTAAAGATCGAAATAGGGATAGTCGAAACTCACTTCGTCATGCTGACCGAGTTCCGCCAGATAGCGATGCAACATCGATCGGACGAGCGGCCGGTCCGCCGCCGAGGCGACCGTCAATGCGACCGGCGGGCCGTTCGGATGCAAGTTCGTCATGCGCGGCATCCGTCGCCAATCGACGCGGCGCAACGCGCCTGCGCCGCTTCGATCGCGTGCCGGCGAGCCGATCGACGCGTCGGCGGGCTCGCCGATCGATCCGTTTCACGCGCGCCGCACGCCGTTCGCGCGCGAGCGCGCGCCTGCGAGCTCGCGCGCAAATGCAAACGGCGCGCGGCGCGCCGATCGCGAACGGCCGCGACGATCCACCGTTCGCGCGCACGATCCTCGCGTCGAGAGCGGCAAGCCATTGCAAACATGCGGCGCACGTCGCGGCCCATTCGATGCACGCGCGCGCTCGTCAGCCGCCCGCGTTCCGCGCCGCGCTGCGCGCCTCGATCGCGCGCACGACGGCCGCCATGTCCGCCTGCCCATGCCCGAGCGCCTCGGTCTCGCGATACAGATCGCGGCAGACGTCGAGCAGCGGCGACGCAAGATGCGCGGCGTGCGCGGCCTCGGTCGCGAGCCGGCTGTTCTTGAACACGTCGGTAATCGACGCCTGAACTTCGAAGTCTTCGTTGACGAGCTTGTCGATCTTCACGCGCGACACGCTGCTCGCCATCGGCCCCGCGTCGAGCACCGCCTGGAACTGCTTCATGTCGAGCCCGAAGCCGCGCGCCGCGTGCGCGGCCTCGGCGAGCCCCGTCACCATCGAGATCAGGAACGTGTTGACCGCGAGCTTCATCAGCAGGCCGGTCGGCACCGGTCCCGTCACGACGATCTCGCGGCACATCGGCGCGAGCAGCGAACGCACTTCGTCGACGGCCGCCGGATCGCCCGCCAGCATCGCGACGAGCTGCCCGGCCTCGGCCGGCTTGCGCGAGCCCGACACCGGCGCCTCGACATAGCGGCCGCCCGCCGCGCGAATATCGGCTTCGAGGCCGCGCGAATATTCGGCGGACACCGTCCCCATATGGACGATCGTGTGCTGCGCGACATTGCCCGCGAACGCGGGCGTGCCGCGGCCGAGCACCGCGTCGAGCGCGGCGTCGGTCGCCATCATCAGGATCACGACGTACGCGTGTCGATAGACGTCGGCCGCCGATTCGGCGACCTGCGCGCCGGCCGCGCGCAACGGTTCGCAGCGCTCGGGCGTGCGGTTCCACACGACGAGCTCGGTGCCGGCGCGCGCGAGATTGAGCGCCATCGGCTGCCCCATCACGCCGATGCCGATGAATCCTACTTTCATGAGCGTCTCCATGATTTCGCCGCCGCTCGTGGCGGCGGCGCATCGGATAGGTTGCGGGCGACCGGTGCGCTGGCGCCGGCCGGGCGCCCTGGCTGGCGGCGGGTTGCACGCCGCGCCGCCGGCCAGTTTAGCTAAATTGCCGCAACCTGTGCGTCGTGCGCGTAGCGGCTCTCCTTGTAGGGCAGACCGAGATGGTCGCGCAGCGTCGCGCCGCGCAGCACCGGATCGAAGTAGCCGCGCGCGGTCAGCTCGGGCAGCACGCGGTCGACGAAATCGTCGAGCCCGAAGCCCGTCACCGGCAGGCCGAGCATGAAGCCGTCCGCCGCGCCCTCGTCGACCCAGCGGATCATCTCGTCGGCGACCTTCTCCGCCGTGCCGATGAACGCCTCGGACGTGCCGATGTTCGAGCGCCGCGTCGCCACTTCGTATGCGACCTCGCGCAACGTCAGCTTGCGCTCGCGCGCAAGGCGCTTGATGTTGTCGGTGGTCGACTGGAACCCGTCGCTGCCGAGATTGCCGATGTCCGGAAACGGGCCGTCGAGCGGATAGGCGCTGAAGTCGTGCTGCTGGAAGAAGTGACCGAGATACGCGAGCGCCTCGCGCGGGGACAGCAGGTCGCGCACCTGCCGGTACTTGTCGTCGGCCTCGTCCTGCGTCGCGCCGACGATCGGGCCGATGCCCGGAAACACCTTCACGTGATCGGGATCGCGGCCCGCGGCGGCGGCCGCCGCCTTCACGCGGCGATAGAAGACGCGCGCGTCGTCGAACGTACCGCCGTTCGAGAACACCGCGTCCGCGCAGCGGCCCGCGAAATCGATCCCGTCGTCCGACGAGCCGGCCTGGAAGATCACCGGCTGCCCCTGCGGCGAGCGACGGATGTTGAGCGGCCCCTCGACGCAGAAGAAGCGGCCGCGATGATCGAGACGGTGCAGCTTGTCCGGATCGAAGAAGCGGCCGGCGGCGCGATCGCGGACGAGCGCGTCGTCGTCCCAGCTGTCCCACAGGCCCTGAACCACGTCGAGATGCTCTTCGGCGATCGCATAGCGCTGTGCATGATCCGGGTGCGGGCGGCCGTAGTTCTTCCCGGTGCCCTCGATCGACGACGTGACGACGTTCCAGCCGGCGCGCCCGCCGCTGATCAGATCGAGCGACGCGAACTGCCGCGCGACCGTGTACGGCTCGCTGTACGACGACGACACCGTGCCGACGAGACCGATCTTCGACGTGACGGCCGCGAGCGCGGACAGCAGCGAGATCGGCTCGAGGCGATTGAGGAAATGCGGCGCCGACTTCGGCGTCACGTACGCCGAATCCGCGATGAACGCGAACGCGATGCCGGCCGCCTCCGCACGGCGCGCTCGATCCACGTAGAAGTCGAAATTGATGCTTGCGTCCGGGGGCACGCTCGGATGCTTCCATGCGTTCATGTTCGCCCCTGCCCCTTGAATCAGGACGCCGAAATGGATGTGTTTTCTGGTCATGGGAAGGCTCTATCGAAACGTTCAAACAGCGCGCGCGAACGCCGCGGCGCAGATGCCGCCGGGCCGCGCGCCCGGGAAGGCCGCGTGCGACGTCGCGCGGCCTCGCGGCGCCGCCGTCCGCCGAACCCGGACTTCGTCACGCGGCAGCGCCTGTCTCGAACATCGGGCGAACGTCGCCCATCAGTTCGCGATGCTAAATAAATCGGCAGGACCGCTCCGCTTGCGGTGCGGCCGGCGCTTCGTCAAGCGCTTTCAGCACATCGGCGCTTCGGCGCGCTCAGCCGATCGCGGCTTCGCCGTGCAGGCTCGCCGCCGGGTCCGGCACGATTTCGCGCATCCGGACGTCGAACGGTCGCGCCGCCGCGTGCGCGTCGCGAATCCCGAGCGCCATCCGATGCTCCGCGCCGATGCCGAGCAGCGCGAATTGCCAATGGCTCGCGTCGTCGTCGACATGCCGATCGAACGCGATGCGGATCGGCTGCGCGGGCAGCGCGAACGAGAACTGACCGAGATCGATCGACAACCCGACGCCGCGCGCCTTGATGTACGCCTCCTTCAGGGTCCACAGCTCGAAGAAGCGCTCGCGCCGCCGCTCGGGAGGCAGCGCGAAGAACGCCGCGCGCTCGCTCGCCGAGAAATGCGACGCGGCGATGCCGTCGAGATCGTTGCTGCGCGCCACCTCCTCGACGTCGATTCCCGCATCGGCCGCCCGCGTGACGACGCATGCGACGACGCTGCGCGCGTTCGACAAGTTGAAGCGCAGCGGCGGCCGCGCATCGCCCGCGTCGATCTCCGGCCGGCCGTGCGCGTTCGCGCGAAACCGCCATTGCGCGGGCGAGACGTCATTGACGTACGCGGACAGCACGGTGCGGCACAACGCGCGCGTCACCAGGTACTCGAGCTTCAGGTGATCGAACGCGAAGCGCTCGAGGCGCTCGTGCTCGGCGGCGCTCAGCAGCGCGCGATACCGTTCGCGCAGTGCGGGCGCATCGCATGCGGCGGTGCGCGCGTACCACACGTGCGCGTCGCGTTCGCCGAGCGGCAGTGCGGTCGGTGCGTTCATCGTCGGGTCGGTCGTCGAAGCGTTTGTCATTCGGGTTGCCGTATCGCGCGAGTGCGCCGTTCGCGCGCGCACTCGCGTCCACATTCACGTTTTCAGGTTCGCACTCGCGTTTTCGATCGCGATTGCATCCGCACCGCCGCGTGTGCGCACCGCATCGTCACGCATGCGTGCCGGGCGTTCACGTCGAGCGCGCAGGCGCTGTCCGTCGTGCGCAAGGCGCGAAGGCATCGTCGCACGGCTGCGGCGGCGCTCACGTGCGCCGCGGCCCGGCGCATGCCGGTCACGCCCGCGCGAGCGCCGCGCCGCCATGCGCGGGCGCGTCATCGATCGGGAAATGCAGCAGCGCCGCGAACAGCCCCGCGAGCGCCGTCGCGCCCCAGATCAGCGAATACGACCCCGTCACGTCGAACACGTAGCCGCCGAGCCACGAGCCGAGGAACGACCCGATCTGATGGCTCAGGAAGCAGACGCCGAACAGCGTGCCCAGATGCCGCGTGCCGAACACCTTCGCGACGAGCCCGCTCGTCAGCGGCACGGTGCCGAGCCACGTCAGCCCCATGATCGCCGCGAAGACGACGACCGACGCATCCGTCTTCGGCGCGAGGAAGAACACCGCGATCGTCGCGCCGCGAATCAGGTACAGCCAGCCGAGCACGTGATGCTGCCGGTAGCGCCCGCCGAGCCAGCCGCACGCCCAGCTGCCCGCCATGTTGAACAGACCGATCAGCGCGAGCGCCGTCGCGCCGAGCCCGACCGGCATGTGGCATAGCAGCAGATAGTTCGGCAGATGGGTCGCGATGAAAGCGAGCTGGAACCCGCACGTAAAGAAGCCGACCGTCAGCAGACAATAGCCGCGATGCCGCGCCGCGTGCGACAGCGCGTCCTTCAGCGACACGGCCGCCGCTTCGTGCGCGCTCGCGTGGCCCGCGCCCGCGTTGCGGTCGAGCAGCACGCCGAACGGCGCGATCGCGATCAGGCAGCCGGCGAGCACGAGGAGCGACGCCATCGTCCCCGAATGCGTCGTGAACCACTGCGCGACCGGCACGAGCGCGACCTGACCGAGCGAGCCGCCCGCGCTCGCGATGCCCATCGCCATGCTGCGCTTCTCGGGCGGCGCGCCGCGGCCGACCGCCGTCAGCACGACGCCGAAGCTCGTGCAGCTGATGCCGATGCCGACGAGCACGCCCATCCCGAGCACGAGCATCGTGCCCGACGGCACGACCGCCGCGATCGCGAGGCCGAGCGCGAACACGAGCGCGCCGATCGCGACGAGCGGCCCGGCGCCGTAGCGGTCGGCGGCCGCGCCGGCGAACGGCTGCGCGACGCCCCAGACGAGATTGTGCAACGCGATCGCGAATGCGATCGTCGTGACGGGCAAGCCGTGGTCGAACGAGAACGGCCCGATGAAGAGGCCGAAGGTCTGCCGCACGCCCATCGCGGCGCTCATGATGAGCGCGCCGGCGAGCACGGCGATCATCGCGGGATTGAAAATGCGTGGAGAACCGTCGCGTCGATGCGTTTCGGGTGCAAACATGTCCGCTCCTGTTATGGCGGCTGCCCACGGCGCGCGCGCGTCGCGGGCAACGCGATTCGTTTTATGTCGATACGGCGTCGCACCCTCGGTCACGCGGCGCGGACAAGTGCGCGCACTCGCGAACGCGGTGGCGCGTCGTGCGGCAAGCGGTTTGTCGCCGGCCCTCGGTTGCACGCGACGATCTCGCTTGCGCTCGCACCGCGCGCGAGCCTCGGAGCGATCGAAGACTTGGCAGCGCAACAATCCGGCGCGCATCGACGCGCCGCGCGGCGGCCAGGGAACCATCGGATGATTCGCTTTGCAGTCTATATGAGCGTTTCGCATTTGTGCAGGAAATCCGCCGTCGGCGTCGTGTCATTGCGCATCGTGCGCGATTGGGGTCAGGGCGCGTGCCGCGCATGGTCCGCCGTCCTGCCACAACAGCGGCGCGACGGGCCCGGCGACCCACACCGAATCGACCCGGCCGATCACGATCGTGTGGCTGCCGTAGCCGAAATCGCCGTCGACCTCGCACAGCAGCGTCGCCTGCGCGCCGGCGAGCATCGGCACGCCGTGCGCGTCGCGCCATTCGCCGTGCGCGAAGCGCGCGTCGTGATCGAGCTTGCCGCTGAACGGCGCGATCAGGTCGAGCTGCCGTTCGTGCAGCAGATTCAACGAGAAGCGGCGCGTGCGCATCAGCGGCGCATGCAGCGTCGCCGCGCGATTGATGCACACGAGGATCGCGGGCGGATCGGTGCTGACCGCGCTCACCGCGGTCGCCGCCATTCCGAAGCGCGCGCACGCGTCGCGCGTCGCGACGATCGACACCGCCGACGTCAGTCGGCGCATCGCGGCCTTGAAATGCTGCGTCAGCGCGTCGGGCGCGCGCGATGCGGCGCCGTTCGACGCCGGCGCGTATCCGCTCGGCGCCGATACGCCGTGCTCGGCGCGCCGTTCGCGTTCCCGCTCGAGCATCGGCAGCTCGAGTGCGGCGTGCGCGTCGGTTGCGGCGCGCGCCGCGCGGTGGGTCCATGGGTTCGCCATTACGTCTCCTCCTTCGGATTTCGGGCGGTCGACGCGACGGGCCCGTCGAACAGCGCGAATTCGCATGCGCCCGGACGCGAAGCCGCGCCGCCGATCAGGAACCAGCCGTCACCGATGTACAGCGGACCGGCGGACGCGATGCGGGCGTCGCTTCGACACCGTGCATCGCCCGCCCCCGCCACGGCGGCCGACAGCGCGCGCGTTCCCGCGCCGCGCACGATCCGCCGCAACCGCCGCGCCCATTCGGTGCATGTCTCCATCTGACCGGACCCTCGCTGCGAAGCGTCGACGCGGGGCGCGTTCCCGTCGCGATTCAGCCGACATCGCGCACGGGCGCACGGGCGAACGATGCCGCGCGCGTCCGTGCATTCGTGTGCGCGATCGTTCGTCGACGACTTCCGGCCCCTCGTCGTTCGATTGCCTCTCGTTCGAACCTGCTCGTTTCTGTTTCTCGGCGTTCGATGCGGATGCGGATACGGCCCGCGCCGAACGTGCTGCGTCTTTCGTTCAGCTTGAATCGTGAAGCAATGGATACGGCGGCAAACTTGACCGCGCATCCGGACGGCGCGCCGCGCGCGTGCGCGGCGTTGGTCCCGAGACGCATCGCGCTTGGCGGCCGATGCATGCGATACAGGCTAACGGAAAACGCCCGCGTAATGCGTTAGATCGTTTACGGCATATGACGGGCGAGGTTCCGCTCATTTCGAGATATAGCCTTCGGCGAGCAATCCCAATCGCTTCGCCTTCGTCGCGCTGCTCTTGATGTGCTTGCTGTCCATCTTGCGGTTGATCGCGGTAAACAGCTGATAGACCGCGCGCTCGTCGAGCCGCAGTTCCTCGGCGACATGACGCGCGCCGCCGCCGCGTGCGACGAGCCGCAGCGCGAGCACGTCCTGCGCGGCGAGCGACAGCTCCTGCGCAAGCTCGCGCCGTCGCCGCACGACGCGCCATTCGAGCATCTCGTTCGCGAGCCCGCGCAGCAGGCGCCGGTTGCGCCATGGCATGTCCTCGCCCTGCGGCGCCGGCAGCGGCGTCGCGACGTGCAGCAGTCCGAACGTCGAAACGTCGCGGCGGTGCGCGGGAAAGAACACGTTGCTGCCGAGCCCCTGCGTCTGCGCGTAATGGTTCAGCCAATGATCGGGCGGCAATTCGGCGAGCGTCGAGCCGCGCAGCGGCTGCGTGTTGTCGCGCGCGTGCGCGACGGCCGGATCGTTCAGATACCAGTGCTGATGCACGTAACGCTGCGCCCATGCGGGTGCGCCGCCGATCAGCAGATCGTGGGTCGAGAACTCGTCCGTCTCTTCGTCGACGACGAACCAGTGATAGAAGCACTGAGTCGCGCCGCACGACGCGCAAATGCGGCGCATCAGCGCGAGCAGCGCGCCGTCGTGCTCGCATTCGGCCGCGAATTCCGGCTGCGTCGCCGGCGCGGCCGCCGCAGCCGCCGCGCCGGTGCGCTCCGATGTGCGGGATGCATCGAGCGCGTCGTTCGCCGCAGGCGCATGTCGCACATCGTGCGCTGCGTGCGCGCCGTGCGGAGCCGCCGCGTCGGCTCCGCGATGCACGTCGAGCAGCGCCCGGTAGTCGATTCCGAGCTGCGCCGCATACGGATCGTGTTCGACGAACGCCGCGACGGCCGCCGGGTCGCGCAGGCCGACGCGCTGCGTCGATACCGGCTCGCCGGGGCTCTTGCAGCGTCGCTCGAGCACGAAGCCGCACAGCGCGTCGCCTCGGACGCCGAGCGAAATGCGCTTGCCGTCGACGATGCCGTCACGGGTGCGCGCGAGGTCGGGTGAAGAAAGTTCGAACGAAACAGAGGTGGATTGTCGAGCCATGGCGCCGATCCATCGGTTGGGGTGGGAAGGCGATGGCGGTTCGGCCCGACGGCCGCAAAGCGCACGACGACCGGGCGGCTCACGGCAGCAGGTCAAATTGCGAACGGTGACGTGAACGCGTCGTGCGGAGTCGGGAAAGAAAAGAGCTGCTCCTGCATCACGGCCACCGGCGGCCATCGGTGGTGATCAGTCGCGCGGCAGCGGCGCTGCCGTCGTCAAGCGGAGTCGAGCAAAGGAAAAAGGGAGGGCGCGCCCGCGCGATGCGCGGGCGAGTCGAACGCCGGCGGGCCCGGCGGGCCTCGTTATCGGAGCTGGAACCGGTACGCCGACACGGCGCACCGAAGGCGAAAACGCGCGCGAAGCGCGCGGCAGAGGCTGCGTTCGCTCACGCCGCACGCCGCCGGCGCGAGGCACGACGCCCCACGCCGGCGGCGCGCGCCGGAATGGCGAACGAAACGCGTCGGCCGGCGCAGCCCGCGACGCGCGAACGCGTCCGGCACGTCGCCGTACCGCTTAGTTTTCGTCGTAGTGGATGTTGAAGATCGCCATTCGCCCTCGCTCGCCTCTGTGCCTGATGGCCGGGATCGCGACGCGTCCCGGCGTCGTTGATATCGGACGCGACCGCGCGGCGTGCGCGATCGCGATTGCGTGCTTCAGATGTGCAACGCGTGGCCGAGCGCGCGAAGCGCGGCTTCCATCACCGCTTCTCCGAGCGTCGGGTGTGCGTGAATCGTACCACCGACGTCTTCGAGGCGCGCGCCCATTTCGAGCGATTGCGAGAACGCGGCGGCGAGCTCGGACACGCCGACGCCGACCGCCTGCCAGCCGACGATCAGATGATCGTCGCGGCGCGCGACGACGCGCACGAAGCCGTCCGCGCTTTCGAGCGTGAGCGCGCGGCCGTTCGCGGCGAACGGGAACGACGCGCTCAGGCACTCGCCGAACTCGCGCTCGGCTTCGTCGGGCGCGAGCCCGGCCGACACGATCTCGGGATCGGTGAAGCAGATCGCGGCAATCGCCGCGGGCGTGAAGTGCCGCCGCTTGCCGGCGACGAGCTCCGCAACCATCTCGCCCTGCGCCATCGCGCGATGCGCGAGCATCGGCTCGCCCGTCAAGTCGCCGATCGCCCACACGTTGCGCATCGACGTGCGGCACATGTCGTCGATCCTCAGCGCGGCGCCCGCGCGATCGAGCTGCAGCGCCTCGAGCCCCCAGCCCTGCGTGCGCGGTCGGCGGCCGACCGTCACGAGCACCTGGTCGGCGGCGAGCTCGGTCTGCGCGTGCTCGCCGTCCTGCACGCGCACCGCGTCGCCGCGCGCGTTCAGCCCGAGCACCTTGTGGCCGAGGTGCACGCGCACGCCAAGGCGCTTGAGCGACGCCGCAACGGGCTTCGTCAGCTCCGCGTCGTAGATCGGCAGGATACGCTCGCGCGCCTCGACGACGGTCACGTCGACGCCGAGCTTCCGGTACGCGATGCCGAGCTCGAGCCCGATATACCCGGCCCCGACGACGACGAGCCGCTTCGGCAGCTTGCCCGGCGACAATGCGTCGGTCGACGAGATCACGCTGCCGCCGAACGGCATCGCCGGCAGCTCGACGGGCTCGGACCCCGCCGCGAGCAGCAGGTGCTCGCACTGGATGCGCACGCGCGCGCCGCCGCACGCGTCGACTTCGACGGTCTTGCCGTCGACGATGCGCGCGTCGCCGTGCACGACTTCGACGCCGTTCTTCTTCAAGAGCGCGCCGACGCCACCCGTCAGCTTCTTGACGATGCCGTCCTTCCACGCAACCGTGCGCACGATGTCGATCGCGGGCGCTTCCGTGCGGATGCCGAGCGGCGAATCGCCGGCGAAGCCGCGCACCTTGTCGAATTCGCCCGCCGCGTGAATCAGCGCCTTCGACGGAATGCAGCCGATGTTCAGGCACGTGCCGCCGAGCCTGTCGCGCTCGACGAGAATCGTGCGCACGCCGAGCTGCCCCGCGCGGATCGCGGCGACGTAGCCGCCCGGCCCGCCGCCGATCACGAGCAGGGTCGTAGTCTTGTTGTCCGTCATCGGGTCATTCCACGAAAAGAAGGGCGGGTTGCTCGAGCCGCGCGCGCACGGCCTGGATGAACTCGGCCGCGTCCATGCCGTCGATCACGCGATGATCGAACGACGACGACAGGTTCATCAGCTTGCGCGCAACCACCGCGCCCGCGCGGAACATCGGCCGCTCGACGATCCGGTTCACGCCGACGATGCCGACCTCGGGCGAATTGATGACGGGCGTCGACGCGATGCCGCCGAGCGCGCCCAAGCTCGTGATCGTGATCGTCGAGCCCGACAGCTCGTCGCGCTCCGCGCGGCCCGTGCGCACCGCGTCCGCGAGCCGCGCGATCTCGGCCGCGAGCGACCACGGATCGCGCGCCTCAGCATGGCGCACGACGGGCACCATCAGGCCCGCCTTGCTCTGCGTCGCGACGCCGAGATGCACCGCGCCGTGACGCGTGACGACGCCGGCTTCGTCGTCGTAGCGCGCGTTGATCTGCGGGAAATCGCGCAGCGCGATCACCATCGCGCGCGCGAGGAACGGCAGCACCGTCAGGCGGCCGCGCGACTCGCCGTACGTGCGGTTCAGCTCGGCGCGCAGCGCTTCGAGCTCGGTGACGTCGATCTCCTCGACGTAGCTGAAGTGAGGAATCCGACGCTTCGCGTCCTGCATCCGCTGCGCGATCTTGCGGCGCAAGCCGATCACGGGCACCGCCTCCTCGTCGTGCCGCTCGACGTAGGCCGCGTGGCCGCCGCGCGCGCCCTGCGCGGCCGCGCCGCGGCCTTGCAGGTACGCGTCGAGATCCTCGTGCAGGATGCGCCCCGCTTCGCCCGTGCCATGCACGAAGCGCAGCTCGACGCCGAGATCCCACGCGCGCCTGCGCACCGCGGGCGACGCGAGCGGGCGCTCGCCCGGCCGGCGCGCGGGCGGCGGCGATGCGACATCGCGCGCGACGCCGCCGCCTGGCGGCGATGCGCGCCGCGATGCTTCGTCATGCGATGCTTCGGGTTCGGCCCATGCCGCCCGATCGCCGTCCGGATGCGACGCGGCGCGCGCGTCGTCGGCATCGCGCCCGGCGCGAGCCGCCCTCGCGCCGGCGTTCGCGCGCGCATGCGCCGCGTCGGCGAAGCGTCCCGGCCGCGCCGAGGACGAGGCCGTTTCGCCGCGCGCGATGTCATTCGAAGCGCTGCTTGCAACTTCATTTGCAACGCCGTTCGCGGCGGCGCCGACGCGATCGTCCCCGTGGCCGCTCCTCTGGTCGCCCTGGTGATTGCCCTCGCCCTCGACCTCGAGCCGCACGAGCTCGCTGCCGACGGCGAGCACGTCGCCTTCCTTGCCGCCCAGCGCGACGACGACGCCCGTCACGGGCGACGGAATCTCGACCGACGCCTTGTCGGTCATCACATCCGCGATCGCCTGGTCTTCCTTCACGCGATCGCCGACCTTCACGTGCCACAGCCCGAGCTCGACTTCCGCGATGCCTTCGCCGATATCCGGCATCTTGATGACGTGGATGCCCATATCAATTCTCCATCACGCGCCGCAACGCATCGCCGACCCGGTTCGGGCCCGGGAAATACGCCCACTCCTGCGCGTGCGGATACGGCGTGTCCCAGCCCGTCACGCGCTCGACGGGCGCTTCGAGCCAATGGAAGCAGTGCTCCTGAACGAGCGAGATCAGCTCGGCGCCGTAGCCGCACGTGCGCGTCGCTTCGTGCACGACGACGCAGCGGCCCGTCTTGCGCACCGATTCGACGATCGTGTCGAGATCGAGCGGCCAGAGGCTGCGCAGGTCGATCACTTCGGCGTCGACGCCGCTCTCGTCGACGGCCGCGAGCGACACGTGCACGGTCGTCCCGTAGGTCAGCACCGTCACGTCGCCGCCGGGGCGCACGATCGCCGCCGAATCGAGCGGCACCGTGTAGTAGCCGTCCGGCACGAGGCTCGCGGGATGCTTGCTCCAGGGCGTCACCGGCCGGTCGTGATGGCCGTCGAACGGGCCGTTGTAGAGCCGCTTCGGCTCGAGGAAGATCACCGGATCGTCGTTCTCGATCGAGGCGATCAGCAGGCCCTTCGCGTCGTACGGATTCGACGGCATCACGGTGCGCAGCCCGCACACCTGCGTGAACATCGCCTCGGGGCTCTGGCTGTGCGTCTGGCCGCCGTAGATGCCGCCGCCGCACGGCATGCGGATCGTCAGCGGCGCGATGAACTCGGCCGCCGACCGGTAGCGCAGCCGCGCCGCCTCCGACACGATCTGGTCGGACGCCGGATAGAAATAGTCGGCGAACTGGATCTCGCAGACGGGGCGCAACCCGTACGCGCCCATCCCCACCGCCGCGCCGACGATCCCGCCTTCGTTGATCGGCGCGTCGAACACGCGCGACTTGCCGTATTTGTTCTGCAGTCCTTCGGTGCAGCGAAACACGCCGCCGAAGTAGCCGACGTCCTGCCCGAACACCACCACGTTGCCGTCGCGCTCGAGCATTACGTCCATTGCCGAGCGCAAAGCCTGGATCATGGTCATCGGCGAAGCCGCCGGACCTTCTTTGCTTGCTGTCGTCATCGCTGTCAAACCCCGAGCTGTTGGCGCTGCCGGCGCAGGTGCGCGGGCATCTCCTTGTAGACGTCCTCGAAAATGCTCGCGACGTTCGGCACGTGCTCGTCGGCGAGCGTGCCGTAGCGCTCCGCTTCCTTCTGCGCGGCGAGCACATCCGCTTCGAGCGCTGCCTTCGTGTCTTCGTGCTCCTGCTCGGACCACGCGCCGATGCCGATCATGTGGCGCTTCAGGCGCTCGAGCGGATCGCCGAGCGGGAAGTACGTCCAGTCGTCGCCGGGGCGGTACTTGGAAGGATCGTCGGACGTCGAGTGCGGGCCCGCGCGATACGTGACCCACTCGATCAGCGTCGGCCCGAGGTTGCGGCGCGCGCGTTCGGCCGCCCAGCGGGATGCGGCGTAGACCGCGAGGAAATCGTTGCCGTCGACGCGCAGCGAAGCGATGCCGCAGCCGACGCCGCGCCCGGCGAAGGTCGCGCCTTCGCCGCCCGCGATCGCCTGGAACGTCGAGATCGCCCACTGGTTGTTGACGACGTTCAGGATCACGGGCGCGCGATACACGTGTGCGAACGTGAGCGCGGTATGGAAATCGGCTTCGGCCGTCGCGCCGTCGCCGATCCACGCGGAAGCGATGCGCGTGTCGCCCTTGATCGCCGATGCCATCGCCCAGCCGACCGCCTGGATGAACTGCGTCGCGAGATTGCCCGAGATCGAGAAGAAGCCCGCTTCGCGGCTCGAATACATCACCGGCAACTGGCGGCCCTTCAGCGGATCGCGCTCGTTCGACATCAGCTGGCACATCATGTCGACGAGCGGATAGTCGCGCACCATCAGGATTCCTTGCTGCCGATACGTCGGGAAGCACATGTCGCCGCGTTCGAGCGCGAGCGTATGCGCGACTGCGATCGCTTCCTCGCCGAGGCACTGCATGTAGAACGAGATCTTCTTCTGGCGCTGCGCGATCTGCATGCGCGCGTCGAAGACGCGCGTCTTCAGCATCGCGCGGATGCCGCGGCGCAGGATGTCGGGATCGAGATCGAGCGCCCATGGCCCGAGCGCCCGTCCGTCGTCGTCGAGCACGCGCACGAGGCCATAGGCCAAGTCGCTCGTGTCGGCCGGGGCGACGTCGATGGGGGGTTTGCGCACCTTGCCGGGGGACGACAGGTGCAGATAGGAAAAATCGGTCTTGCATCCCGGACGCCCGGTAGGCTCCGGCACATGCAATCGCAATGGCCCGTACTGGCTCATTCAATTGTCTCCACGTTTGATTTTGTCGCACGCTTCGCCGCAGAGCGTAACAAAGTTATCGCACGTGGTGAAAGTCTCTTCGGACTCGGAGTCGCCCCGATTCTCAAACGGACGCCGGAATGTTATGACGTATTTCAGCACGCTCGTTCGCGGCGGCGCGATCGCGGCGGCCGGATGCTGCGAATGCGATGCCGTGCCTCGTCTTGCCGCGCGCGCCGCCGGCATGTTCGCCGGGCTGTATTTTGTGCGACGCGCAAATGCTTGCGGATGAATGCGCGTTCGATGTCGCGGCGCATTCGCGCGTCGATAATCGGCGCGCGCCCCCGCCGATCTCCCCACTCTCGTCACGAGTTATTCGCTTGCGCCCGATCGTCGGCGACGCATAGCGATTCGAATATCGCTTATCACCATTTTCAATTTCCGCCGCTTCGCGTTTCGTCCTAGACTCACCAAAACATGACATCGATCGATGTAATGGTCGACCGCACGGAGGCCGCGCCGGCCGTTCGCGCCGGTCGCGCAGCTCGCACGGCCGCGCGATATTCGATTCATTCACGACATGGAGACCGCACGAGCGCGCGACGTCGTTCGCATCCCGAATCGTCACGACTTCGCCGCTCGCGCCACCCGCCCGACTCATCGACCTCTCTCGCCATGAACACAGTCATCGCCCCGGGCAACGCCCCGCCCACCTCCGCCGCACGCACGAGCCCGCTGATGGCGGCGATCGCCCGGTTCGTCGTCGCCGCGCTATTGCCGAGAATCGATCGCGCGGCCGACGCGTCGACGCATCCGTTCCGCACGCCGGAGATGCTCGTGCCGCACGTGCGCGAAAAGCGCTACGGGCTCACGCATTACGGCATCTTCTTTCCGAGCCTGCCCGAGCCGCACCGGTACTGCAACGTGATGACGCTGCTCGGCGCGACGGGCAGCGTCGCGTTCGACAACGACTATCTGGTCGACGGCGATCCGCGCGACGTCGCGACGGTGCTGTCGTCGACGGCCGCCGACGACGCGCATCACTACCGCGCGTATTCGATCAAGCGCGAATGCGCGGCGCGGCGCGCGGACACGGTCGTCGCGTTCGGCGACGACCTGACGATCTCGGGCGCGTACCCGCGCTACACGGTGAAGGCCGACTACGCGCACTTCGGCCTCGATATCGCGATCGATTGCACCGACGTCGTCTCGTGGTTCGTCCGCAATGTCGCTTACGACCACCTGAGCCTGCTCGCGACGTGCTCGGGCACGATCCGCCACGGCGATCGCACGATGCCGGTCGACACGATGTGCACGTTCGAATACGCGCGGATGACGACGCCGCAAGCGTGGTTAGCGCGGCCGTTGAGCGAGCGCTGGAAACTGCCGCTCGATTTCTTCACGTACCAGATCGTGAATCTCGACGAAGGCGTGCAGTTGCTGCTGACCGAAGTCCGCGTGCTCGGCGAGAAGGCGTTCAAGGGCATCCATCTGCGCGCGCTCGACGGCACGGCCGAGATTCACGAGCGCGGCGTCGCGTTCGTCGTCGACGAATATCGGGACGCGCTCGCGACGTCGCCGGACGGCAAGCGCATGCGGCTGCCGCATCGCTTGTCGTGGACCGCGCGCGACGACGCGGGCCGGCCATGGCTCGAACTGCACGGCACGATCGACAGCCCGTGGCGCTTCGGCCACGGGCGCGGCTACGTCGCCAGCTATCGCTTCGAAGGAAGCGTCAAGGGCCGCGCGTACAGCGGGCGCGGGTACATCGAGTACGTCGATTGCGAGGTGTCGTATCGCTGATGCATCGCGTTGCGTTGCATCGCCTCGCGTCACGTGGCTTCACGTCGCATCGATCGTGAGACGCTCCTCCGCGCGCGTCTCGCGCGCCCGCTCGCCCGCTCGCCGGCGCGGCGGAACCGGATCGGATCGCGCGCCGCGACGGTATCAAAGACGGCATTTCAACGTCATCAACAGGGAGAGAAAACATGGAGACTTCAGTCGTTCCGGCCGCTCGTCAACCGGCCGCGCAATCGCCGGTCATGGGGCGCGCCGTCGTCGCGGCGCTGATCGCGGGCCTCGGCATCTTCAGCGTCGGCGATCACTTCTATCACGTGTGGAACGGCATCCTCTGGTACAACTGGGCGCCGCGGCTCGACGGTCAATCGCTGCTCGTGTGGCCGATCTTCGTCGCCGGCGCGGGCGCGATACTCGCCGTGACGTATCCGTTCACGCGCGGCACGGCGCCGCCGCCGGCTTCGAGGCTCATCGCGCTCGTCGCCGTCTCGCATCTCGTCTATGCGGCAACCGGCGTGTTCGGCAATACGCATCCGCTCGCGCTGTCGATCGCGCTCGTCGCGCTGTGGCTCGCGCGCATCGCCGCGACGGCCGAACATCGCGCGCGGATCGCCGCGCTGTCCGTCATGGTGGCCGCGACCGGGCCGCTGATCGAGGGATTCGTGTCGTCGCTCGGCCTGTTCGACTACGCGTTGCAGCAGTTCGCGCGCGTGCCGTATTGGCTGTTCGCCGCTTATCTGCACGCCGGCCCGCTCGCGTTCGCATTCGGCCGGTGGGTGCGCAACGGCCGGCTTGGCGGCGGCGCCTGAACACCGCGTTCGCGGCTTCGCGGCCGCCACGGCTCGCCATGCGCGTGCGGTCCGCCGCGCGTCGGATGCGATGTCACGCGGCGCGGCGCTTGCTTGCTCGGGCATACGGGGCCGCGGCGGTTTTGCATTTCGCATTTCGCATTTCGCGTTTCGCATTTCGCATTTCGCCGTTCGCGGCAACGGCAGCAACGGCAACGGCAGCAGCAGCAGCAGCAGCAGCAGCAGCGAGCATGCACGCACCGCGCTTGCGATACGACCCCGCATTCGCACGCGCAATCACCCCGATTGACGATGACATTGATCAATGTCATCGTCATTGCATGCGCGACAACACCGGCCATCGTGACGCACCGCAGCATCGGCCGCCGCCCGATCGAGCGACACGCCGCTCGACCGCCCGCCGGCCACTCCTCAACCCTCGACAAGCGACCTTCGTATGAAACAGCAACGCATTGAAATCGCAGAAGAGTTCGACGCCCCGGTCCAGCAGGTCTTCCGCTTCTTCAGCGAGCACGAGAATCTCGGGTCAATCTTCTCGCCCGCGAAGATCCGCCGGATCAGCGACGGCGAGCCGGCGCGCAACGGCGTCGGCTCGGCGCGCGAAATGCGCGTGCCCGGCGCGCCGCCGTTCGTCGAGACGGTGACCGCCTATCTGGAGAACGAACTGATCGAATACCGGATCACGCGCGGCAGCCCCCTGCGCGACCATCACGGCGTGATGCGCTTCGTTCCGATCGACGAGCGCCGCACGTATTTTCATTACGTGATCACGTTCGAAGGCAAGGTGCCGCTCGTCGCGCCGATCGTGCGGCACGTGCTCGAGGGCAGCATTCGCCGCGGGATCGGAAAAGTGACGCGGCGGCGGCTCTGGGCATGAGCGTGCGGGATACGGCAATGGGCGTGGCCGCCGCGCGGCGCGCGGAGGACACGGAGGGCGCGGAGCGCGCGACGTGCCGAAGGTGCGAAACACGCGCGACGCGGGCAGCCGGAACGATTCGAGCGACGCAAGGTGCAACATGCGCAACATACGCGACATGCGCAACATTGCACCTTGCCCGGAACGCCCGGCATGCGTCGCGCATGCGTCGCCGCGCCGGCGAACGCATCGTCGAACGGCCGCGCGCGCCCGACGTCATTCGTCGCGCGCCTCTTCGAGCCGCCGCTTCAGCAGCATGAGCGAATGCGCGGACTCGCGTTCGACGCGCCTGCGCATCACGAGCGCATTCGCGAGCCGCAGCAGCGGGTTCGGCGAATGATAGTGCAGCGTGCGGACGAAACGCGCGCCGTGCGCGCCGCCGCGACACTCGTAGGTCAGCAGGATGCGCAGGCTGCCAGCCGCGTTCGCCGCGCGCGCTTGCCAGATCACGCCGGGCTCGTGGCGAACGACGTCCCAGCGCAGATGATCGACGCGCCCGGCCGCACGCACGTCCTCGTCGAAACGGCTGCCGGCCGCGAGCGATCCCGCCGGCCCGTCGACGCGCAGCGACGACGGATGCCATTGCGGCCAGCACGCCGCGGTGCTCGCATACGCGAGCACGTCCTCGGGGCGGCGCGCGATATCGATCTCGTGCCGCATGCGCGTCGAGAACTCCGCGCCGGGCTCGGCACTCCAGCGCAGCGTGCCGTGCAGCCAGTCCATCAGCGGCCAGACGACGTCGAAGTTGCACGCGCGCATCAGGTCGCGGCGATGATGAATCCGGTGCAGCGTGCGCATCTGCCGAATCCATGGCCAGTTCGCGAACGGATGCGCATCGGGCAAGTGCTCGCACGCGTGCATGCATTCGTAGAGCAGATAGCCGCCGAGCATCGTGCTCGCGAAGAGCCCCGCGACGTTCGCGTCGACGCGGCTCAGCAGCGCATGCGCGACGAACAACCCGATGCTGAACGCGACGATCAGCCAGGCCGGGAACAGGATCACGCGCCAGTCGCGCGCGTCGCGGTACGTCATCTGCTCGTTCACGAAGAAGCTGTGATGATCGCCCGTATGCCGCCGATAGAACATCGCGCCGAAGCGGCGCTTGAAATGGCCGACATGCCGATGAATCGAGAATTCGAGCCAGTTGAACAGCAGGAACGCGACGGGCACGGTCGCCCATTGATATGCGCTCACGTGCGCGACGCCCTTCAGGAAAAACGCGATCGCCGCCGCGCCGTATGCGAACACGAAACCGCCGTGCCGCCAGGCGTTGTAGCGCGAATGAACGTTCGCGCGATAGTGCGTCCGGAACGCGGTCACGTCCTGGGTCATCGTCGTCTCCTGTCGTCGGGCAAGCGCGGCGCATCCGATGCGCGCCGGCTTGACGGCAGATTAGAGTAGCCTCGATGATTTCTCCAATGGAGAATCGTGATTTGACTTATTCATCGACCTGAATTCGATCATGCGCCGCTCCGATATGTCGAACGATGCATTCGATTGCGAACGCCCGCCGCCCGTGTCGGCGCGACGGCGCAACGCGCGCTCGCGCCGTTGCGCGAGCGGAGGGCGTTGCGCGAGCGGCGCGCGCACGCTCCGGAGCGCCGCCGAATGATCCAGAACCTGCGACAACTGGACTTGAACCTGCTGCTCGTCTTCGACGCGCTGATGCAGGAGCAGAACCTGTCGCGCGCCGCGGTGCGGCTGCACATGAGCCAGCCGGCCGTCAGCAATGCGCTGACGCGGCTGCGCCAGCAGCTCGGCGAATCGCTCTTCACGCGCACCGCGCGCGGGATGACGCCGACCGCGCAGGCGCGCGCGCTGTACGAACCGGTGCGTCAAGCGCTGTATCTGCTGCAGATCGGGCTCGGCCCGCAATCCGGTTTCGAGCTCGACACGCATCACCTGTTCAGGCTGTCGATGAACGACTACGGACAGGCCGTGCTGCTGCCCGATCTCCTCGCGCACATCAAGGCGCGCGCACCGAACGTGATGCTGTCGGTGCAGAGCGACGACGCCGGCTCCATTCCTGCTCAGCTGACGACGGGCACGCTCGATCTCGCCATCGACTACCTGCATTTCGACAATCCCGAGCTCTGCTACGAGCCGCTGCACGAGGAGCATCTCGTCGTGATCGGGCGCGACGACCATCCGGCGTTCACGAACGGTCTCACGCTGCGCGGCTACGAGGAAAGCGGCCACGTGTCGATCCAGCCGCGCGACCGGCGCGGCTCGCCGCTCGAGATCGTGCTCGGTTCCGCCCGCGTGCGGCGCGTCGTGCATCTGCAGGTGCCGCACTATCTGACGATTCCCGCGCTCGTCGCGAAATCGGACTTGCTCGGCACGATTCCGCGCCGGCTCGCCGAACGGTTCGCCGACGTCTACGCGCTGCAGATCGCGCCGCTGCCGGTCGATATCGCGCCGATCCAGGTAAGCCTCATCTGGCATCGGCAGCAGGATGCGCAGCCGGGCCTTCGCTGGTTGCGCGAGCAGATCGTGCACACGCATCGTGCGATCGTCGCGAATGCCGAACGCGCGACGGCGTGACGCGCGCCGCGGCGGCGGCGCTCAGGCGTGCCGCAGCGCGACGACGGTGTAGCCGATCGCGAACAGCGCGATCAGCACCAGGCCCGCGATGTCGCCCGCGCGC
Organism: Burkholderia sp. MSMB1498; assembly: GCF_001526245.1. NCBI lineage: Bacteria > Pseudomonadati > Pseudomonadota > Betaproteobacteria > Burkholderiales > Burkholderiaceae > Burkholderia > Burkholderia sp. MSMB1498. The sequence goes on from NZ_LOYJ01000015.1 coordinate 58,979, forward strand.
AGGCTGCGCGTCTCCGGCGTCGGCCGCTGCGCGGCCGCGAGCGCGCGCTCGCGATGGATCAGGAACAGCGGAAACGCGACGCTGATCGCAACGGCCACGCTCAGCACGATGTAGATCCACGCGCCGCGCATCGCGAGACGGCGCGCTTCGAGCACGAGCCACAGAAACAGCGCGAGCCCGAGCAGCACGATGTCGACCGTGATCGATCGGCTTGCGGGATTCGCGAGCGTGTCGAGCAGGAAGCGCGGCCCGGCGTTCGCCGCGCCGAGCGGCAGATATTGCAGATTGTTGGCCCACGTGCCGATCAGCGCGACGAGCGCGATCACGCCGTAAGCGGTGCAAAGCAGTTTCCTCGAGATGGGCATGGCGGTCATCGTTCGTGTGGTGGCGGCAAATTCCGCATCGGGCTGATGCTGGTGCAGGAACCCTAGATCAACACGGCCCGGCCGGCAAGCGCGCGCGCCGATCCGGCCGAACGCTTCGTCGCCGCCCGTTTGAATCGCCGCGTAAACGAATTCGAATTCAATGCGATAACGCGCGCGCCGTGTTTCGAATTGATGCTCGGCGAAAGGCGCTCGAAACTAAACGGTTCGCGCGGGCGGACGCGCATCGGATCGACGCGCATGTGCGTAGCGCATGCGCATCCGGCGCCCGGCGCGCGTCGTGCGCCGGATCGCGCGACGAAGAAGACAGGGAGACGAACCGCACGCGCGTCGTCGCGCACGCCGGGCGGTTCGAACAATCATAAAAGGTGAACCGAATGAAGCAGCAGTCCTACGATTACGACTACGTCGTGGTCGGGTCCGGCTTCGGCGGCAGCGTGTCGGCGCTGCGTCTGGCCGAGAAAGGCTATCGCGTGCTCGTGATCGAGCAGGGCCGTCGCTGGACGCCCGAGAACCTGCCCGAGAGCACGTGGAACCTGTCGCGCTGGCAATGGCGCCCCGCGCTCGGGCTGCGCGGCTTCTTCAGCATGCGCTTCTTCAAGCACGTCGTCGTGCTGCACGGCAATGCAGTAGGCGGCGGCTCCATCACTTACGCGAACACGCTGCTCGTGCCGCCCGACAAGGTGTGGCGCGAAGGCACCTGGGCGGGCCTCGCGGACTGGGAGCGCGTGATGCCCGCGCATTACGCGACCGCGAAGCGCATGCTCGGCGTCGTCACGAACCGGCGAATGGACGCGGCCGATTTCCGGCTCAAGGAGATGGCGAAGCTGATCGGCGTGGAGAAGAGTTTTTATCCGACCGAGGTCGGCGTGTTCTTCGGCGACGACGCGCACGCGCCCGGCACGCGCTACGCCGATCCTTACTTCGGCGGCGCGGGCCCGGAACGCACGTCGTGCATCGGCTGCGGCGGCTGCATGGTCGGCTGCCGCCACGGCGCGAAGAACACGCTCGATCGCAATTACCTGTATCTCGCCGAGCGCCTCGGCGCGCAGGTGAGCGAGCAGACGAAGGTCGTCGACGTGAGCCCGCTCGGCGCGCGCGACGACGGCGCGGCGGGCTACGCGGTGCAAACCGTGTCGCTCGCGGCCGGCACGCGCGGCGCGAAGCGCCGCATCACGTGCCGCGGCGTCGTGTTCGCCGCGTCGTCGCTCGGCACGCAGGATCTGCTGATGCGCCTGCGGGAGAAGCGCTCGCTGCCGCATCTGTCGGGCGCGCTCGGCAAGCGCGTGCGCACGAACGCCGAATCGCTGATCGGCGTGCGCTTTCCGAAATCGAGCGTCGATCTTTCGAAGGGCGTCGCGATCGGCTCGGGCATCTACATCGACGAGCACACGCACATCGAGGCCACCCGCTATCCTTCGGGCTCCGATACGATGGGACTGCTGACGACCGTGCTCACGCGCGGCGCGCCCGGCGGGCTGCGTCCGCTCGTGTGGCTCGGCTCGCTCGCGAAGCTGCTAGCGACGCGGCCGCTGACCGCGCTGCGGATGATCGATCCGCGCGGCTTCGCGCGCGAGACGATGATCTTCCTGTGCATGCAGACGCTCGACGGGCACCTGACGATGCGCCTGAAGCGCCGCTGGTTCTGGCCGTTCTCGAAGCAGCTCGCGACGTCGGGCGCGAAGATCCCCGCGTACATCCCGGCCGCGAACGACTTCGCGCAGAAGGCGGCGCGCGCGCTCGGCGGCGTGCCGATGACGTCGCTGACCGAGATCCTGCTGAACGTGCCGATGACCGCGCACTGCATGGGCGGCGCGGCGATGGCGCGCAACGCGCGCGACGGCGTGTGCGACGGCCGCAACCGCGTGTTCGGCTATCACAACATGTACATCTGCGACGGCTCGGTGCTCGGCGCGAATCTCGGCGTGAACCCGAGTCTCACGATCACCGCACTCGCCGAGCACGCAATGAGCCACGTGCCCGCCGCGGGCGAGCAGCGCTGGGACAGCATCGGAGAAGAGCTCGCGGCGTGAGTGGGGGCGGCGTGGGGGGTGTCGACGCGGCGCATGGCGCACGGTGCGTGTGGTGCGTGGCGATCGACGTGCACGCATGAAACCCAGGCGCGACGGTATCGCGCGCGGCGGACGCCGCGCGCGATACACGTCACACGTCACACGTCACACGTCACACGTCACACGTCACACGTCACACGTCACACGTCACACGTCACACGTCACACGTCACACGTCACACGTCACACGTCACACGTCACACGTCACACGTCACACGTCACACGTCACACGTCGCGCGTCACGTGCCGCGACGCCTGCGCCGATGATTCGCGCGGCCGTTCGCGAGCGCGACGAGCGCCGCGTCGTAGCCCTGCTTCTGCAATTGCGCGACCGCGTCCGACGAAAAATCGTAGTCCTCGATGAACGACAGCCGCCCGTCCCGATTCAGCGTGATCCGCGCAATGTCGAGCGCCCCGCGGTTGCCCATCAGCCGGATGTACAGCGGCTGCTGACGGATCTCGTTCGCGCTCTGCGCGTCGACGTGCGCGAGGATGCCGTCGACGAGATCGCCGAAATCGCTCGCGTATTCCTCGAAGCGCAGATCGTTGCGCACGCGGTCCATGTAGGCGATTTCCTCGCGGCGCAGCATCACTTCGACGACGTTCGTCGGCAGCGTCTTCGTGCCCGAGAACAGATCGACGATGAATACGCGCCCGCCGATCTGCCCGCACCGCTCGATCACCAGGTCGAGCGGCGAATTGCTGACGACGCCGCCGTCCCAGTACGGCCGGCCGTCGACGACGGTCCACGGCATCCCGGGCGGCAGGCTACCGCTCGCGAGCAGATGCGCGGGGCTCAGGCGATCGACGTAGCTGTCGAAGATGCGCGGCTCGCCCGTCTCGACGTCGACCGCGCTGATCAGCAGCCGCGTCGGGCTCACGCAGAGCGAATCGAAATCGACGTAGCGCGTGATCAGCTTCTCGATCGGCGATGCGTCGAAGAAGCTCGTCCATTTCGCGCGCAGCCGGTCGAGGTCGAAGCCGAGCCGAGACCATTGCGGCTTCAGGAAATTCGGCACGCCGAACCACAGCACGTAAGTGGACAGCCACGCCTCATGCCACTGCGAGCCGTACGGCGACGGCAGCGCGATCGACAGCTCGCGCCAGAACGCTTCGAGCGCCTTCGCCGCGCCCGTCGGATGGCTCGCGACGATCGCGCCGTTGAACGCGCCGATCGACACCGCGGAGATCACGTCGGGCCGCACGCCGTGCTGCTCGAGCGCCTTGATCGCGCCGCATTCGAACGCGCCGAGCGCGCCGCCGCCCTGCAGGATCAGCATCGTCTGCACCGGCAGCTTGTCGAGCGAAAAGTTCGGATCGCTCAATGTCGCCCGCTGCGCGGCGACGTTCACGTGCAGCCTGATCGCGTCGCTCAGCGCGGCGATCTCCACGGCCGGCCGGTCGATCGTGAACGCGGCGCGCAGCACGTCGTCGGCGAGATAGAGCAGCGCGTACGAGCGATCGTCGAACGCGCCGCGCTCTATCGTCTCCGTCGCGCCGACCGGATAGCCGACCAGGTTGTACGACAGCCCGAACACGCTGCCGTAAAAGATCGATATGTCGCGATACGGCAGCCGGTGGCCGAGCATGTTGCGCGCCGCGATCTTGCCCTGCCGCACCGCGTTGTCCCAATGCTCGATCCGCCGCCGCACGCCGAAGATCGGATCGTCGAAGTGCGCGGCGTCGCCCGCCGCGAACACGTTCGGATCGGCCGTCTGCAGGAACGCGTCGACTTCGATCCCGTTGCCGAGCGCGAGGCCGCTGCCTTCGAGCCAGCCGCAGTTCGGCGCGACGCCGACCGCCGCGACGAACAGGTCGCACGGCCGCGTCTCGCCGTCGCTCGTCTCGACCGCCTCGACGCGCTGCGCGCCGAGCACGCGGCGCACCTCGCGGCTCGTCAGCACGTCGATGCCGCGCGCCGTGCACAGCGCCTCGAAATGGCGCGCGAGCGCCGGCGCGCGCAGCGGCGGCATCAGCTCCGGCGCATGCTCGACGAGCGTCACCTGCAGGCCGAGCGCCTGCAGCGTCGCGGCGATCTCGACGCCGAGGAAGCCGCCGCCGAGCACGGTCGCGCGGCGCGCGTGCGCGGCTGCGTCCTTCAGCGTCTGCGCCTGCGCGATCGTGTGCAGCACGTGCACGCCGTCGAGCTCGATGCCCGGCAGCGCGGGCACCTTCGCGCTCGCGCCCGTCGCGATCAGCAGCTTGCGATAGCGGTACGCCGCGCCGTTCGACGCACGCACGACCCGCTTCGCGAGATCGAGATGCTCGGCGCTCGCGCCGAGCACGACGTCGATGCGCTGCGACGCGTAGAACGCCGCGTCGTGCAGCGCGATGCTCGCGGCCTGCGCGGTGCCCATCAGGAATTCCTGGCTGAGCGGCGGGCGCTGATACGGCAGCACGGGTTCGCCGCACAGGATCGCGATGCTCGCCGAAGCGTCCTCGCCGCGCAGCGACCGCGCGGCGGTGACGCTCGCGATGCCGCCGCCGACGAGCAGATAGTCGAATTCACGCATCGGCGCCTCCCGTCGAGCAGACGCGCGCGGCGAATGCGGCGGGCGGCCGGGCCCCGCCGCTCACAGCGACGACCTCGGCAGCGTCGCGAACCGCCGCTCGTGCGCGTGCTGGCACGGCGCGCAACGCGACGCGGTCGGACGCGCGAGCAGGCGCTCGTATTCGATCGGCTGCCTGCAGTCCGCGCAGTAGCCGTAGCCGCCCCGCGCGAGCCGGTCGAGCGCGGCGTCGACGGCGCGCAGCTCGGCGAGTTTCATGCCGATCAGCGCATGGTCGACGTCGACGAACAGATTCGCGTTCGCCTCGTCGCCTTCGTCGGGCGCCGTGCCCGCGAGGTTCGCGTACGGTTCGTCGGCGCGCTGCCGCTCGCATGCGCGCACGTCGGCCTGGAGCACCTGCCTGCACGCATGCAGCAGATCGCTTAGAACCTGGAGTTGATGCTCGTCGAACGCTGCCATCCGATCCTCCGCGTATTGCGTTGCCGCATCGGGTCCGCACCGACGGGCGGACGAGGCGGGCTGGTTGCTAGCCGCTCGTGCGCGTGTTTCGTGCGCGCGACAGGTTCGCGGCGCATGCGCCGCCCCTGTCGCGCGCGCCGCATGCGCCGCGCCCGGCGAACGGGCGCGCCGGAACGCCGGACGCCGATCCGTTTCCGTTTCCGTTTTTCGGACGCGGCGGCTCGGCGCGGCCTTCGGCCGATTGCTGCGCAAGCGTATGCCGAGCCGGCCCGCCGGCGTTGACTTGAGTCAATCGGCGCTCGCCGATGCGGCGGCTACGCGCCGCACCGCAGCGCGTTCCCGCCACGATGCCACCGCGCCGCGTCCGCCGCAACGTGTCGCGCCGCATGTGCGCGGTGCAGCCCGCCGCCGCTTGCCGTCCGCGGCGCGGCGGCGCCGCCGCGCCGTATCGCCGCGCGGCCGTTCGCAGCGCCGCGGCCGCCGCAACGCGAGGCGAAGCGCGACGCCGGTCCCCGCCGCGTTCCGCCGAGCCGAGGCCGCAACGGCGCGTCACAGCCAGCCGCCGCGCGCCGCGGCGAACGTCATCCGCCGCCTGCTTGACGATCGTCAAAAACCCCGCGAGCCCGGCTTTTAATCTGGTCATGCGGCGCCCGCCGGCCTATTCTTTCCCCATCCGATGCGCAGCGAATCCGGCGCGCGGCGGCAGGCGCGCGGCGCTTGGCCGCCATCGCCGATGTCGCCTCGCGACAGCGGGCGCTTCGGCGCCGCAAGCGCCCCGCCCGCCGCAAGCGCCGCCCTCGCCGTCGCGCGCATGCCGCCACCCGCGGCCTGCGCGCGACGCGGCCGCGGCGCCCGATCCCGCGCCGCCAGTAAGGAGATTCGATGCTCTACGCGTGGCTTGAAGCGCAACGTGAATTCGTCCGAGCATGCCAGCCCTGGGCGGGCGCCGCGCAGCGCGCGGACACCAACTCGCGCCCGGCCGGCTGGCCGACATGGGGCCCGATGGCGCGCGCAGCCGACGCCGTGCCGGTGCCGCCGCCGTTCGCGATCGCGGCGGTCGCGAGCGGCGGCGCGGTCGTCCCGATCGACGAGCGCATCGTCGGCGACACACCGTTCTGCGCGCTGCGCAAGTTTTCCCGCCGGCTCCAGGGCGCAGCCGCCGCGCGCCCCGCGGTGTTTCTGTGCACGCCCCTCGCCGGGCACCACGCGGTGATGCTGCGCGAGACCGTCGAAACGCTGCTCGCGACGCGCGACGTCTACGTGACCGACTGGCGCAACGCGCGCGACGTCCCGCCCGAGGCGGGCGCGTTCGGCCTGGACGACTACGTGCTCACGCTCGAACGCTTCATCGCCGGCGCGAACGCGAACGGGCTGCACGTGATGGCGGTCTGCCAGGCGACGGTGCCCGCGCTCGCGGCGGCCGCGCTGCTTGCCGCGCGCGGCGTCCACGTCGCGAGCGTCGCGCTGCTCGGCGGCCCGATCGACACGCGCACGAGCCCGACGCTCGTCGATCGCTTCGCCCTCGAGCACGACCTCGACTGGTTCCGCCGCGCGGCGATCGACGTCGTGCCGCCGCCGTACGCGGGCGCGGGGCGGCGCGTCTATCCCGGCTTCGTTCAGCACGCGGCGATCGTCGTCGCGCACCCGCAGCGGCGCGTGTCGCTCGAAAGCCGCCTTTGGGCCGCGTGGATGACGGGCGACTTCGCGGGCGCCGCGCGCTGCCTGCGCGAGATGAACGAATACGGCGCGGTGCTCGACATGACGGAGCGCTATTTCCTCGACACGATCCGCGTGATCTTTCACGAATGCCTGCTCGCGGAGGGCCGCTGGTCGATCGGCCGCCGCCGCGTCGCGCCGGAGCGGCTCACGCGCACCGCGCTCTGCACGATCGAAGGCGGCCGCGACGACATCTCCGGCGCCGGCCAGACGCACGCCGCGCAGCGGCTGTGCGACGCGCCGCCCGACGCCGCGCGCGAGCGGATCACCGAGCCGGACTGCGATCACTACGATCTCTTCCTCGGCCCGCGCTGGCAGCGATCGATCTATCCGGCGCTGGAGGCGTTCTGGACGCGCGCCGAAACGCCGGACTCGGACCACGCGCGCCGCGCCGCGCATTGAATCGAGCATCGCGCCGCGCATCGGGCCGCCCGGCCCGGCCCGCGCACACGCCGCTTGCGGACGATCAACAAACGCACGCGCGCCGCTCGCCACACGGATTCGTTCGTCCGCATGATCGGCGTCATGGACGACCAACCGATCTGCGACGCCGTATTCGCCGACCGCTATGCGCTGCCGGGCGAGAACTCGCGCTCCCAGGCGTTCGCGCGGGTCGCTCGCGCGCTCGCGCTCGCGGAGCCGGTCGCGACGCGCCCGGGCGCCGCGCGGCGCTTCTACCGCAACCTGCTGACCGGCGCGCTCGGCGCGGGCAGCATCATGGCGCGCGCGGGCGCCGCGCAGGATCAGACGATGGCGAGCTGCTTCGTTCATCCGATCCGCGCGCCCGCCGCGCTCACGCGCTTTCATCCGGACCTCGACCAGGCGATCGACGAGGCGCGCCTCACGCTCGCGATGGGCGGCGACATCGGCTACGACTTCTCGGAGATCCCGCCCGCGAGCGCGCGGCCCGAAACCGACCGGTCGACGTCGCCCGGCGTGTGCGCGGCGCTCGACCGGTTCGACCGCATCGGCGCGCAGGCGGGCGAGCGCGACGGACGCCGCCGCGCGCAGCTAGCGGTGCTGCGCTGCGATCATCCGGACCTGCTCGCGTTCGCCGCCGCGAAGCGGGAGCACAAGCGGGAGCGCGCGTGCCGGGCGACGCTCGATCTCGCGGTGGCCGCCACCGATGCGTTCATGCTGGCGGTCGAGCAGGATCTGCCGTGGACGCTGCGGCATCCGGCGCCGCCGCAGGGCGCGCCGAGCGGCGCGCTGCCCGCCGCCGACGGCGCATGGACATACGCGACCGTGCCCGCGCGACATCTGTGGCGCGAGATCGTCGCGGCGGCGCGCGACGGCGCGGGGCCCGGGCTCGTGTTCGTCGACGCGATCGACGCCGCCGGCCCGCTGCGCGGCCGCGAGCGGATCGACGCGACGAGCCCGTGCGGCGCGCAGCCGCTGCCGCCGTACGGCAGCAGCATGCTCGGCGCGATCGATCTGTCGCGGTTCGTGCGCAATCCGTTCGGCGTCGGCGGCGAGCCGCGCTTCGATTTCGCCGCATTCGACGCGGCGGTGCGCGTCCAGGCGCGCTTTCTCGACAACGCGCTCGACGTCACGCGCTGGCCGCTCGCCGCGCATGCGCGCGAGTCGTATCAAAAGCGACGGATCGGCGTCGGCGTGACGGGGCTCGCGGACATGCTCGCGATGATGCGGCTGCGCTACGACTCGCCGGCCGCGCGCGAGATGGCGCGCTACATCGCGTCCGATCTGCGCAATCATGCGTATGCGGCGTCGGCCGAGCTCGCCGCCGAGCGCGGCGCGTATCCGCTGTGCGACCGGCACGCGCACCTCGACGCGCTGCACGCGGGGCCGCCGCTGCCGCACGCGGTTCGCCACGCGATCGAGCGCGACGGGCTGCGCAACAGCCATCTGACGTCGTTCGCGCCCGCCGTCGGCGTGAGCCTCGCGTTCGGGGACAACTGCTCGCCGGGCGTCGAGCCGGCGCACGCGTGGATCGAGCACCGGGCGGTGCGCGCGGGCGCGGCGGGGATGCGCGCGGAGAACCACGCGCACCGGCTGTTCCGGTCGCTGCGCGGCGATCGCGTCGCGCTGCCCGACTATTTCGCGACCGATGCGGACGTCGCGCCGAGCGAGCGCCTCGCGATGCGCGCGGCGCTGCAGCCTTATGTCGACGCGGGGGTCGAGAGCACGCTGACGCTCGCGAAGCATTACTCGCTCGAAGAGATCAATGCGCTGCTGTTCGGCGCATGGCGCGCGAAGCTGAAGAGCGTCGCGATACGGCGCACGGATCTCGCGCGCGACGCGGGGGCGGGGGCGGGCGGCGAAGGCAGCGGCGTCTGAGGCCACGGGCGGCGCGCGCGAGCGCTTGACCCACGTCAAGCCGGCGCTCGCCGCAATCGGGTCGAATGACAACGGGCGCAATCGCGGCGCGGCGGTTTCCATGGCACGTCGACCGCGCGGCCGGCTGCGTCCCGTCCCGCGTGATCACGAACCCCGGAGGTGACGAGATGCGCCGTGCGCGCCGACCGAAGCTCGCGCAATCCGCCGACATGCCGCGCCGCGCGCGCGCAGCCGCCATGCGCGGCAACGGCCCGCAGCGGCGGGCCGTGCGCGAGCGTGCGGCCCGCCGCCTGTCGCGCGACATCGACGCGACGCTGCGCCGCGCGTCGACATACCCGCATCCGGCCGGCCGCATCGTGCGCATCGAAACGCACATCTCCGTCGTCTACCTTGTCGGACGCTTCGCGTACAAGCGCCTGAAGCCGTTCGACTTCGGCTTCGCGAACTTCGGCGATCTGGCCGCGCGCCGCCGCGCGTGCGAAGCCGAGCTCGCGCTGAACCGCCCGCTCGCCGCGCCCATATATCTCGCGGCCGGCCCGATCGTGCGCCGCGCGCGCGGCCTTCGCCTGTTCGACGCGGGCGTCGCCGTCGATCATGTCGTCAAGATGCGCCGCTTCGACGAACGGATGCTGTTTTCCCGATTGCTCGCGCGCGGCGAGCTCGGCGCGGCGGACATCGACGCCGCCGCGACGCGCATCGCCGCATACCATCTGCACGCGCCGCGCGACGTTCCGCGGCGCGAGTACGGCGGCGCGCGCGAGCTGCGCAGGCAGATCGCGGACGTGTTCGCACCGCTCGAGCGCGCACTCGGCACGGCGCTGCCCGCGCCGCTGCGCGCGTGGTGCGTGCGCCGCTGCGACGAGCTCGCCGCACATCTCGACGCACGCCGCGCGAGCGGCTATGTCCGCGCGTGCCACGGCGACCTGCATCTCGACAACGTCGTGAAGCACGGCCGCGACGCGCTGATGTTCGATTGCATCGATTTCGACGACGCGCTGCGCTGGATCGACGTGATCAACGACCTGTCGTTTCTGCTGATGGATCTGCACGCGCACGGTCGCGCCGATCTCGCGCACCGGCTGCTGAACCGCTGGCTCGACGAGACGGGCGATTTCGCGGGCCTCGCCGCGCTGCCGCTGTACGTCGCGTACCGGGCGCTCGTGCGCGCGCTCGTCGCGACGATGCGCGGCGGCGGCGACGCCGCGGCGCGCGCCGCGCACATCGAGCGCGCGCGCAGGTACGTCGACGTCGCCGCGAGCGAGGCCCGCGCGCGCCGCCCGTGCCTGCTGCTGTGCCACGGCTATTCGGGCTCGGGCAAATCGGTGGCGAGCCGCGCGCTCGCCGACGTATGCGGCGCGATCCGGCTGTCGAGCGACAGCGAGCGCAAGCGCGCGCGACCGTTCGCGGCGGTCGACGCGCGGCCGCTGCCCGCCGCCGCGTACACGCCGCAACAGATCGATGCGCAATACGAGCGCCTGCGCGCGCTCGCGCGCGACGTGCTGCGCGCCGGCTACACGGCGCTCGTCGACGCGACGTTTCTCTCGCAGGCGCGCCGCGCGCGCTTCGTCGCGCTCGCACGCGAAATGGGCGTGCCCGTCTTCATTCTCGATTTCCGCGCGAGCCGCGCGTGTCTCGAACGGCGCGTCGACGCGCGCGCCGCCGTGCAAAACGACCGTTCGGACGCGGGCGCGGCCGTGCTCGCGACGCAGCTCGCGAGCGCCGATCCGCTCGACGCCGACGAACGCACACACACGATCGGCTTCGATACCGACGTGCCGCTGCAAGCAATCCGGTCGGCCGAATATTGGCGGCCGGTGCTCGACGCGCTCGATACGGCCTCACTTGATGCCGCGACGACGAGTTGATGCCGAAAAGGCCCCGCGCCGGAAACGCTCGCCACTGTCGGATGAACCGCCTGGGTCTGATCAATTGCGCCGCCGCGGCCGCCCATTTCATACCGGCAATACGTCGTACCGGATCGTACGATCTGACGAAGCGCGCCGCAGCGATACAGCGCATCCCGCCGACTGGCTCTGGTGCGACGCGAGCGCTCGCCCAACAGCTCAGCCATGCGGGCCGACGTTATCCACGACCCAGTCTTTGCAAGTCATCTCGACAACGTGCCGGTGCCCGTCGCACCCTATATGGGACCTTCCATTGCGCGACATCGCTCGGATATAAAAAATATTCATCGAAGTCAATTCTTGGATTCTTGTTATTTCGATACGCGTACCTCGCGATTTTTTATTTAATCTCCTGTCGCGTCGTATCGGGGAAAACTCCATCGCCTCCGTCGCAGACTCTCGCGTACATCATGGCAATCACCAACCCGGCAATCGCCATAACAAGAACAACGGCGGGCCCGTCACCAATTTCGCCTTCCGGGATCGATTTGAATTCAATTTACCATCCATCAAAGCAATTCATTCACCGTCACACAATTCAAATCCACGCCCCCGAAATACCTGACTTCCCGTCAAAGTTCGATTGAATCCCTCAATCGCATATGAAGCATTGCAGGCGTGCTTTCCATATTTACCACTTCAATTAAAACAGATCGGTCTCGATGAGAAACGCACGCACCTTTGCTCCGGTTACAACGGGCGTCCATTCGGGCAGAAAGACATGCGTCCGCCAGCCCTACGACCGAGTGCGCGCTCCACCCGCCGCCCATCCCCCGTTGATCTGGGTCAAGCTCCGCCGGACGGCCGCTCCATAGACTGAAATCGGTCCTACGCGATCCGCCCCGCCCTCGAATTCCGGCGCGTCGTACCCGCCCGCGCGCGGCCCCGCGCTTCCCGACAGGAGACCTGCAACATGGAAACATCCCCGCTCCAGACGACGACGCACGACGACATCCCCCCGTTCGATCCGTCGGCGAGCGTCGAGGACCAGCTGCGCCTCGCGATCCGCTACGCGATCCTCGCGCCGTCGAGCCACAACACGCAGCCGTGGCGCTTCATCCTCGGCGACGCGTCGGTGATGCTGTGCGCGGACCGGCTGCGCGCGCTGTCCGTCGTCGATCCGTACGATCGCGAGCTGCTCATCAGCTGCGGCGCGGCGCTCTTCAATTTGCGCGTCGCGTTGAGCCGCTTCGGGTTCGCTTACTCGATCGACATGTTCCCGTCGACGTCGGACCCGGACGTGATCGCGCTCGTGCGGCTCGATCCCCACGGCTACCACGACGAAAGTCTCGTGCCGCTGTTCGACGCGATCGTCGAGCGCGTGACGACCCGCGCGCCGTTCGCGAGCGAGGCGGTGTCGTGCGAGGTCCAGCGCGCGCTCGTCGACGCCGGCGAGGCCGAAGGCGCGGAGATCGCGTGCGTGGACGCGCCCGGCGCGCGCGACGAGATCGCCGAGATGATCGCCGACGCCGACCGCCTGCAGTTCGCCGATCCGCGCTTTCGCCGCGAGCTCGCGAACTGGGTGCATCCGCGCCGCCGCGACGACGGGATGCCGGCGTTCGCGGCCGGCGTGCCCGCGCTGCTCGACTTCGCGACGCCCGTCGTCGCGTCGGTGGTCCGCACGTTCGATCTCGGCGGCGGCATGGCGGCGATGCATCACAAGCTCGTCGACGGCTCGCCGCTCATCGTCGGCATCTCGACGGCGAGCGACGATCGCGACGCCTGGGTCGCGACCGGCCAGGCGCTCGAGCGCGTGCTGCTCGTCGCGACGGCCGCGGGGCTCACCGCGTCGTATCTGAATCAGCCGATCGAAATCGACACGCTGCGCGAGCGGCTGCGGCCGCTGCTGCACGTCGACGCGCATCCGCAGTTGCTGCTGCGCGTCGGACGCGGCCCGGTCGTCGCGCACGCGCCACGGCGTCCGCTGACGGACGTCGTGTCTTGATCGAGCGGGAACGCGCCGCGCGCGGACGGGACGCCGCGCGGCGCGGCGGAAGCGGCGGAAGCGGCGGAAGCCGTGGTGGCCGCGGCGATAGAGGAAGCGGCGGAAGTCGCGGCGATAGCGATCCTAGTGGCGGCGGCGACAGCGGTGGCAGCAGCGGCGGTAACGGAAGTGGCGGAAGTCGCGACGATAGCCGCCGTAATGGCGGTGGCGGTGGCGGTGGCGGTGGCGGTGGCGGTAGCGGTAGCGGTGGCAGTGACAACCGCGGCGGCGGCACCGAATCATGGCGCCGCTGGCTGCCCGGCGTCGCGACGCTGCGCACTTACCGGCGCGCGTGGCTCGCGCGCGATCTGTTCGCGGGCGTCGCGCTGACCGCCGTCCTCGTGCCGGTCGGCATGAGCTACGCGCAGGCGGCCGGCCTGCCCGTCGTCTCCGGCCTGTATGCGACGATCGCCGCGCTCGTCGGCTACGCGATCTTCGGGCCGAGCCGGATTCTCGTGCTCGGCCCCGATTCCGCGCTCGCCGCGCTGATCGCCGGCGCGGTCGCGCCGCTCGCGCACGGCGATCCCGCGCACGCGGTCGCGCTGTCGGCCGCGCTCGCGCTGATGTCGGGCGGCTTCTGCGTGCTCGCCGGGCTGCTGAAGCTCGGCTTCGTCACCGATCTGCTGTCCAAGCCGATTCAATACGGCTATCTGAACGGGCTCGCGCTGACGCTGATCGCGAGCCAGCTCCCGAGCCTGCTCGGCGCCGCGCCTTGCGGCGGCACGTTCGTCGACGAAGCGGCGAGCATCGCGGGCACCGTCGCGCAAAGCCGGATCGATATCGCATCGCTCGCGCTCGGCGGCGGCTGTCTTGCCGCCATCGTGTTGCTGCGGCGCGTCGCGCCCGCGTGGCCCGGCATTCTGATCGCGGTCGCCGCCGCGTCAGTGGCCGCCGCGTGGCTCGGGGCCGCGCCGGATCTGCATGTCGCGAACGCGCACGTCGCAAACGCGCACGTCGCCCTCGTCGGCTCGCTTGCCGGCGTCATGCCGCCGCCCGGCCTGCCGTCGATCGCGCTCGCCGATGCGAGCCGGCTCGTCGCCGGCGCGCTCGCGATCGCGCTGGTGTCCGTTGCCGACATCAGCGTGCTGTCGCGCGTGTTCGCCGCCGACGACGGCCGCGAGACCGACCGCAATCAGGAGCTGATCGCGCTCGGCGCGGCGAACCTGCTCGCCGGCGCGCTGCGCGGCTGCGCGGTCAGCAGCAGTTCGTCGCGCACGCCCGTCGCGCTCGCGGCCGGCGCGCGCACGCAGCTGACGAGCGTCGTCGCGGCCGGCTGCATCGCGCTGCTGCTCGTCGCGCCGCTGCTGCTCGCCCGCGTGCCGCTCGCGGCGCTGTCGGCGGTCGTCGTCTATTCGGCGAGCGGCCTCGTCGACGTGCGCGCGATCGTCCGGCTCTACCGCGTGCGGCGCGGCGAGTGCGCGGTGTCGCTGCTGTGCTTCGCGGGCGTCGTGCTGCTCGGCGTGGTGCCGGGCATCCTGCTCGCGGTCGGGCTCTCGCTGCTGTCGTTCGTCTGGCGCGCGTGGCATCCGTATGACGCGGTGCTCGGCCGCGTCGAAGGCATGCACGGCTTTCACGACGTGTCGCGCCATCCGGACGCGGCTCTCACGCCCGGTCTCGTCGCGTTCCGCTGGGACGCGCCGCTGTTTCATGCGAACGCGACGATCTTTCGCGACCACGTGCGCGACGCGATCGCCGATGCCGATGCGCCGGTGCGCTGCGTCGTGATTGCGGCCGAGCCGATCACCGACGTCGACGTCACCGCCGCCGACATGCTCGCGACGCTGCGCGACGAGCTCGCCGCGCGCCGCATCACGCTGTACATCGCGGAGATGAAAGGGCCGGTCAAGGACCGGCTGCGCACGTACGGGCTCTTCGACAAGATCGGCGCGGATCACTTCTTTCCGACTGTGACGGACGCGGTTGCGCGCTTCGCGCAGGTGCGCAAGGACGTGGCGGCCGCGCGGCGGGCGCGGCGATGAAATTTCGCCGGGCGTGCGGCGCAGGCGCGGCGCGTTGCGTTGCGCACGCATGCCTGCGATCGCGCGCGGCGGAATCGGTCGAAACCGCGTTGTTTCGCTCGTCGAACACCACCCGGATCGCATGGCGCGCATGCGGCTCGCGACGGCAGTGCGGCCGCCGCGCCGATTTCGGCGCGCCGCGAAGGCGTGACGGCGATTGCCTGATTCAGGCCGCGTCGGGCGGCGGTCCGCCCCTCGCTCCGCGAGGATGAAACCGGTTGCTCGCATGCGGCCCGCGGCAACGCATCGTGCATCGTTCGCAAGACCGCAGCACCGCAACGAAGCCCGGCGGCGGCGCTCGGCGGCGATCGCGCGAAACAGATGAGATCGATTGCAGACATGCCTCCGTCATCCGCGAGCACGAAACGATCGCGTGAAGGCGGCGCGCGCGATCGCGCCGCGCACGGCGTCCGCGCAGGGTGCGACGGGACATACGACCACGACCGCGCGACACGGCACGCATCGATCTCCGGCGAATCGCCCGCAATCCGCGGACATGGAACCGGTTGCGCGAACGCAGCGCGAAACCGACCGGCAACGGCGCTCGCGCGCAGGCGATCTATGCGGCGGCGAGACCGGCCGCGCGGCACCCGCGACGCAACGCCATTCCGGCGAAACCGCTCCGCGCATTCGCTGGCGAAGCCGCGGCGATGACGGCGCGCGGAACGTCGCACCCGGCCAGAGCCGGGTCACGCTGATCGCAGGTTCTGGCGGGCGGTTGAAAACGGGGTTGCGAAGTGCTCGCATGCGGTTTTTGGGGCTTCCTTACCGACGCCGCACGAGCAATTCGTCGCGCATTCCGAGAGGTCGACAATTTTCTCCGGCATCTCGCCGCAGAGAATATCTATCGCCTGCCGGAAACGCACCCGCTCGCCTTCGCCCCGCGCGCGCGTCAACTCCGCGCCTTCTCCTCGAAGTGAATCTGGCGCCGGGAGATCGACGCGATCTCGTCGAACAACGACGCCGCGCACGCCAGCACGTCGTCCACGGACACCATGCCGACGAGCGCGCCGCCCGCGCTCACGACCGGCATCCGGCGCGCGCCCGTCAGCCGCATCCGGTGCGCGATCGTCCACAGGCTGTCCTGCTCGTGCACGACGGTCGCCGGCGCGGACATGATCTCGCCGACGAACAGCGCGGCGGGGTCGATCTCCTTCGCGATCAGCGACAGCACGATGTCGCGGTCGGTCAGCATGCCGACCGGCTCTTGCGCGCGCCCCGCGTCGTCGACGACGATCAGGTCCCCGACATGGCGGTCGCGCATCAGGTGCGCGGCGTCGAGCACGGTGTCGGTGCGGCGACACACGGCGACGTCGCGGGTGCAGATTTCGGCAGCGTTCACGATCGGCCTCCGTTTTCATATGCAGGGCGCCCGCGCGCGGCGCGGCCGGCGCGCGACGGCGTTCCGGCAGCGCGGCGCGCAACGGCACGACACGAAACGAGATGCGGTGAAGTGCCCGGTCCTGCGAGCGCTCAAGCGAACGGTCAGCGTCGCACGCGCGACCTTCGCGCATTCTGACGCACATCAACGTCAACGTCGGCGTCGGCGTCGGCGTCGACGTGGCGACGCGCACGCGCCGGCGCGCGACGCTTGATCGGGATCAGTTCGGCATCCGGCACACTCGCTATCGTTGACGAACGGACGCGCTCGCGCGCGGGTGCGGCGCGGCTTTCCCCTGTCTTGGAGACGGACATGAGCGAACCCGAATTGCTGACTTATCAACCGATCGCAGTAGCATTGCCCGCGCCTGCCGAAGCGCAGGCGCCCGCGATCATCGACCTGCCGCAACCCGATCTCGGCGCGGGCCTGCCGCTGATGGCCGCGCTGTCGCTGCGGGCGAGCGCGCGCGAATTCTCGTCCGCGGCGCTCGCGCCGACGACGCTCGGCGAGTTGCTGTGGGCGGCCGACGGCGTCAACCGCCCGGCAACGGGCGGCCGCACCGCGCCGTCCGCGCATGCGTTCAACGAAATCGACGTTTACGTCGCGCTGCCGGACGGCGTCTATCGCTACGACGCGCCGCTGCACCGGCTGCTGCTCAAGCGCTCGATCGACGCGCGCAACCTGACCGGCTACCAGGATTTCGTCGGCGCCGCGCCGCTCGATCTCGTGTACGTCGTGCGGACGTCGCGGCTGCTGTCGATGCCCAAGCCGCTGCGCGAGGCGTTCCCGGCGGTGGCGGCGGGCGCGATCGCGCAGAACGTCGCGCTGTATTGCGCGTCGGCGGGACTCGGCTGCGTCGTGCGCGGCTGGATCAACCATCGGCTGCTCGCCGACGCGCTCAGCCTGAACGAAGACGAACTGCCGATCCTCGCGCAGACGGTCGGCAAGCCGGCGGCGCACGCGGGCGGCGCGCGGCACGCCTGAACGCATGACGATTCGGCGGCGGCGTCGCGGGTGGGAGCGGGGCGTGACGCCGCGCGTCGATCGGGGCTGGCGATGACCGGCAACGGATGACCGGCAACGGATGACCGGCAACGGATGACCGGCAACGGATGACCGGCAACGGATGACCGGCGGCGCTCGGCACGCGCCGCGCGCCTCGCGCCGTAGCATGGAGCACGCGCCGCATTCAGCGCGCGCTTCGCCGTGCGCGACACATGCATCGCAGATCAATTGCGCGACGGCAGCCGCGCGCGGGCCGCGTCAGGCCAAAAGGCACAAGCGGCACAAGCGCGGCCGACGCGCCGCCGAACGCGCGCCGGCCCGCATCGCGCAACGCCGCGTCAGCCGCGGCGCGCGCATGCTCAGCTGATCGCCAGCTTCTTTTTCTCCGCCGTCGCCTTCTTCGGCAGCGTCAGCGACAGCACGCCGTCCTGATACTGCGCGACCGCCGCGTCGCGGTCGATTTCGTTCGCAAGCGAGAAGGTCCGGCCGAACTCGCCCGAATAACGCTCGCGCCGGATCACGCGCTCGCCTTCCTTCAGCTCCTTGTTGCGCTCGACCTTCGCGTTGATCGACACGGTGTTGCCTTCGATCTGCACGTTGATGTCGTTCTTGTCGACGCCAGGCAGCTCGGCCTTGACGATGTAGGACTGATCGTTCTCGGTCACGTCGATCTTCATCGACGCGAGCTTCTCTTCTTCGACGTCGACCATGCCGCGCAGCGGACGGAACAGACCCTGGAACAGGTCGGACACGGGCTCCAGCGAAAACGGGTCGTAACGCGTCAAATTGCTCATTGCTCTCTCCAGGAATTCGCAGCCGCGCACGATGCGCGGCCGACGCCGCACACGGCGTCCGGCGCTCGCCGAACGCCTCTCGATTCGTTGATGCAGGCCGGATCGATACCGGCCGATTTCAGCGTAGCGCCGCAGGCCCGGCCGGCATTGACATGAGTCAATCAGCGCTCATGGGTGTCCGAACGGGCCGCAGCGGCATCGATGTCTCGCGTCGGCGCGCCCGGTTCGTTTCGGTTCGTTTCGTTCCGTCCGCGCGCCGCGCCGGCTCGGCGGCGACCGGACGGCGAGCATCCGCCGCTCGCTCGCGCGACGTGCCCGGCCGCGCCGCACCGCACCGCGTATGAGGCTTGTGTGTGCGCACGCTCCGCCTGCATCGGCGATCTATCGGCCCCGCTGATGACTTCCGTTCGAAATCGCGATTTTTCATACGAGAACGTCGCACGTAGCATGCAAAGCGCGAGTCGACCACGGTCGCGCTCGCTTCGACAGGCCCCACGACAAAGAGCGAACATGAACGATCGTGTGCGATCCGGCAACGAGAAACTCGAAGTCAAGACGACGACCTGCTACATGTGCGCGTGCCGCTGCGGAATCCGCGTGCATCTGCGCGACGGCGAAGTCCGCTACATCGACGGCAACCCTGATCACCCGCTCAATCAGGGCGTGATCTGCGCGAAGGGCGCATCGGGGATCATGAAGCAGTACTCGCCCGCGCGGCTCACGCAGCCGCTGATGCGCACGGCGCACGCCGAGCGCGGCAGCGCGCAGTTCGAGCCGGTGTCGTGGGAGCGCGCGTTCGCCGTGCTCGAAAAACGTCTCGCGCACCTGCGCGCGACCGATCCGAAGCGTTTCGCGCTCTTCACCGGCCGCGACCAGATGCAGGCGCTGACGGGCCTCTTCGCGAAACAGTACGGCACGCCGAATTACGCGGCCCACGGCGGCTTCTGCTCGGCGAACATGGCGGCCGGAATGATCTATACGGTCGGCGGCTCGTTCTGGGAATTCGGCGGCCCCGATCTCGATCGCGCGAAGCTGTTTTTCATGATCGGCACCGCCGAGGACCATCATTCCAATCCGCTGAAAATCGCGATCTCGAAGTTCAAGCGCGCGGGCGGCCGGTTCGTCGCGATCAATCCGATCCGCACCGGCTACGCGGCGATCGCCGACGAATGGGTGCCGATCCGCCCCGGCACCGACGGCGCGCTGTTCATGGCGCTGATCCGCGAGCTGATCGAGACGCAGCGCTACGATCGCGACTTCGTCACGCGCTACACGAACGCGGCCGAACTGCTCGACATGCGCGCCGACGCCGACACGTTCGGCCTGTTCGTGCGCGACGCGGCGACGCCCGAGCGCAATCCGCTGTTTCCGCAAAACCATCTGTGGTGGGATCTCGGCAGCGGCCGGCCCGTGCCGCATCACACGCGCGGCGCGACGCCCGCGCTCGAGGGCCGCTACGCGCTCGACGACGGCACGCCCGTCGCGCCGTCGTTCGCGCTGCTGCGCGAGCGCGCCGCCGAATGCACGCCGGAATGGGCGGAGCGGATCACGGGCATCCCGGCCGCGACGATCCGCCGGCTCGCGCACGAAATGGCGGACGTCGCGCGCGATCACCGGATCACGCTGCCGATCCGCTGGACCGACGCATGGGGCGAGACGCACGACACCGTCACCGGCAACCCGATCGCATTCCATGCGATGCGCGGCCTCGCCGCCCATTCGAACGGCTTCCAGTCGATCCGCGCGCTCGCGGTGCTGATGTCGCTGCTCGGCACGATCGACCGGCCGGGCGGCTTCCGGCACAAATCGCCTTATCCGCGCGCGGTGCCGCCTTCGGCGAAGCCGCCGAACGGCCCGGACGCGGTGCGCCCGAACACGCCGCTCGCGGCGGGCCCGCTCGGCTGGCCGGCCGCGCCCGAGGATCTGTTCGTCGACGAGCACGGCGGCCCGGTGCGGATCGACAAGGCGTTCTCGTGGGAATACCCGCTCGCCGTGCACGGCCTGATGCACAGCGTGATCACGAACGCGTGGCGCGGCGATCCCTATCCGATCGACACGCTGATGATCTTCATGGCGAACATGGCGTGGAATTCGTCGATGAACACGGTCGAGGTCCGCAAGATGCTCGCGGACAAGCACGAGAACGGCGAATACAAGATCCCGTTCATCGTCGTGTGCGACGCGTTCCAGTCCGAAATGACCGCGTTCGCCGATCTGATCCTGCCCGACACGACGTACCTCGAGCGTCACGACGCGATGTCGATGCTCGACCGCCCGATCTCTGAATTCGACGGCC
The DNA here is from genome assembly GCF_001526245.1 of Burkholderia sp. MSMB1498. Classification (NCBI taxonomy): domain Bacteria; kingdom Pseudomonadati; phylum Pseudomonadota; class Betaproteobacteria; order Burkholderiales; family Burkholderiaceae; genus Burkholderia; species Burkholderia sp. MSMB1498. The sequence continues at coordinate 79,798 of NZ_LOYJ01000015.1, forward strand.
CGGCGGACTCGGTGCGCGTCCCGGTGGTGCCGCCGACAGGCGAATGCAAGCCGTTTCAGGACGTGCTGATCGAACTCGCGAGCCGGCTGAAGCTGCCGGCGTTCACGAATCCGGACGGCACGCGCAAGTTCCGCGACTATCCGCACTTCGTCGTCGACTATCAGACCGCGCCCAATTCCGGCGTCGGCTTCCTGATGGGCTGGCGCGGCGAGAACGGCGGCGACGCGCTCGTCGGCGCGCCGAATCCGCGCCAATGGGACGAATACGCGAAGCACGGCTGCGTGTTCCACCACACGCTGCCGGATACGCTGCAGTACATGCGCGGCTGCAACGGCCCGTATCTGAAATGGGCGGTCGAGAAGGGCTTTCGCAAGTTCGACGAGCCGATCGTGATCCACCTCTATTCGGACGTGATGCAGACATTCCGCCTCGCCGCCCAGGGCAGGACGAGCGGCCGGCAGCCGCCCGACCATTTGCGCGCGCGCATCGCGCGCTATTTCGATCCGCTGCCGTTCTGGTACGAGCCGCTCGAGCTCGGCGCGACCGATCTGCAACGCTACCCGCTCGCCGCCGTCACGCAGCGGCCGATGGCGATGTATCACTCGTGGGATTCGCAGAACGCGTGGCTTCGCCAGATTCATGGGGAGAACTATCTGTTCGTGAACCCGAAGGCCGCGCGCGAAGCGGGCATCGACGACGGCGGCTGGATCTACGTCGAATCGCAATGGGGCAAGGTGCGTTGCCGCGCACGCTACAGCGAGGTTGTCGAGCCGGGCACCGTGTGGACCTGGAACGCGATCGGCAAGGCGGCGGGCGCGTGGAATCTCGGCCCGCACGCGAACGAATCGCAGCGCGGCTTCCTGCTGAATCACGTGATCACCGACGAGCTGCCCGGCGACGCCGCGCGTGCGCCGCGCATCTCGAACTCCGATCCGATCACCGGCCAGGCCGCGTGGTACGACGTGCGCGTGCGCATCTACCCGGCCGAAGCGCACGCCGACCACACGCTGCCGCAATTCGCGCCGATGCCGGCGCTGCCGGGCGTGACGGGCGCGGTGCGACGCATCGTGCAGGGCTATTTCGCGGGCCGCGGCGAATTCGCCGCCCGGCTGCGCAACCCGGCGAAACGCCGTTGACGAGGAGCATGCGATGACGCAAATGGCGCTCGTGATCGATCTGAACGTGTGCGTGGGATGCCATGCCTGCGTGACGAGCTGCAAGGAATGGAACACGTCGGGCGCGGCGGGCGCGCTGTCGGACGTGCGGCCGTACGACGCCGATCCGTCCGGCACGTTCTTCAACCGCGTGCAGACGTTCGAGGCGGGCGAGTTTCCGCTCGCCGACACGATCCACTTTCCGAAGTCGTGCCTGCATTGCGAAGACCCGCCGTGCGTGCCCGTGTGCCCGACGGGCGCGAGCTACAAGCGCAAGGAAGACGGGCTCGTGCTCGTCGATTACGACAAGTGCATCGGCTGCAAGTATTGCGCGTGGGCGTGCCCGTACGGCGCGCGGGAGCTCGACGAGGCGCGCAAGGAAATGACGAAGTGCACGCTCTGCGCGGACCGCATCCATGACGACGCGCTGCCCGAGCGCGACCGCCAGCCCGCCTGCGTGCTCGCATGTCCGACGTCGGCGCGCCTGTTCGGCGACATTCACGATCCCGATTCGGCCGTATCGCAAGCGATTCGCGAGCGCGGCGGCTATCAGCTGATGCCGGAATGGGGCACGCGGCCCGCGAATCACTATCTGCCGCGCCGCACGACGACCGCATGCGGCGGCGGCGGCAACGCATGCGCGTGCGGATCGGCGGACGCGGCGGTCTCGCCTGCGCCTGCGCCCGCGCCCGCTTCCGCCGACGACGACTTCGCGTACGCACCGGTGAATCTCGCCGCGCTCGCGAAGCGCGCCTGAACGCGCCGGACGCGCGCGTCACCGGCCATCGCCTTTGATAACGAATCCGGAGCACCACGCATGAAACCCGCTTTCTCGGTCATCTTCCTGACGACGCTGTGCGGCGCGAGCCAGGGGCTCATGATCGCGCTGTTCGGCGTCGAGCTCGCGGCGCGGCTCGGGCTGTTCGCAGCGCCGCCGCAGGCGTTCTTCGTCGCGAACGCGGCGCTGTCGGTGCTGCTCGGCTCGCTCGGCCTGTTCGCGTCGTTCTTCCATCTCGGGCATCCGGAGCGCGCGTGGCGCGCGATCGCGATGTGGCGCACGTCGTGGCTCGCGCGCGAATGCATCGCGCTGCCGGTGTTTCTCGCGTGCACGACCGCCTACGGCGGCGCGCATCTGCTCGCGCTGCCGTACACGCTCGCGCTCGGCCTGCTCGCGACGATCGCGGGCGGCGCGCTGTTCGTCTGCACCGGCATGATCTACATCTGTCTGCGCTTTCTGCAGGAATGGGCGACGCCGCTCACGATGACCAATTTCGTGCTGCTCGGTTGCGCGTCCGGCTTCACGCTCGCGACCGCCGGCGCCGCGTGGTTCGTTCCGCCGCTCGTGCCCGCGCTCGCCGCGTGCGCATGCGCGCTGACCCTCGCGGGCGGCGCGACGCGCGTCGCGTCGCTCGCGCGCAACGCGCGGCTGCGGCCGCGCTCGACCGTGCAGAGCGCGACCGGCATTCGCGCGCGGCAGGTCGTCCAGCGATCGCGCGGCTTCACGGCCGGCGCGTTCAACCTGCGCGAGTTCTTTCACGGGAAAACGCCGCGCACGCTGCAACGCGTGAAGTGGACGTTCCTGATCTGCGCGTTCGCGTTGCCGTTCCTGCTGCTCGCGATCGGCGGCGCGGCCGCGCCGGCGGTCGCGTCGTTCGCGCTTGCGTGCGGCGCGTTCGCGATCCAGTATGCGGGGCTCGTCGCGGAACGCTGGTTTTTCTTCGCCGAAGCGCGGCATCCGCAAAACGTCTATTACCAGAGCGCCGCGTGACGAACGGCGCGTGCGCATCGAGCGCATCGAGGTTGCGCTCGATGCGCGCGTCCGGCATGCGGACGTTGCGCTCGGCCGAGGCGCTCGCCGCCTGACGCGACGCATGCGCCGCCCCGCAGCGCCCCGCCGCCTCGCCGCCTCGCCGACGCCGCCTGCCGATGTCTTTCGCGTCGCGCCCCGGTATCGTTCGTCTTCCCTCTTCGCTCGCGCCGCCGTCCGCGCGATCCGCGTCCGTCGAATTCGCGGCGCCAAGGCCGGCGTTATTGACCACGATCAATCGCCGCCGCTCAAACCATAGCAGCATGTTCGACATGGCGTAACCGGTTCGATTCGATGCGATCCGCCCGGCCACGCGCGCCGGCCGCTCACGTGGCCGCCGCAACGGCGTTCGGCGCCGCGGCGGTGAGTCTTTACGGGAGCTGACGTGAGCCTTTACGGGAACCGGTGGCGTCCACCGGCTCCGCTCGGCGCGCTGCCGTGGCTCGCCGACTGCGAATCATCGTGCCGCATGATGCATCGGGCATGCTTGCACGGCGGGCATGCGTGCGCGGCGGGCTCGGTGAGCGCGGCCGCATGGCGAAAGCACCCGCCGATCGAGGCGAAGCGCACGGCGACGAAGCGTGCGCACGCATGCTCGCCGCCACTCGCGACGCCCCGGCGCAATCGCGATCGGTCCGCCCGAACAAGTTTCGAACAACCGAAGGAACGCCATTGCGACACTCAGGCTCCCGCTTCACCCGATTCCGGCTCGCGGCGGCGGCCTGGTGTCTCGCATCGGCGGCGAGCGTCGCATCGCCGGCGTTCGCCGGGGCAAACGCCGATGCCGCCGCACCGCCCGCCGACGGCGCGTCGCGCCCCGCGATTCTCGTCTATCACCGTTTCTCGATATCGGCGCCGCCCGACTCGATGACCATCCGAGTCAGCACATTCGAAGCGCAGCTCGCATTCCTCCGCTCGCATGGCTACACCGTCGTGCCGCTGCGCGAGGTCGTCGCATGGGCGGCGTCGCCGTCCGCGTCGCTGCCGGACAAGGCGGTCGCGATCACCGTCGACGACGGCCATCGCTCGGTGTACGAACTATTGCGGCCGATCGTGCTGCGCGAGCGGCTGCCCGTCACGTTGTTCATCTATCCGTCCGCGATCTCGAACGCATCGTACGCAATGACGTGGGACGAGCTGCGCGCATTGCGCGACACCGGCCGCTTCGACATCCAGTCGCATACGTGGTGGCATCCGAACTTCCGCACCGAGCGGCGGCGTCTCGCGCCGGACGCGTTCCGCCGCTTCGCCGCGACGCAGTTCGCGCATTCGCGCGCGTTGCTCGAGCGCGAAGTCGGCGGCCGGATCGATCTGCTCGCATGGCCGTTCGGCCTCTACGACGACGAACTCACGGCGCTCGCCGCTCAGGCGGGCTACGTCGCGGGCTTCACGCTCGACGCGCGCAAGGCCCGGCGCGGCGACGCGCCGCTCGCGCTGCCGCGCTTCCTGATCGTCGAAGGTTGCACGCCGGCCGCGCTCGCGCGGCTGCTCGGCGAGCGCGACGATGTGCATGCCGCTTCTCACACCGCGTCTCACGCCGCGTCTCACGCCGATACTCATGGCGACATGCACGCGGAGGTTCCGCAGTGAACGAAATCGACTCTCGGCCACGGGTGCGCGATCACTCGCACGCTCACGGCAACCACCTCCGCCGTAACCGCCACGGCGAGCGCCGATATTCACTCGAAGCATCGCTCATGCCCGAGTTCGATCATGGATCACGGACCAACGCCGCTGCGGACGCGCTCGCCGTCACGGCCGCCGCATCCGCCGGCGCGCTCGCCGCGACGCATGCGGGCGGGCCGGCGATGAACGCGTGTTCGCAATGGCTGAAAACCTGCGCATGTGCGCGCACATTCGCCATCGCCGCCCGCACTCATCGATGCGATCGCCGTGACGCACGCGGGAGATCGACCATGAACGGGCTCGCCCGACGGCTGCGAACGAGCCCTTGCACACGCGCGCTCGCCATTGCCGCCGCCGCGCCTACCGACGCGTTCGTCGCGACGCATGCAGAGGACCGCACATGAACACAATCGCACAATGGTTGCGTACGAGCGCCCGTGCGTGCGTGCTCGCCGTCGCATTGGCAGCCGTGCCGCCGGCCGGCGATGCGCTCGCCGCCGACGCATCATCCGGCGCACCGGCGGCCGCATCGCCGACGCCGACGCCGACACCGACGCCAACTCCAACGCCCGCGGCCGCCGCCGACATCGCCGTGCGCGCGCCCGGCTATCTCGCGACGCGCGCGGCCGTCGAAACCGGCAAACCCGTCACCGTCGCGCTCGCGCCGTTCCGGCCGAAGGCTGTCTATCTGTCCGTATTCGGGATCACGAGCAAGACGCTGCGCGACGCCGCGACGAAACTCAAGGGCGACACCGCGATCAACGCGCTCGTCATCGACATGAAGGGCGATCGCGGCATCGCGCCGTATCCGAGCGCGGCGCGGCGCGCGTCGGGCGCGGCCGCGCAAACGCCGAACGCGCCCGTGGTGCGCGACTTCGCCGCGCTCGTCGGCGATCTGCATCGGCGCGGGTTCTATCTGATCGCGCGGATCGTCGTGTTCAAGGACGATCCGCTCGCCGCCGCGCATCCGGACTGGACGGTGCGCGATGCGGACGGCGACGTGTGGCACGATCGCGAGAAGCTGCGCTGGATCGATCCGACGCTGCGCGAGGCGTGGACGCACAACCTCGACGTCGCCGAGGAAGCGGCGAAGCTCGGCTTCGACGAAATCCAGTTCGACTACGTGCGCTTTCCGGACGCGCGCGGGCTGCGCTTCAGCGTGCCGAACACGCGCGCGAACCGCACCGCGGCGATCACGGGCTTCCTGCAGGCGGCGCGCGGCCGGCTCGCGCCGTACAACGTGTTCGTCGCCGCCGATATCTTCGGCTACGTCTGCTGGAACGAGGACGACACCGCGATCGGTCAGCAGATCGAAATGCTCGGCGGGCCGCTCGACTACATTTCGCCGATGCTCTACCCGTCCGGCTTCACGTGGGGATTGCCGGGCTGCACGCAGCCGACTGCCGATCCGGGGCAGATCGTGCGCCGCTCGCTCGCCGAGGCGCGCTCGCGGACCGGGCTGCCGGGCGTGCGGTTCCGGCCATGGCTGCAGGCGTTTCGCGACTATGCGTTCGACCGCCGCGATTTCGCGGCGGAGGAGATCCGCGCGCAGGTCGACGCCGCCGAGGCCGCCGACACCGACGGCTGGATGCTGTGGAACGCGCGCAATCGCTACGATCCGCAACAGTTGCCGAAATGAGCGCGCGGCGGCACGGCGTGGCCGCGCGGAGCGGATCGACACGGCCGCTCTCGAACTCGTCTCGAGGCCGCAGTGTTTGCGTGTGCTCGACGGCGGCACGCGCCGCCGCGCCGATGTCCCGCGCCGCCGCGCACCGCCTGCTTGCGCGCCAGCCGGCGCGGGCCGATCCGGCGACGCGCACGCCGCCGGCATGCGCGGGCGCGTCGCGACTCCGCCCCTCCTTCGCGCGGCGCCGCTAGTTGCCTGCGCCCGTTCCGCTCGCCGCCGGCGCGTCGGGCGTCGGCGTCGGCGACATCGGCGCGCTGTCGTTCGGCAAGCCGTTGTCCGGCTGCGCGGCGGGCGGCGGCTGCACGGACGAAGGCGGCGTCGGCTGCAGCAGCGGCGGCATCTGAGGCGCGGATGCGCCGCCCGGCGCGAACGGCTCAACGCTCACGGCCGACGCGGCCGAGGCTGACGCTTCGGACGCGGCGCGCGCCGCCGCCGCTGCCTCGGAAGCCGCTTCGACCTCGGACGCCGGCATCACCTCCTCCACCGGCGCACGCGGCGCCTTCGGCGGCGGCGCGGCCTTCTGCGGCTCGGGCTTCCCGAACAGATAGCGATACCAGTCGCCGAGCTTGTCGCGGAACGTGTCGAACGCGCCCGGCGGCGCCTCGGTCGCGAAGCGCTCGCGCGTATCGACGATCCGCGCGCGAATCGCCCGCTGATAGAAGTCGCCGACGATCGGCAGCGCGCTCCTCGCCCCTTGCCCCCAGTCGCTGCCGAGCGTCACGCGGCCGTCGTCGAAGCCGACCCACGCGCCCGCCACGAGCTCCGGCTGCATCAGGATGAACCAGCCGTCGGTGTCGCCCTGCGTCGTGCCGGTCTTGCCGGCGACGTCCGCGCGAATGCCGTAGCGCGAGCGGATCGCCGCGCCGGTGCCGCGCTCGACGACGCCGCGCATCACGTCGATCAGCGTGCGCGCCGCCGACGCGTCGAGCGCGCGCTCGGGCGACGCGCTCGCGAATTCGGCGAGCACCTCGCCGTTGCGATCCTCGATGCGCGTGACCATCCGCGGCTCGACGTATTCGCCGACGTTCGCGATCGTCGCGTACGCGGACACCATCTCCTTGAGCGTGACGGGGCTCGTGCCGAGCGCGAGCGCCGGCACCGCGTCGAGCTCGCTGTCGCGCACGCCCATCGCGCGCGCGAGCCGCGCGACCTTTTGCGGGCCGACTTTCATCATCAGCTGCGCGGTGATCCGGTTGCGCGAATACGCGATCGCGTCGCGCAGCGTCATCGGCTTGCCGGTCGGCGGCGCGTCGTCGTCGGGCCGCCAGATCTCGCCGCCCTTCAGCGCAATCTCGACCGGCTGATCGACGAACGTGTCGTCGGGCGTCGCGCCCGCCGCGAACGCCGCGCCGTAGACGAACGGCTTGAATGTCGAGCCCGGTTGCCGGCGCGCCTGCTGCACGTGATCGAACGGCTCGGTCGTGAAGTCGCGGCTGCCGACCCACGCCCTGATTTGCCCGTTGCGCGGATCGATCGCGAGAAAGCCCGCCTGCACGTCGGCCTTCGTCTTGCAGAGCGCGCGCGCGAAGCCGCGATCGGCGAGCAGGCGCTTGAGCGCCGCGCCCTCGGTCGCGCCGCCGTCGAGCGCCGCGCGGAACTGCGGCGTCTCGCGCACGAACGCGCGGAATAGCGGATTGCCCGGCGCGCAGCCGCTGCCCGCGTTCCACATCCCGTTCGCGACGCCCTGAAGCTGATTCGTCTGCCGCGCGAGTGCCTGCGTCGCGTACGTCTGCAGCCGCGAATCGATCGTCGTGCGCACGACGAGGCCGTCCGAGTAGATGTTGTAGTCGTTGCGGTCGGCCCACGCGATCAGCCACTTGCGCAGTTGCTGCGCGAAATGCGGCGCGGGGCCGGGCGGCTCCTTCTGCCGCTCGAAGTCGATCCGCAGCGGCTTCTTCTGCAGCGACGCATACGCGGCGGGCGACAACTTCCCGTACTTCACCATCTGCGCAAGCACCGTGTTGCGCCGCGCGAGCGCGCGCTCGGGGTTCAGCACCGGGTTGTAATAGCTGTTGCCCTTCAGCATGCCGACGAGCGTCGCGGCGTCGAGCGCGTCGAGCTGATCGGCCGATTTGTCGAAGTACGTGCGCGCCGCCATCTCGACGCCGTACGCGTTGTACAGGAACGGCACCGTGTTCAGATACGTCTCGAGAATCTGCGGCTTGCTGTAGACCGCCTCGATCTTCAGCGCGGTGATCGCCTCTTTCAGCTTGCGCGTGAGCGTCGGCGCGCGGCCGATCTCGTCCGGATACAGATTGCGCGCGAGCTGCTGCGTGATCGTCGAGCCGCCCTGCCGCTCGCCCGAGAACGTGCGCAGCGCGGCGCCCGCGGTGCGGCGCCAGTCGAGGCCGTGGTGCTCGTAGAAGCGGTGGTCCTCGGTCGAGATCAGCGCATCGACCATCTTCGGCGAGATGCCCGCGAGCGGCACCCATTCGCGGTTCGACGGCTTGAACTCGGCGAGCAGCTTGCCGTCGGCGGACAGGATCTGCGCGGGCGCGTCGACGCGCGCCTTGCGGATGTCGCCGATGCCCGGCGTGAACGGGATCAGCGCGAACACGTAGATCACGAACAGCGCGGGGACGGCGGCGAGCGCGAGCAGGACGCCGCGTCGCGTCGGATGACGCAAGCGGCGCAGGACGTTGGCGGCGTGCGGCTTTGCGGCGGCGAGCCAGGCCGCGCAACGGTCGAGGAGGGACGACACGATTCGGCGATTCACGCGGTGATGCGAATGGGTGGGAAAGCGTGCATCGTACCAAACGCGGCGACGCGCCCGAAGGATGGCGGGGCCGGAGCGGCATCGCGATGCTGCCGCCGATGCCGCCGTTGACGCCGACGCGTCGCAACTGCGGCCCCGCCCGCGACGCCGCGGTTCACGCCCGTCGTTCCGGGCAACGGGCGCGCACCGCGGCGACGGCGGCGGCCGTCATCCGCGCCGCCGCATCGGCGTCAAAACTTGTCGTCCTTCTTGACCGCGACTTCCATGTACCGGTTCGAGAAGACGCGGCGCGCCGCCCCGATCTCCGGGCGATGCAGGGCGTCGGCGAGCTTGTTGACAGGCACGTCGTCGACGCCGCCGAGCACGCGCGCCCGCGCGTCCGGCGGCAGGTTCGCGCGCCCGTCGCGCACGACGGACAGCGCAGCGCCCGCCTTCATGACCTCGCCGGCGAATGCCGTCCGGAGCGGCTGCGGCGTGCGCCCGGACAAGCGCGCGCATTCGTCCCGGCTCGGGCCTTCGATGTGCCGATCGAGCTTCGGCGTGCGCGCGAAACACATTTCGACGAGGCTGAGCCACGCGGTATCGCGCAAATGCGGATCGTCGAAATCGAAGCGAAACGATGCGCCGCCGAAGCGATCGTGCGCGGCGCTCCGGCGACGTCGAGACGCCCGGCGTTGCGCTCGGCCGCCGCGGCCGGGCCGACGCCGGATTGCGTGGAAACGAACGGGACCGAATCAAGCTCAAGCATGGGCGAGCGCATCGTATTCGCGGGTCGAGCGAAGCGCATCGTGCGACGCGGAAAACGCCTGTTGCTCGATCGCGCAAGACTCGCGGCTCCAGGCCGCCAGCCATTCGACGAGCCCGGCGAATGCGCCCGTCAGACGTTCGAGCGTCAGGTTCGCAGGCGACAAATGACGCATCGCCACGAGCGCATCCGTTTGCGGATTCAGGCCGATGGTCGGCACGTGCTCGTGCAACGCGTCGAACTGGCGGGCGAGCACGAAGCGCGTCCACGCTTCGCGTTGCAGCGTGTCGACCGTCGGCATCGGCAATTCGGCGAGCAGCGTCAGACAGTCGAGCGCACGGTTGTCGTAAAGCGCGAGCTTCAGATCGTCGATTCGCAGCTGGCATACGCCGGTCGCGTCGAATTTCAGATCGGATAGCCCGATCCGCGCGCCGAATTCGCCCAGCAGGGCGTTCGTCATTTCCATCGATTGGCTCTTGGTTGCTCGTACGGCGCCAATGTTAGGCAGTCGGGCGCGAACCTCTTTCGAATACCGGGCGCTTGTTTCGATTTTGACCCGGAAAGTGCGTGGGCCGGCCGCGCGAACCGCTTCCGGGCAGCGGCTTCGCGTGGCTTCAGTGCGGCCGGGCGGGCGCGGGCGCATTGCCGGCTCGCGCGACAAACGATTTCGCATGAGCGACGACGCATGCTGCGTCCGGCCATGCGCCACGGAAATGCGCGACGTCCGCGCGCAATGCGCGCTCGCGGGCGCGCCGCTCAAGCGCGCCAACCCAGCGCGTCCCCCTCTCGCGCCCCGCGCGCGCCTGCACGCGAGGCGTCGTTCGACGCCGTCATGCCCTCGCGCTCCTGATCAAGCTCTCGCAGGTCCCGACTTGCGGATCGCCCGCCGGCAGCTTCCCGCACACGCCTTCGAACTGCCTGACGACCGCGAGCGCCGCCGCGTCGTGCGCGCCGCCCTGCCGCCAATGCGCGAGCTGCGTGACGACGCGCGTCAGCGCGCGCCGGTTCGCGCCGTAGAACGCGTTGCGCGTCTGGCTCGCCTGCGTCAGCACGTCGCTTGCGATCGCGCGGATTCGCTCGGCGTCGTCCGGCGCGAGATCGACCGCGTTCGCGAAGTACGCCGCGCCCCAGCGCAGCCGCGTCGCCGGGCCGGTCGCCGCTTCATACGCCTTCCTGTACCAAGCGAGCGCCGCCGCGCGGTCGCCGCGCGCCTTCGCATTCGCCGCGAGCCCCGACATGAAGTAGTACGGCGTCGGCGAACGCGCGATCTCCGCCTTCAGCAGCGCGTCGGCCGCATCGAACTGGCCGGCGTCGGTCAGCGTGTCCGCCGCCTCGCTGACGACCGCCTGCCGCCCATAGACGTTCGTCGATTCGGCGAGCGCCGACGCGGTCTGCCGCCGCACCGCGTCGGCGAGCGCGGACGGCAGCGGCGCGCCCGGCTTCGCGTCGAGCCGCGCGATGCGCACGCGGCCGTGCAGCGCCATCGTCCGGTCGATCGCGGCGAGCGACCTATCGGTCGACAGCCGCGCGAGCGCCGCATCGTACTGCTTCGCGAGCGTCGCGCGCGCCGCCGCGTCGCCGCCCGCCAGATACTTGACGACGTCGTCCGGCGCGGCGACGAGCACGTCATAGTCCGCGCGCGCAAGCTTCGGCTCGCGCAGCGCGTCGCACACGGCCGCCGCGCCCGCCGCCTTGTCGACATCGCCCCGCTGCGGCGGATCGCCGAGCGCCGCCGACACGACCGCCTTCAAATCGAGCCGCAGCGCCTCGGCGCTCGCATGGCCCGCGCGCGCGTGGCGGGCGAGCGTTTGCAGCGTCGTCGCGACGCGCTCGTTCGGCACCGGCAGATCGCCGTCGGTGTCCCACGAGTAGTCGGCGAGCACGCGCCAGTCGTCGGGCGTGACGCGCGCGCCGTCCTTCAGCGCGGCCGCGAGCGTCTGCTTGAACGGATGCGCGGCGTTCAGCCCGATCGACAGCGCCTGCATGTAGCGGTCGAGATCGACTTCGCCCGGCAGCCGCGTGACTTCGGCGCCGTCCGGCCGGAACAGGATCATCGTCGGATAGCCGCGCACCTTGAAGCGCTCGCCGATCTTCTGCGCATTCTCGGTGTCGCCGTCGAGATAAACCGGCACGAAGAACGACGAGCGCGCTTTGAACGCCTGCTGGCTGAAGATCGTCGACTTCACCTGATTGCACGACGGGCACCAGACCGCGCCCCAATACAGGAACAGCGGCTTGTTCGTGCGCTTCGCCTCGGCGAACGCGGCGTCGACGTCGCCTTGCCGCCACGCGATGCCGGGCGGCAGATGCTCGGGCGCGTGCGGCGCGTCGGCGGCGAAGCACGCGCCCGCGGCGGCGACGAGCAGCGACGCCGTCAGCTTTCGAATCGCAGTTTTCATCGATGAGAGTCCGGTTGGGGCGGCGCCGCGTCGTTCGGCATCTTGGTGGCGGCCCGCATCGGGTTGACGTTCGAGCGCGCCGGCCGCGCGCTCCGTTCTTTCACGGCGCAATCGTATGAAGTATAGAAACAATCTCGGGCGCTGCGGGAGGCCTCGATGTGTGACGCGAGAGACTCGGCGGGAACTCGGCGAGGGCTCGGCAAGAACGCGGCGAGAACTCGGCGAGAACTCGGCGAGAACTCGGCAAGAACGCGGCAAGGGCTCGGCGGGAAAAGGGTCGCGCAACGGACTCGCCAATGGGATCGGGCAACGGGCTCGTGTGCCGCGGCGGCTTGCTTGACCGCCGTGCCGCGGGCGCGGCGGCCGTCGACACGAGCGCGTCGTTCACGACCAGCCGGGCAGCCGAGACGTCCGCGGCGGCGGACGGAGCCGACGTCGTCGCGATGGATCGACATCATCGACACGCGCGCGATTCGCGACGATCGCCGCAATGGCAGTCGGAGCGGCGGCGACGTAGATCTTCTCGATCGCTTCCCGCCCTTCGATCCCGACACCCGATCTGCGCGGCTCCGTCGCGCTTTCGTCCGCCGCATCGCGAGCATCGCTTGCGCCGATTCGCTCGATTCCATCGACGACGCGACGCGACGACGCCCGCGCGCAACCTCCCGCCCGGCCCGTCGCGCACCGCGAATCGCGCGCCCGGATCAGAACTTGTGCCGAATCCCGACGATCGCGAGCTCCTGCGAATCGGTGCCCGAGTTCACGCCATACGAACCGACGGACGCCTGCGCATCGACCACCGAGCCGTTCGCGCCGAGCGTGCGGCCGCTCGCCTTCTGATAGCCGAACAGCGCATAGAGATCGGTGCGCTTCGACAGTGCGTAGCCCGCGCCGAGGTTCACCTGGTGATAGTGCGCGGAAGCGGGCCCCGTCAGCGACGTGTAGTTGTAGCCGACGCCCGCGCGCAGCGCCGGCGAGAACTGATAGTTGAAGAACGCGGAGCCGCTGTTGAACTTCGCGGTCTCGTTGAACGTCGACAGCGAATCGCGGCCGTAGTGCGTGTTCGAATACGCGAGGCCGAACGTCGCCGAGCCGAGCACGTACTGGCCGCCGACGCGCACGATCTGAATCGACTTCGCGCTCGCGAAGCCCTGGTTGATCACGGTGTTGAACAGCGTGTCCGAGCTGCTCGTCCACGTGCGCACGCCGTTCGCGGCGGTCGTGCCGCCGTCCGCGTACAGATAGCCGGCGCCGAGCGACAGCGGCCCGTTCGCGTAGCTCGCCGCGAAACTGTATGTGCGGCCGCTGCCCGTCGCGCCGGCCACGCCGCCGAAGCCGTACAGCGCTTCGAACTGGAAGCCCGACAGCACCGGGCTCGTGTACTTCACCGAGTTGCTCACGCGCAGGCTGTTGTCGTAGTTGTCGAGGTCGCCCGGCGTCGCGAACACGCCGCCGAAGTAATTGTCCTCGGTAAGCCCTTGCACGAGATCGACGACCGGATCGTATTGGCGGCCGAGCGTGACGGTGCCCCACGTGTTGCTCGCGAGGCCGACGATCGCCTTGCGGCCGAACTCGCGATTGCCGTTCTGCTGGCCGGTGCCGAGATTGAAGCCGTTTTCGAGCTGGAACAGCGCCGCGAGGCCGCCGCCCAGATCCTCGGTCCCCTTCAGGCCCCAGCGGCTGCCGGACAGGTTGCCGCTGCTGAATTTCACGAGCGACGACTGATTGCGGCCGTCGGTTCCCTGCGCGTTGTGCACGTATGCGATGCCCGCATCGACGATCCCGTACAGCGTGACGCTGCTTTGCGCGTGCGCGCCGGCGCAGAGCAGGAGGCCGGCCGGCACGGCGAGCGCGGCGAGGTGCTTCGTTTGCTTCATGTGGTGGTTGTCCTCGTAGTCGACTTGTTGTTGGAATCGCTGAACGATACGGACAGGACGACGAACCGAAAACCAATTAATTCTGCGATGGTTATGATGGGCGCCGGATCGCCGAACTCCGCACGCGCCCGCGACAATGCCACCGGCGCCGCGCGCGCCCGATTCGCCACGCGCGACACTGACACCATATATCGGGCACCGGAGCGTGCGCGCGCATGAACGCACCAGCCGAATTCACGACGCAACCGACGCGCATTGCAGATTTCGAATAGGCCAGTTGACGGCCGCGACGCGGTCATTCAAGTCGAAATCGGGTTCGCGCGCGCCTTACTCGGCCACATGACGGCGAAGACCTTATTGCCCCAACGGCCCGCGCCGATCTTGATTACGCGGCCCCAGCCGCGCAATGCGAGCATCCCCGATCCACTTCGAACTCGATTCGCGGCGACCGAAGTCGATTAATGCCCACCCGACACATCAATCATAAATCCACGCGCGGAAGCTGCATTAGCCGCCGACAGGTCGCAAAAGACAGCCGTCTCACACATCTCGGAAAAGGATCACCATTCAGCTTCCACGAATCCCACATTACCCTTTTAAATCAACCACTTCAAATACAATCAAAATTTTAGTTTCTAATTAACATCGGCTCTAATTCCGCTTTCAACACGTTATTGTCACAGATCAATTACAAGATCCTTAAAAATTCATTAGACAGTTACGAGAATCCTATGGTTAAATTCACTCGACTCGCCGGGCCATCGTCTCTCATCGATTGAATTCATCCTGTTTGCAGGATTCAGTCGAATAACCGATATAACGATAAATTCCGGCAAAAGTGCCTCCGACATTCCTTCGAAAATAACAATAAATTCCAAGCTGTCAAATGTTGTGCGGGAAAGCAGCCTGCGGCAAGCGGATTATCAATGTCTGCTCATTTGATCTTGACTTCGACGGATATTTAGCAATGCTAATCGAGACGCAAACCCTAGCGGAAACATCCGGCTCCACACACGGAGGCATTCGAGGGAAGTTGCAACAGCAAGGTTGGGCCAGATTCGACGCCGCCGATCTCGACCACGTCGAAGCAAAATCACACTGCCTCGCACAGCTCAGCCGTTACGCCGATCAGTTGCCTGTCGATCGCCATGGGGGTGCCGGCCGGCACCGCAGCTATGCGGAAGGCGTTCTCGCGCCGAACGACGGCCACGTCGCATGGAAGCCGGGCTTCGTCGGACTCGACGGCGCGATCGAAATCGAATATCGCCAGGAAATCGGTTTTCAGCCCGAATACGGCGGCGTGCACCGCCGTTTCCTGCGAACGAGCGACAGCATTCTCGCACTGCCGCTGATCCGCAAGCTCATCCGCTTCGATCTCGCGCTCACGCCGCTGAGCGAACTCGACGAGCCGCTCCTGTGCGGTCTGCACGTGCTCCGGATGCGCGCGTTGCCGGGCGTCATGTCGAGAATCACGCCGGACTGCCTGCACCAGGACGGCCAGCCGTTCACGGCCGTCCATCTGATCGACCGCACCAGCGCGGTCGGCGGCGTCAATTACATCGCGCCGCCGCAGTATGCGGGCCGCCAGGTGGACGACGTCCCCGACGAACAGGT
Source organism: Burkholderia sp. MSMB1498 (assembly GCF_001526245.1). Taxonomy (NCBI): domain Bacteria; kingdom Pseudomonadati; phylum Pseudomonadota; class Betaproteobacteria; order Burkholderiales; family Burkholderiaceae; genus Burkholderia; species Burkholderia sp. MSMB1498. The sequence goes on from NZ_LOYJ01000015.1 coordinate 95,423, forward strand.
TCGCGCATTCTCGCTTCACGTGCCGCTCGAGAGCTACATCATCGACGACGCAGCCGTCAGCCATCACGTGACGTCGATCTCGTGCGCGCCCGGCGCGCCGTGCGGCATGCGCACCGTCATCCTCATCGATTTCACGCCGCTCGATGCAGTCGTCCGCTCACCGTCGGACGCCGCTCGCCCAATCGTGCCAACATCCAATCCGGAGCCCGTCCGTGACTAATCGCTCTACTCGATTGAAATCGCTCGAAGAAGTCGAGCGCGACACCGCCGCTGCCGGACACGGGGTGCTCACGCTCGCCCCAACGGCGGCGCAGCGTCGTCTGTGGTTCATCACGAGCGGCGACGTTCGCTCGGCCACTTACAACATCGCAGCGGCATTTCGAATCCGCGGTCACCTCGACGAAAGCGCGCTCGGCAGCGCATTCGTCTTCGTCGCGAACCGGCATCCGATTCTCGCGTCGCGTTTGCGCACCGTGGACGGCGAGCTCGTCATCGACGTACGCCCCGCCGGCTCGCTGCTGCAGGTCGCGGACCTGAGCGAGCTCGCGGCCGACGCACAATCGGCCGCCGTGCAACAGCACGAGCGCGAGCTGGCCGCGCATCTGTTCGATCTCGAGAACGAAGCGCCGCTGCGCGCGACGCTGCTGCGCATCGGCGGCGATCGCCACGTGCTGCTCGTCAATATTCATCACATGGCGATCGACGCATGGTCGCTGGATCTCTTTTATCGCGAACTCGGCGACGCCTATCGCGCGCTGCGCGACGGCCGCGAGCCGGCGCTCGCCGCCGTGCGGTACGCGACGGTCGACGAGGCCATGGATCAGCTCGCCGACGCGGCGCTCAAAGACGAATCGCGCCAATACTGGCGGCGTCGTCTCGAAGGCATTCCGAACCTGCACAAGCTGCCGACCGACCGGGCCCGCCCGCCGCAGCAGCGCGGCGCGGGGGCCGTCGTCGAGCACGCGTTCTCGCCGTCGATCGCCGCCGGCATCGCGCGCCTCTGTCGCACGGCCGGCGTGACGCCGTACACGATCGGCGTCGCGGCGTTCGCCGCGCTGCTCCATCGGTATTCGAACGAGAGCGATATCGTCATCGGCAGCCCGTTCGCGAACCGCGCGACCGAGGATGAGCAGCGGCAAATCGGCTTTTTCATCAACTTGGCGCCGCTGCGCTTCGACTTCAGCGGCGCACCGAGCTTTCTCGAGCTGCTCGCGCAAGCGACGACCACGGTGCTCGATGCATTCGAGCACATCGGCCTGTCGTTCGACGAAATCGTCGACGCCGTGCAGCCGCCGCGCTCGCTGAGCCACGCCCCCGTCTTTCAGGTCATGTTCGATTACCTGAAGGGCTCGTCGCACGCGCTGTCGCTCACCGGCGCGCAAGTCGAGGGGGCGCTGATCCACAACGGCACGGCGAAATACGATTTGACGTTGTCGCTCGAGGAAATCGACGACGCGTTGATCGGCTACCTCGAATACGACACGGACCTCTACGACGAAGCGACGATCGCGCGCCTCGCCGGCCATCTCGATCAATTGCTGCAATCCGTGCTCGACGCGCCGAACGAGCCCGTGACGAAAGGCTCGCTGCTGAGCGATGCCGAGCTTGCCGACATTTTGCGGCTCGCCAAACCCGGCGAACCGCTCGTGTCGGACGGATTCTCGCCGATTCCGCAGCGCATTCGCGCTGCGGCGCGACGCACGCCAGATGCGGAGGCCGTCGTTCATCGCGAGACGCGGCTCACGTACGCGCAACTCGATCGGCTGTCGGATCGCGTCGCGGCGCAGCTGCGCGCGCGAGGCGTGACGGCGGGCAGCCGCGTCGCGTCGTTCGTCTCATACTCGCACGAGGTCCCGATCGCATTCGTCGCGATCCTGAAAGCCGGTGGCGTCTATCTGCCGATCGGACCGGACGATCCGCGCTTTCGCGACAAGATCGACGACGCGAAGCCGTTCGCGATCGTCACGACGGCGCACGATCTCGCGCGGCTCGACGGCGACCTTCGCGCGCTCGCGCTCGTGCTCGACGAAGCAGCCGGCGACCCGGCCCGCGACACCTCGAGCGCGCCGCCGTTCGAAATCCCGGCATTGCAGGAGGATGATCCCGCCTATGTGATCTATACGTCGGGATCCACCGGCAAGCCGAAGGGCGTCGAGGTGTCGCACGGCAACCTGAATCTGTCGTATCACGCGTGGCGTCAGGCCTATCGCTTCGATCAGCCCGGCCATCCGATCGCGCTGCAGCTCGCGGGGCCGACGTTCGACCTCGGTATCGGCGACCTCAGCCGGACGCTCGGCTCGGGCGGCAAACTCGTGATGTGCCCGCGCGACTGGATGCTCGACGCATCCAGGGTGCATGCGCTGATCGAGCACGAGCGCGTCACGTTCGGTGATTTTCCGCCCGTCGTGCTGCGTGAGCTGATCCGCTACTGTCACGATCACGATGCGCGACTCGACGGCCTCGCGACCCTCGTGTGCGGCGCCGACGTCTGGTTCGGCCACGAATTGCAGGCGGCGCAAGCGCTGTGCGCGCCGCACGCGCGCGTGCTCGGCTCGTACGGCGTAACCGAAGCGACGATCGACAGCTCCGTGTTCGATCCGGCCGAGCACGATCTCGCGCCCGGCAGCGTCGTTCCGATCGGCCGGCCGCTGTCGAGTTGCGAGCTCTACGTCGCCGACGCCAGGCTGCAGCTCACGCCGATCGGCGTGCCGGGCGAACTGCTGATCGCGGGCCCCGCCGTGTCGCAACGCTATCTGAACAACCCCGAGCTCACGCGCGAGAAGTTCATCTCCGGCGCGTTCGATGCGCGCGGCCGCCTCGCGCAGGCCCCCGGCCAGACGCGCTTTTACCGCACGGGCGACATGTGCCGCATGCTGGCGGACGGCACGATCGAATTCCTCGGACGGCGCGATCATCAGGTCAAGATTCGCGGGTTCCGCGTCGAACTGGGCGAAATCGAAAGCACGCTCGCCGCGCATCCGGACGTGCGCCAATGCGCGCTCACCACGAAAAACGAGCAGTTCGACGACGCCGTGCTCGTCGCATACGTCGTCAGCGACGCGCCGACTGCCGCGCTCTATCACTTCCTGCGCGAACGCCTGCCCGCGCACATGTTGCCGACAGTGATCGAACAACTGCCGGAGCTGCCGCTGACGGCAAGCGGCAAGATCGATCGAAAGCGTTTGCAGGCGCTCGAGCTGTCGCCGCTCGGCGGCAGCCGGGCGGAGCCGCGCACCGAGACCGAGCGCCGCGTGCTCGAGCTCTGGCGCGCCGTGCTGCCCGCGCCCGTCACGGGCGTCGACGAAAACTTCTTCTTCTGCGGCGGCCACTCGCTGATCGCCGCGCGCCTGATCTCGCGCGTCAACCACGCATTCGATGTGCGTCTGCGGGTCGCGACGTTGTTCAAGCACCCGACCGTCGCCGAAATGGCCGAGCATGTCGACGACGCGCGACGCGCGTGCCCGCGGGCGAGCCACGCGCGGGAAGCGCCGCTCGCGAGCGCCGCGGACGCGCCGGCCCCCGGATCGGCCGCGCAGCGATCCGGCGATCCCCGCCGACTCTCGCTCGCGCAGAACAGCCTGTGGCTCGCGGCGAAGCGGCGGCCTCAGGATTTCACGTACAACATCCCGATGGTCTGGCGCCTCGACGGCGCGCCGGATCGCGACGCGCTCGCGCGTGCGCTCGACGATATCGCGCGCCGCCATCCCGCGCTTCGCACGACGTTTTCCGCGAAGCTCGTGCCGCTCGACGACGAATCGGGCAACGCATCGCTCGAACCGGCGCAGATCGTCGCCGACGCGGTGCACGCGCCGTTGCGCATCGTCGACGTCGCCGACGACGAGACACTGTCCCGCCTGCTACACGACGAAGAAACCGCGCCGTTCGACCTGACGACGGGCCCGCTCGTGCGCGCCGTTCTGTTCGCTCGCGGCGAACGCTGCCACCTGCTATGCGTGACCGTCCACCACATCGTGTTCGACGGCCCGTCGCTCAGCATCTTCTGGCGCGACCTGCAGGCTGCCTACAACGCCCGCGCGCGCGGCGAAGCCTTCGATCCGCCGCCGCCCGACGCGACGTACGCGGATTTCGTCGCGCGACAGCGCGCACTCGCGAACGCGCCCGCGCTCGAACGGACGCTGTCGCACTGGCGTGAATGCCTGCGCGAACTGCCGCCGACGCTGCGCATTCCCGCCGACGACGCCGCGCGTGCGCAACCCGGATCGTCGAGCTTCGAGATTCCCGCGCCGCTCGCGGCGCGAATCGAGCAAACATCGCGGCAACTCAACTGCACGCCGCTGATGTTCTATCTGAGCCTGTTCGCGCAGGCGCTGCGTGACGAAACGGGCGACGACGACCTCGCGATCGGCATCCCGATTTCATTGCGCCCGACCGAGGCGTTCGACTCCGTCATCGGTTTCTTCACGAACACGCTGCCGCTGCGCGTGCGCTTCGGCGAAGCCGGCACGTTCCGGAGCCTGCTGGAGCAGGTCAAGCAAACCTGCCTCGACGTGTTCGAGCACCGGGACGTTGCGTTCGAGCAATTGGTCCAGGCGCTCAATCCGGCGCGTCATCCGACGCGCAGCCCGATTTTCCAGGCGGGATTCTCGTACGACCTCGACGAAGTCGGCTCGCTCGATCTCGATGGCGTGCGCGCGACGCCTCATCCGCTCGAGACTTACGTCGCGAAGCTCGACCTGGAGTTCGCCGTCACGCGGCAAGGCGACGCCGTGTTCGGGCACCTGATGTCGCGGCCCGGCTCGTTCGGCGGCGCATCGCTCACGCGGATGCGCGATCGCATGCTCGCGCTCGCGGCACGCGCGGCGGCCGACGTCGACTGGCGCACCGATGCGGCGCCGAACGGCCATGCGGCGGCCGCGATCGCCGACGCGGACGGCGAAAGCGACGCCGGGCATGCCGACCTCTACGCGCTGTTCGCCGCGCGCGTCGCCGACGGCGGCGAGCGCGTCGCCGTCGAAGCGGACGATCTCTCACTGACGTATCGCGAACTCGATGCGCTGTCAGCGGCGATCGCCACGGCGCTGCGCAACGTCGGCGTTCGCGGCGGCGACCGCGTCGGCATCTGCGTGGGCCGCCATCCGTACGCCATCGCGGCGATGCTCGCGATCGCGCGCATCGGCGCCGCATTCGTGCCGTTCGATCCGGATCAAAAGCCGCAGTGGAACCAATACATCGCGCACGACGCGGCGCTGCGCGCGATCGTGAGCCGCAACGCGCTCACCGCCAAGGTGTCGCACCTGAATCTGCCGCTCGTCGACGCCGATCTCGTCGACGTCGACGCATCCGCCGGCGCGCCCGCGCCCGACGCCGCAATCGCGCCCGGCGACACCGCTTACGTCATTTACACGTCCGGTTCGACGGGCATGCCGAAGGGCGTCGCGGTCCCGCATCGAAGCGTGTGCCACAACGTGCTCGCGATGCGCGACACATTGGGCATCACGCACGGCTCGCGCATCGCGCAGTACCTTTCGCCGATCTTCGATGCGGTGCTCGCCGAGATATTCCCCCCGCTCGCGTCGGGGGCGGCGATCGTCTTCGGCGACCGCCAGAGGCTGCTGCCCGGCAGCGATCTCGTCGAATGGCTCGCGCAACGGCGCATCACGCATCTGGTTATCGTGCCGTCCACGCTCGCGCTCGTGCCGCACGCGCCGCTGCCCGCGCTGGAGGCGATCGTCGTCGGAGGCGAAGCGTGTCCGCGCGAAGTCGCGCAGCGCTGGGCGGCCGGGCGACGCCTCTTCAACGGCTATGGCCCGACGGAATGCGCGATCGCCGTCTCGATGGCCGAATACTGGGCCGAAGGCGAACGTCTCGTGCTGCGCCCGCTCGGCGGCGCGCGCTTTTACGTGCTGGACGACGCGCTCGAGCAAACGCGGGACGGCGCCGCGGGCGAATTGTTCGTCGGCGGCGTCTGCGTGTCGCACGGCTATCTGGGCAAGCCCGCCCGCACGGCGTCGGCGTTCGTCGCCGATCCGTTTGCCGCACGCCCGGGCGCGCGGATGTATCGCACCGGCGATGTCGTCAGACAGCTCGACGACGGCAGCGTCCAGTTCATCGGCCGCGCGGACCGCCAGGTGAAGATCCGCGGCTTCCGGATCGAGCTCGACGCAGTCCGCGCCGCGTTGATGGAAGCGCCGGGCGTGCGCGCGGCCGAAGCGCTCGTCCATCCCGATACGCGCGGCCAGTCGGAGCTTGTCGGCTACGTCGTCGGCACGAGCGACCGGGATGCGATCGCCGACGCGCTGCGCGGCAAGATACCCGACGTGATGATTCCAACCGCATTCGTGTTCCTCGACCGCCTGCCGACCGGACGCACCGGCAAGGTCGACCTGCAGGCGCTGAAGGCGATCAAGCCGACGGCGGACGGCGCGGCGCGCGCGATCGCGCGCACGCCGCCCGACAAGCCGGCCTCGCCGCGCGCAACGCCCGCGGCCACGATCGCCAAGGTTTCGGCCATCTGGCGCGAACTGCTCGGACGCGCCGACATCGGCGACGACGAGAATTTTTTCGAGGCGGGAGGCCATTCGCTGCGCGCGGTCGCGCTGCATCAGCGCCTCGGCGAAGAATTCGGCAGTTGGGTCACGCTTACCGACGTGTTCGAATATCCGACCATTCACGCACTGTCCGCGCAAATCGACGTGTTGCGACGCCGGCACGAACCGGCCGCGAGCGAAGCGCCGCCGCCGGCGGAAACGGCGGCGGCCGCCGTCGACGAGCACGCGATCGCCGTCATCGGCCTTGTCGGGCGCTTCCCGCAGGCGCCGGATCTGCAAACGTTCTGGACGCGCCTGCTGTCGGGCTACGACGCCGGCGCTGATCTGTCTGACGACGAGTTGCGCGCCCGCGGCGTGCCCCCCGAGGTCATCGCGCATCCGAACTTCGTGCGGCGCGCGAAAGTGCTCGACGGCGTCGCGGATTTCGACGCCGAGTTCTTCGGCTACTCCCCGCGCGAGGCTCAGGTGATGGACCCGCAGCAACGAATCTTTCTCGAGCTCGCATGGGAACTGCTCGAGGAGGCGGGCTACGGCGACCGCGACGCGCAGCGGCCCGTCGGCGTGTTCGGCAGCGTCGCGTTCAGTTATTACCTCGTCGAGAACGTGATTCCGAACATCCGCACGCACCGCCTCGACGCGGGTCAGTGGATGCTCGGCAACGACAAGGATTTCGTCGCGACCCGCACCGCGTACAAGCTCGATTTGCGCGGCCCCGCCGTCAGCGTCGCGACAGCCTGCTCGTCGTCGCTGACGGCCGTTCACATGGCTTGCGCGAGCGTGCGCGCCGGCGAGTGCGCACTCGCGATCGCGGGGGCGGTCGGACTCGATCCGGAGCAGGCCGGCTACGTCTATTCGGAAGGCGGCATCATGTCGCCGGACGGCCGCTGCAGGCCGTTCGACGCCGCCGCCAACGGCACGGCGGGCGGCAGCGGCGCGGGCCTCGTGCTGCTCAAGAAGCTATCCGCCGCGATTCGCGACGGCGACACGATCCATGCGGTCATCAAGGGCTCGGCGATCAACAACGACGGCGGCAGCAAGGTCAGCTACACGGCGCCGAGCGTTAGCGGCCAGGCGGCCGTGATCGGCGACGCGCTGCGCGCCGCGGGCGTCGCCGCCGACACGATCGACTACGTCGAAGCGCACGGCACCGGCACGCCGCTCGGCGATCCGGTCGAAGTGCGGGCGCTGACGCAAGCGTTCGCGGCGGCTTCGAGCGAGGAAGCGAACGCCGCCGCGCCGTCCGCCCGCAAGTGCGGGATCGGCTCGGTGAAGAGCAATATCGGGCATCTCGACGCCGCAGCCGGCATCGCGGGCCTCATCAAGACGATCCTCGCGCTGCGCCACGAGACGATTCCGCCGAGCATTCATTGCAACGAGCCGAACCCGGAAATCCGCTTCGACGAAACGCCGTTCGAGGTCGTCCGCGCCGCGCGTGCGTGGGCGCGCGGCCCGAGGCCTCGGCGCGCGGGCGTGAGCTCGTTCGGCGTCGGCGGCACCAACGCGCACGTGATCGTCGAAGAAGCGCCGATCGCGCCGATCGAACGGCAGGACGCGGACGACGGCGCACAGTTGCTCCCGGTGTCGGCAAAATCGCCCGAGGCGGTCGGCGAGGCCGCGCGACGCTTGTCGGCGCGCCTGTCGAACGGCGTCGAAGGCGCGACGCTCGGCAACGTCGCCCACACGCTTCAGGCCGGACGCACCGCGTTCGCGCATCGCGCCTTCGTCGTCGGCGACGACATGGGCGCGGTCGCCGCGCAGCTTGCGCGCGCCGCGGACCTGCCGATCGTCGGCGCGCGCAAGTCGGCGCCCGTCGTCTTCATGTTTCCCGGCCAGGGCAGCCAGCATGCGGGCATGGGACAGGCGCTGTATCGCCGGTATCGCGTATTCCGCGATGTCGTCGACCACTGCGCGGACATCCTCATGCCGCATCTTCACGTCGACATCCGCGCGCTGATCCGCGGCGACAGCGACGGCGGCGGCACGGCCGGCGCGGACCGGCTGCGCGAGACGCGCTACGCGCAGCCCGCGCTGTTCACGGTCGAATACGCGCTCGCGCGCCTGCTCGAGGATTGGGGCATCGCCCCCGACGCGCTGATCGGCCACAGCCTGGGCGAACTGGTCGCCGCGTGCGTGTCGCGCCGGCTCGCGCTCGACGATGCGCTCGCGCTCGTCGCCGCCCGCGCATCGGCGATGCAACGGCAGCCGGCCGGCGCGATGCTCGCCGTCACCGCGTCGCCGGAGCATCTCGACGCGCTGTACGCGACCGGCTGCGAGCTCGCCGCCGTCAACGGCGACGACCAGTTCGTGCTGTCCGGCGCGCCCGGCGACATCGCAAAGCTCGAAGACGCGTGCGTGCTCGCCGGCCTGCCGTGCCAGCGCCTCGCGACATCGCATGCGTTCCATAGCTCGCTGATGGAAAACGCGGTGGGCGAGATCAACCGCGTCGGCGCATCGCTGCGGACCGCCGACGGCACCGTGCCGATGATCTCGAATCGCAGCGGCCGGTGGTTCGACGAAAGCGACCGACGGGACCCCGGCTACTGGGGTGACCACGTGCGCCGCACGGTTCGGTTCTCCGAAGGGTTGTCGACCGTGCTCGCCGCATTCGATCGCCCGCTGCTGCTCGAAGTGGGTCCCGGCCGCGCGCTCGCATCGCTTGCGGCCGGCGTCGACGGCCTCGAGCGTTCGCGCGTCGCGACGACGATGCGACATGCGCGCGAGCCGCGCACGGACGACGTGGCGTTGCTGACGGGCGTCGGCTCGCTGTGGGCGCACGGCGCGCACGTCGAATGGGAACGTCTGCGCGACGGCGCCGCCGCGCGCCGCGTCGCACTGCCCACTTATCCGTTCACCCGCAAACGCCACTGGCTGAGTCGCCCGGCAGCCGACGCCGCGCCGGCTCCCGCACCGCCGTCCTCGCCGGACGACGGCACGCTGCGCTTCGAGCGCAAGGAAATCGACGCGCAGCGCATCGACGTCTGCTTCACGTTGAGCGAGCGCCACTGGTTCGTCGACGAACATCGCATCTTCGGCGGCCACGGCGTGCTGCCGGGCACCGGCTGCCTCGAGCTCGTGCGGCGCGCGTTCGTCATCTCGCACGGCGCGTCGCAGCCCGTGCTGCGCGACGTTTATTTCCCGTCACCGCTCGTGTTCGACGCCGGCGTGCAGCGCAGCCTGCGCGCCGTGTTCAAGCAGCGCGACGGCGCGCTGGATTTCGTGCTCGAGAGCCGCCCCGACGACGCATCCGGCGCCTGGACGCCGCACGCGAGCGGCAACGTCTCGGCGACGCGCCTCGCCGACGCGCCAACGCTTTCCGACGGCTCGATCGACGCGCTGTGCGCCCGCCTGTCGCTGCAGCCGCTCGCCGATGCGCCGGCGCAGTTCCGGCGCGCGTTCGCGGAGTACGGCCCGCGCTGGCACTGCATCGACGCGGTGTGGCTCGGCGAGCGCCAAGGCCTCGCCCGCCTGCGCCTGCCCCACACGTTCGAGCGCGACCTGCCCGCGTTCGCGCTGCATCCGGCGCTGCTCGATCTCGGCGTTGCGTTCCTGCATGCGTGCCTGCGCCCCGCCGACGCATCGCTGCCGTTCCGGTACGAGACGCTGACGGTTCATGCGCCGCTGACGGCCGAGTGCTACAGCCTCGCGATCGAACGCGCGCCGCGGACATTCGACGTCACGCTGTTCTCGTGGAACGCGCAAGCGCGGCGCGCGACGACGCTCGTCGAAGTCCGCGGATTCGGCCTGCGGGAAACCAACCGGGCCGGCGGCGCGACGCCGGCCGACTGGTGCCGCACGCCCGCCTGGGCGCGGGCGCCGCTGCCCGCGCACCAACGCGATACGGGCGCCTGGCTGACGTTCGCCGATGCGCCGGACGAACCGCTTGCCGCGCACGCGCCGCCGCGCAGCGTGCTGGTCGTCAAGGGCGACGCGTTCCGGCAGCTCGACGACGCGCGTTTCGCGTTGCGTGCCGGCTCCGGCGACGACTACGCCCGGTTGCTCGACGCGCTCGCCCGCGCCGGACGGCTGCCGTCGCAGATCGTCTACGCGTGGCGCGCTGACGAATCGCGCCCGGCGCTCGACGCAACGCTCGACGGCTTCACGCATCTCGTCACGCTGATTCAGACGCTCGCGCGACGAGCGGTCGCGCCGCGCGTGACGCTCGTCACGCGACGATGGCGCCGCGCCGACGCGCCCGCCGCCTGCGCGACGGCAGCGACGGCGGCGTCGCTCAAGGCGGTGCAGTGGGAGTTTCCCGACATCGTCTGCCGGCATCTCGACGTCGACGACGACGAGCCGTCGACGCAACAGGCGCTGCACACGGAACTGTCGATCGTGCCGGAGATTTCCGAGAGCGGCATCGGCTACTTCGACAAAGCGGCGACCGTCTGCCTCGCGGCCGGCTCACGCGAAACGCTCCGGTTCGTCGATGCGCCGGCGCCCGATACGACGCAAGGCGCGCCGCTGCGCGACGGCGGCGTCTATCTGATCACGGGGGGGCTGGGCGGCATCGGCGGCGAGCTTGCCCGGCACATCGCGGAAACGGCGCCGGGCGCGAAACTCGCGCTGATCGGCCGCCAGCGCGAAGGGTTGACCGACAAGCAAGCGGCCAGGCTACGCGCGCTGGAAGCCGCGGGCGCCGACGTGCTCGTGCTGCGCGCCGACGTCGCCGACGCGCGGCAGATGCGTACGGCGATCGCCGAACTGCATGCGCGCTTCGGTCGGGTGAACGGCATCGTCCACTCGGCAGGCGTCGAGGCGAGCGGCCTCATCGAGACGGGCGCGCCCGACGCGTGGCGGCGCGTGCTCGCCGCGAAAGTCGCCGGCACGCACAACCTCATCGATCTCGTCGCAGCCGATCGCCTCGACTTCGTCGTGCTGTGCTCGTCGCTCGCGTCACTCGTCGGCGGCCTCGGTCAGGCCGATTACGCGGCCGCGAACGGCTACCTCGACGCGATCGCGCGCCACTGGAGCCGAGCGCGCATCCCGGTCGTTTCGCTGAACTGGGATGCGTGGACGGAAACCGGCATGGCCGTCGACTACACCGAGCGCACCGCGCATCGCGGTGCCGACTCGGTGCGCGGCCTCACCAATCGCGAGGGCCGCGCGATCTTCGACCTCGCGATCCGCATGCCCGGCTCGGGCATCGCGCAACTCGCAGTCAGCAAGTTCGGCTTCGATCGCCAGCCATCGAACGCGCAGCGCAAAGCGGCCGCCGCGCCGCCTTCGAGTGACGTGGAGCGCACGCTCGTCGGCCTTTGGCGCGACCTGCTCGGCGTCGACGACGTCAGCATCGACGACGATTTCTTCGATCTCGGCGGCCATTCGCTGCTGGCGACGCAGCTGATTTCGCAAGTGCGCGATCTGTATGGCCGCTGCCTGACGCTCGGCGAGTTTCTCGACGCGCCGACGATCTCGCGAATCCTGCGCTCGATCGACGCGGCGGGCAACGCGACAAGCGACTCGCCGCAATCGAACGACGCGGCGATCCGCTATTGCATCGTGCCGATGGTCGACGCGGGCCGCCGGGCGCCGTTCTTCTGCATTCCCGGCATGGGCGGCAACATCACGCAACTGCTGCCGCTCGCGAAGACGCTGCGCGCGGACCGGCCCGTCGTCGGGCTTCAATATCTCGGGCTCGACGGCATGGCCGAGCCTCACACGTCGATCGAACAGATCGCCGCGCATTACATCGCCTGCATGCGGTCGGTGCAGCCGCAAGGCCCGTATCACTTCGGCGGTCATTCGCTCGGCGGCAAGATCGCCTATGAAATCGCCCGGCAGTTGATCGACGCCGGCGAACGCATCGGGCTCGTCGTGCTGTTCGATTCCGCTGCGCCGCCCTATGCGCCCATGGTGTATCAAGACGATGCAGAGATGGCTCGCCTCATCCTCGGCATCTTCGCGTATTACGCGGACAAGCCCGAGCTCGTCGACGGCATCGACGCCGCGCTCGCGCCGCTTTCGCGCGCCGCGCTGCTCGAGTTCATCGGCGAACGGCTCGCGGCATCCGGCGTCGTGCACTCGCAAGCGGACAGCAATTCGATCCGCGGGCTGTTCAACGTCTATCGAGCGGCCGCCGACCTGTCGCCGAAGTACGATCCGCCGCGCGTGCAGCGGCCGATTCCGATGCTGCTGGTGAAGGCGGCGGGCCCGACGCCGGAAGGCTTCAATCTGCCGGAGATCCGCGACACCGCCGCGTGGGGTTGGGAACGGTTCACGAGCCTGCCGGTCGAGTGCCGCGAAGTGCCGGGCAATCACTACTCGTGCCTGATGCCCGACTACGTCGAGCACGTGTCCGCCTGCGTGCGCGCGGCGCTCGCTTCGGCCGACGCGGCCTCTGCCGCGAATCCCGCCGTCGCATGAGCGCGCCTCCGACGCAAAGGCGTGCCCCCCGCCCGCCTAGGCAGGTCGCCGTGGTGCTGCTGACGCTCGCGGTGGATGCGATCGGCATGGGCGTCGCGGTGCCTGTGCTGCCGCAGCTGCTGCGGGCGATCGGGTACGGCGCCGCGAACGTGCCACTGCTGATCGGCGTGCTGATGACGTGCGCCGCGCTCATGCAGTTCGTGTTCGGGCCGCTGCTCGGCACGCTGAGCGACGCAAAGGGAAGGCGGCTGGTGCTGCTGGCAGCCCTGTTCGGCAACGCGACGGCATTCCTGCTGCTCGCCGCCGCGCGCGACTTCGCGTGGTTGCTCGCCGGCCATTTGCTCGTCGGCGCCACCGCGGCCAGCACGGGCGTCGCGACCGCCTATCTCGCCGACGTCACACCGCCCCACCTGCGCGCCGCGCGGTTCGGCTTCGCGAGCGGCGTGGTCGCCCTCGGTCTCGTGGCCGGCCCCGCGTTCGGCGGCCTGCTCGGCACGCTCGGGCCGCGCGCGCCGTTCTACGCGGCCGGCGCGCTTGCGCTCTGCAACGGCGCGTGCGCGCTGTTCGCGCTGCCCGAGAGCCTGCCCGCGACGCGGCGCAGCCCGTTTGCGCGGCGGCGCGCGAATCCGTTCGGCAGCCTCGCGCTGCTGCGGCAGGACAGTGACTTTCGCCGGCTGTCGTTCGCCGTGTGCTGCGGCATGATGGCCTACGGCATCTTCCTCACCTGCTTCGTCATCTCGAACGAGCATCGGATCGGATGGGGACCGAGAGAGAACGGCCTGGCGCTCGCGATGCTGGGTCTCGGCATCGCGCTCACGCAAAGCTTCGTGCTGCCGCGCCTCGTGTCGCGGCTCGGCGAGCGCGGGACGGCGGCCGCCGGCTATGCGCTGTTCGTGCCGGCCTATCTCTGCTACAGCATCGCCGCGTCGCCTGCCGTCGTGATCGTCGCGATCGCGCTGCACGCTCTCGCGCTCGTCAGCGATCCCGCCGTGCGCACGATGATCTCGCTGCGCGCCGGCAGTGACCGGCAAGGCGAATATCAGGGCGCGCTCGTCTGCCTGATGGGATTGGCCGCATCCTGCGCGCCGCTCGCCGGCGCGAACCTGTTTCACTTCTTTGCGGGGCCATCGTCCCCGCTTCGCCTTCCCGGTGCACCCTTCCTGGTTGCCGCGGCGCTGTACGCGCTGTCGCTCGCCGCCATCCTGCGCGGCGGCTCCGGCGCGCACGCGCGCGCTCCGGCACCGTCGCTCCCACCCTACGCTAGAGAGGATAGCCATGACTAATCTGCTCGACGATCCCGACGGCACGTTCGTCGTGCTGTCGAACGCCGAAGGACAACACTCGCTCTGGCCGGCGTCGATCGCGCCGCCCGCCGGCTGGAGCGTCGTGTTCGGACAAGCCGCGCGTCAGCCCTGCGTCGACTACCTCGATGCGCACTGGACCGACCTGACCCCGCGCCGCCCGCACGCCGCCTGACGTCGCGCACGCGCACGCCGACGCTTCACCGCGGAACGCGGACGCCGCGCGCCGCCGTCGCGGCGGCGATCGCCCGATCACGCGCCGCCCAACGAGGACACGCCGACATGACGAACGAGTTCGCCCTTCCATCCCACCCGCTGCTGCCTGCGCAGCAGGAAATCTGGTTCGCGGAGCAGCTCGCGCCGGGAACCAGCGCGTACAACACCGCCGCCTATCTCGACATCGACGGTCCGATCGACGCCGGACGCTTCGACGCGACCGTCCGCCGCCTCGTCGCCGAAACCGAGTGTCTTCGCGTCGCGTTCGCGGAGCGCGGCTCGATACCGGTGCAGATCGCGCGCGCACGCGACGACCGGGACGTCGTCCATCTCGATTTCGGTTTCGCGGACGATCCGCACGAAGCCGCCGAGGCATGGATGGCCGCCGATCGCGTTCGCCCGACGGATCTCACCCGCGATCCGCCGTTTCGCTTCGCGCTGCTGCGCGTCGCGCCCGACCGGTTCTACTGGTATCTGTTCTTTCATCACATCGTGATCGACGGGTTCGGCATCTCGCTGCTGATCCGGCGCGGCGCCGAGATCTACACGGCGCTCGCCGCCGGCGAGACGCCGGCGCCGGCGCCGTTCGGCACGCTCGCCGACCTGCTTCGGATCGACGCGGCATATCGCGCGTCGCCGTCGTTCGCGCTCGACCGCGAGTACTGGAGCGCGCGGCTCGCCGGCCGGCCGTCGCCCGCGAGCCTCGCGAGCGACGCGAATCCCGGCGAGTTCTCGCCGCTCGGCCGGTTTCGCCGCGAATGGGAGCGCCTGTCGGCCGACACGAGCCGCGCGCTGCGCGCGCTCGCGCAGGCCGAAGGCACGGGCGTCCCGCAATTGATGATCGCGCTGGCGGCCGCCTATCTGCATCGCGCGCTCGGCCAGGACGAAATCGTGGTCGGCATGTCCGCCACCGCGCGCACTGGGCCCGACCTGCGCAAAACGCCGGGCATGTGCGCGAACGTGCTGCCGCTCCGTTTCGCGTTCGACGCGGCGACGTCCCTGCGGGCCGTCGCGCGCCAGGCCGCGCGAGAGGTTCGGCAGGCGCTGCGCCATGCGCGCTACCGCAGCGTCGAGCTGTTCCGCGACGCGCAGCAAAAGGGCGAGAGCACCCGCCTCTTCGCGCACGTCGTCAACGTGATGACATTCGACTTGGACGCCCATTTCGCCGGCCATCGCGCGCGCTTTCGCCACTTGTCGGCCGGCCCGGTCGACGATTTTTCGTGGACCGTCTACGCCCACGGCGGCGACGAGGAGCTGTGCATCGCGTTCGACGCGAACGCCGCGCAGTACGGCGACGACGAGCTCGGCCGCCACCGGGAACGCTTCGTGCGGCTCATCGAGGCGGCAGTGGCCGAGCCCGCGCGGCCAGTCGCGACGATCGCGCTGACGAGCGCCGCGGAGCGGCACCGCATCCTGCACGACTGGAATGCGGTCGTCACGGCGCCGACGGGTACCGTGCCGGCCGCGTTCGAGCAGCAGGCGGCCGCCACGCCGGACGCGATCGCGCTCACCTTCGGCACGCAGCACCTGTCCTACGCGACGCTCAACGCACGCGCGAATCGCATCGCGCACCAGCTGATCGCGCTCGGCGTCGGTCCCGGCGCGATCGCCGCCGTGTGCGTGCCCCGCTCGGCCGAGCTCATCGTGGCGCTGCTCGCGATCCTGAAGGCGGGCGCCGCCTATCTGCCGCTCGATCCTGACTATCCGCCGGAGCGGCTCGCGTTCATGCTCGCCGACGCCAGGCCCGCTGCGACGCTGACCACCGCGGCGCTTGCGGCGCGCGGCGGCGGCGGCGGCGACGTGCTGTATGTCGACAGCCCCGCCGAAAACGACGCATCGCCCGCCGCCGCACACGATCCGGCCGACGGCGACCGGCTCCGGCCGTTGCTTGCGTCGGACCCGGCGTACGTCATCTATACGTCCGGGTCGACCGGCAAGCCGAAAGGCGTCGTCGTGCCGCACGCCAACGTGATCCGTCTGTTGACGAGCACCGATCGATGGTTCGGCTTCGGCGCCGACGACGTCTGGACGCTGTTCCATTCGTGCGCATTCGATTTCTCGGTATGGGAATGCTGGGGGGCGCTGCTACGCGGCGGCCGGCTCGTGATCGTGCCGTTTCCGGTCAGCCGCTCGCCCGTCGAATTTCTGAGCCTCCTCGCGCGCGAGCGCGTGACCGTGCTGAATCAGACGCCGTCGGCGTTCCAGCAGCTGATGCAGGCGGATCGCGACGATCCGGCGCTCGGCCGGTCGTTGCGGCTGCGCTACGTGATCTTCGGCGGCGAGGCGCTCGACATGCGCAAGCTCGACGACTGGTACGCGCGCCACGCCGAAAACGCGCCGCAACTGATCAACATGTACGGCATCACGGAGACGACCGTGCACGTCAGCTATCTCGAGCTGACGCAGCGCATGGCCGCCGAGCCCGCTCACAGCCCGATCGGCAGCAAGATTCCCGACCTGCGCCTCTATGTCCTCGACGGCGCGCTCAATCCCGTGCCGCCCGGTGTCACGGGCGAAATCTACGTCGCCGGCGCGGGACTCGCGCTCGGTTATCTCCGACGACCAGGCCTGACGGCGCAGCGCTTCGTCGCGGACCCGTTCGGCGCGCCGGGCGCGCGCATGTACCGCTCCGGCGACCTCGCGCGCTGGCGCGCCGACGGCACGCTCGACTTCATCGGCCGGCAGGACGATCAGATCAAGATCCGCGGGTTTCGCGTCGAGCTGGGAGAAATCGCCCACGCGCTGATGCGGCACGAAAGCATCGCGCAAGCGGAAGCCGTCGTTCGCGAGGACCGGCCCGGCGAGAAGCGCCTCGTCGCCTACGTCGTCGCGGCGGCGGGCTTTTCCGCGCAGCCGCAGGCGCTGCGCGAGGATCTCTCGCGGCATCTGCCCGAGCACATGGTGCCCTCCGCGATCGTCGCGCTCGATGCGCTGCCGTTGACGCCGAACGGCAAGCTTGATCGTCGCGCGTTGCCCGCACCTGTTTTCTCGAGCCACGGCACGCGCACGCCCGCCGGCGAGCAGGAACGCGCGCTTTGCGTGCTGCTCGCGGACATTCTCGGCGTCGACACCATCGGCCCGGACGACAATTTCTTCGAGATGGGCGGCGATTCGCTGGCCGCGATGCGCGTCATCAATCGCGTGCGGGCGACATTCGGCGTCAAGCTGTCGATCCGCGAGCTGTTCGCCGCGCCGAGCGTCGCACGGATCGCGCCGATCCTCGACGCGAAACGATCACCGCCCGCGCGCGCCGAGGCGCACGTCGTGCAGAACGCATGAGCCGGCACGGCATCGGGCCGTCCGATTTTTCAACGAAGCCGGTGACCGCCGATCAACGAACGTCGACCGCAGCCTGCTCGCTCGGTTGTGCGCGCGGCGCATCGAGTCCGCTGCGATTCGTCCTGCGCGTGACGTTCTTTCAGATCGCGGAATCGGCAGTCATCCAAGGCAGCGCCGGGCTTGCCCGGGGCACGCGGCGCGCCGTTCAGACGAGGAGCAAACGTGGTGAGGAAAAGCAAATACACCGACGAGCAGATCGCCGATGCGCTGAGGCGCGCGCAGCAGGGCGCACCGATAGCGGACGTATGCCGCGATATGGGGATCAGCGAAGCGACTTTCTACAACTGGCGCGCCAAATTCGGCGGCCTGACGCCGACGAAGGTGAATCACGTCAAGCAACTGGAGAAAGAAAACGCGAAGCTCAAGCGGCTCGTCGCAAACCTCTCGCTCGACAAGGCGATGTTGCAGGATGTCCTGTCAAAAAAAGCCTGAAGCCTTCCCGGCTGCGCGAACTCGCCGTCGACCTGATGCATCGCTTCGACGCGAGCCAACGCCAGGTGTGCGCGGCGCTCAAACTTTCGCGTTCGGTCTTCAGCTATCGGCCGATCGCACCCGACTCGAGCAAGCCTGCGGCGCGCGTCGGCGAAATCGCGCAGGCAGGCAGACGCCACGGCTACCGCCCTCTGCATCTGCCGAGCCGGGAAGGCTGGCGAGACGCTCACGCGCGCATTCCGCGCGCGCATGGCGAGCAGGGCTCGCCGCAGGCAGGCAAGCGGCCGCGTTCCGAAGAAACCGACTAGCCGGGCAACCCGAACAACCAGTGAACAGGTTCGTCCGAGCGTCGGTGGCCCAGGCGCGGCTTCGCGCCGGCCGGGCGTGCGCTCTCTTCATGCGCGCGTGAAGCGGAGCACGCGGGTTCTTGCCGTGCCAAGAACCCGCATGCTCCGCCGTCTCGGCGGCCGCCCGCCAATCGATCGGCCGCGTTGCGCAAATGCGCGTCGCGTTTGTCCCTCGATCGGGCGGTGGCCGGCAAATTCGTTCGACGACGCCTCGCGCCGCCGCACATCCGCCGAACGGTCCGCATGGCATGCGCATCACCGGCACCGAGGCGGGTCGCGGCCGGCCGCCGCCATGCGGCCGGCCGACATCGCCCGCGCGCCGAGACGGCGCGTCGCGCACGCCAGGCAGTCGCGGGCGGCGAGCCGCCCGTCGCGCATCACGCATCGACCGCCGGCACGTTCGAGCGCTCGACGAACCGCGGCTCGCGCCGCCACTGCGTCGCCTGCTCGAACGCGTAGCCGAGCGCGAGCAGCCGCGCCTCGCTCCACGGCGCGCCGACGAACGACACGCCGACCGGCAAGCCGCGCACCAGCCCCGCGGGCACGGTCAGATGCGGAAAGCCCGCGACGGCCGCAGGCGTCGAGAAGCCGTCGGTGCCGCTGTCGCCGTTGATCAGGTCGATCAGCCATGCGGTGCCCTCGGTCGGCGCGACGAGCGCATCGAGCCGCGCGTCGCGCAGCACGCGCGCGAGCCCCTCGTCGCGGGCGCGGCGGCCGCAGCGAGCGAGCGCGTCGCGATAGGCCGCCGCGTCGAGCCCGCCCGCTTCCTGCGCGCGCAACAGCAGCTCCTGCCCGAAGTACGGCATCTCCTTCGCGCGCTGCGCCGCGTTGAACGCGATCACGTCGGCGAGCGTGCGCACGCGCGCATGCGGCGCGAACGCGCGCAGCCACAGCGGCAAGCCGTGCTTGAACTCGTGCAACAGCACGGTCTTCTCGTCGTCCTCGTAGTCGGGCTTCGGCAGGTCGACGGGATCGATCACCACCGCGCCGAGCCGCTGCATCCGAGCGATCGCGCGCTCGATCTGCGCGTCCACCTCGTCATGCCCGGTGAAGAACGCGCGCGCGATGCCGATCCGCGCGCCGCGCAGCGCGTTCGCGTCGAGCGCGGCGACGTAGTCGGCGGGAGGCGGCGCGCCCGCCGTCGCGGGGTCGTTCGCATCGCCGCCCGCGAGCGCGCCGAGTAGCCGCGCCGCGTCGCGGACCGTGCGCGCGATCGGCCCCGCCGTATCCTGCGTGTGCGACAGCGGCACGATCCCGTCGCGGCTCACTCGCCCGACGGTCGGCTTCAGCCCGACGCAGCCGTTGATCGCGGCGGGCGACACGATCGAGCCGTCGGTCTCGGTGCCGACCGCCATCGCGACGAGCCCCGCCGCGACCGCCGCCGCCGAGCCCGAGCTCGATCCGCTCGCCGTCCGGTCGAGCGCGTACGGATTGCGCGACAGCCCGCCGCGCCCGCTCCACCCGCTCGTCGAGCGCGTCGAGCGGAAGTTCGCCCACTCGCTCAGGTTGGTCTTCGCGACGATCACCGCGCCCGCGCGCCGCAGCCGCGCGACGAGATGCGCATCGCGCGTCGCGCGCACGCCGTCGAGCGCGAGCGAGCCGGCCGTCGTCGCCATCCGGTCGCCCGTCGCGATGTTGTCCTTCAGCGCGACGCTCACGCCGTGCATCGGGCCGCGCACGGCGCGCGCCGCCCGCTCGGCGTCGAGCGCGTGCGCGATCGCCTCGGCGTCCGGATTCAGTTCGATGATCGCGTTCAGCCGCGGGCCGCCGCGATCGATGCGCGCGACGCGCTCGAGCGTCTCGCGCACCGCCTGCGCCGCGCTGCGCTCTTCGCGCGGCGACACAAGCGCCGATTGGCCGCCGCGCTCGCCGCCAGCGGTCGTCGCCGATGCCGGCGCGCTCGCGAGCACCACATGCGCCGAACTCAGCGCGCCGAGCGAGTGAAGGAAATGGCGTCGTTTCATTCGAGTACGTCCTGAGTACGTCCTGTTGTCGTGATGCGGCCGGGGCCGGGCCGGGGCCGGGGCTGACGGCGCGGGTGTCGCGCGTCGCCGGGCGCACGCGCCGGTGGAGTGTAGGCGAAAGGCAATCGATGCGCACGCAACGTTCGCGCGCCGGGCGAAGCGATCTCGCCGCTTCGCGCCGTTCATAGTGAACTTCCGCGACGAATCGCGATCCCTTTATCGCGTGTCGTCGCGTGTCGTCGCGTGTCGTCGCGTGTCGTCGCGTGTCGTCGCGTGTCGTCGCGTGTCGTCGCGTGTCGTCGCGTGTCGTCGCGTGTCGTCGCGTGTCGTCGCGTGTCGTCGCGTGTCGTCGCGTGTCGTCGCGGGTCGTCGCGGGTCGTCGCGGG
>NZ_LOYJ01000016.1:0-131246 GCF_001526245.1 Burkholderia sp. MSMB1498
TGTCTCGTGTCTCGTGTCTCGTGTCTCGTGTCTCGTGTCTCGTGTCTCGTGTCTCGTGTCTCGTGTCTCGTGTCTCGCGCATTGAGCATCGAGCTTCAAACTTCAAACTTCAAACTTCGATGCATCGAACATCGTGACGCTCCACGCGGTTTACGCATTTTTTGCGTCGCACCACGGACTCTATACGCCGAATCTTCGCGCCGCTTTCTAGAATGCCCTTCATGTTCCAGACGAGATCTCCGCGACTCGAGCCGCACCGCGGCGCGGGGGCCAACGCATGAAGCCGCTCAGATTCCATTCCGATTCGATCGCCCTGCCTGCCTTCCACGCATCGCGCGCGACCGTTCATGATCGATCCGCGCCGATTCGCCCGCGCACCGCGCAGGCGGACTATCGCGTCCTGATGTCGATACGCGTCGGCACCGACAATCTGACCACCGTGCGGCGCGAGCTGCATCGGGTGCTCGGCTCCGCGCTCGACCTCTACACGGCGGTCATCGACAACAAAACCGGACAGGCGTGCCTCGAGCTGGAACTGGCGAGCACGCGCGTGCAGGATGCAATGTCGTCGATCATGCGCATCCTGCCCGAAGCCGAGTTCGGCAAGATCCGCCGCTCGGCGCGCGACCCCGCATCCCGCGCGCCCACGGCGCGCATGCGGACGTCGGATTGATCGTCGGCTGCCGGTCCCGCATCGCGACGGGACACCGCATTTTCACGGCAGCGGCAATTCGATACGTGGATTCGACATCGCGCGGCGGCAATCCAACGATTCGCGCCGCGCCGTCGATTCGCGTGTTTTGCTCCGGCGAGCGCGGGCAGCGCCGACGAGGCCGCCTCGAACATCGACGCGGCGCGTCGGGCGCCGTCCACGCTCGACGGTCGTCGTCTCCTTTCATCTCCCGAAACCCCCTATGAAGAAACGCATCACCCGCACGGTTTGCGCCGCGCTGCTCGGCGCAACCGCGAGCGCACACGCACAAAGCAGCGTCACGCTCTACGGCCTGCTCGACACGGGCATCGTCTACACGAACAATCAATCGGGCCACCCGGCATGGCAGCAAGGCAGCGGCCTGCTGTCGAACACGGTGTTCGGCCTGAGCGGCGCCGAGGATCTGGGCGGCGCATTGCACGCGATCTTCCGCCTCGAAAGCGGATTCAACCTCGACAACGGTTCGACATCCTACAAGAACGCCATGTTCGGACGCCGGGCCTACGTCGGCCTGCAGCACGACGATTACGGCACGTTGACGCTCGGCCGGCAGTACGATTCGGTCGTCGATTTTCTCGGGCCGATCGCGCTCGCGAACAACGGCGACGGCAACAATCTGGCGGCCCACCCGTTCGACAACGACAACGTCGACGATTCGTTCTACATCGACAACGCGCTCAAGTACGCGAGCCCCACGATCGCCGGGATGCAGTTCGGCGCGCTGTACGGATTCAGCAACCAGACGGGCTTTGCGAACAACCGCGCGTATAGCGTCGGCGTGTCGTACGGCAACGGGCCCGTCAATCTGGCCGCGGCTTACCTGCAGTTGAACCGCGGCGGCACGACGGCGAACGGCGCGCTGTCGGCCAACGACGGGCCGAACTTTCCCGCCGCGCGCCAACGCGTGATGGGCGCGGGCGGCAGCTATTCGTTCGGCCCGGCGACCGTCGGCGCCCTGTGGACCCACACGATGCTCGACGATACCGCGTCCGCGTCGGCGCCGGGCGCGACGCGCGCGCTGCGTTTCGACAACTACGAAATCAACGCGCGCTACGCACTGACGCCCGCGATTTCGTTCGCCGGCGCCTATACGTTCACCGACGGTCGCTACGACGGTGCCGCCGCGGGCCGCCCCAAGTGGCATCAGGTCACGCTGCTGGCCGATTACGCGTTGAGCAAGCGCACGGACGTATACGCGCAAGGCGTGTACCAGCATCAATTCGGCGTGCCGCCGGATGCGGCGCTCGGCTTCGCGTCGATCAACGGCCTCGACGCATCGTCGACGAACACGCAAGTCGCGGCGACCGTGGGGATTCGGCATCGGTTCTGACGTTGCGCCGACGGCGCAACGTCGTCCATGGCCGGCACGCATGCTCGCGCACGGCCGCTGCGTCGAATCGCGCCGCGCTTGCGCGACGCATCGGCGTCACGCATCCGGCAAGCGGCTTCGCTTGCCGGACGACGCGCGTGCGTCGCGGCGAGCAAGCATCCGGTGCATCGCATCTCGTTCGCAGCCGGCGGCAGGCACGGCGCGACGTGAAAGCGCAGCGCCGGCGCGCCATTGGACGATCGCCGGAGAACGCACCGTGCGCCGGCATCCGCCGCCGGCATCGCAAACGCATCGAACGCGGCAACGCGCCGTCGAATCGCCGGCGCGGCTTGCCGGTGCGCAGCGCCGGCTCGCGTTCGATGCAGTCGCCCCGAAACGCGATCGCGGCCCGAATCGCGCGATTCCTTCGCACGTCGCGATGCGTCGCGAGCCACGGCCCCGGCTTGGGCGAACTCGATCCGACGATCGCCGCGTAAGAAGCGGCGATGCCGACGCGACGTCTCTTACCGATACACTTCGGCGGTCAAGTACCTCAATCCCGAATCGATTGCGACGGTCGCGACCGTCGCCTCGGGCCCGAGGCGCTCGGCGACGCGCAACGCCGCGATGACGTTGAGCCCGGACGACGTGCCGGCGAAGATCCCTTCGTCGCGCGCCAAGCGCCTGCACATCTGCATCGACGCCTCGGTCGCGACCGACTGGACATCGTCGACTTCATTCGGCCGCCATCGAGGCGGCGCAAAGCCGATGCCTTCGATCCGATGCGAGCCTTTCGGCCCGCCGGACAGCACCGCCGACTCAGCCGGCTCCGCGGCGACGACGAGAAGCCCCGGGTTGCGCGCCCGCAGCCCATCGGCCACGCCGTGAAGCGAGTGCCCCGTGGAGCGCATCGCCGAGCAGGTCGGCTACGCGGACAGCGTCACGTTGCGCACGCCGCTGCGCAGGCGCTTGGGCAAAGGCGTGCGCGAGCCGCGCGGCGCGTAAGAGAAATGAGGCATCGGGACCTGGGCTGCGCCGCCGCATCCGGTCTCCGGCCGCGAGTCTCGCGCAGAATGGGTTCGATTCGGCCATCGTGCGGCCGCTTGCGCTCGCGGGAACGAAGACGTCCGGCAAACGCTTGCGGTTTCGAGGCGCGGCGGGCGAACTCGGTGCCGCCCAAAGGCGGGATGGTGCCGGGGACCGGAATCTAGAAGCGTGCCGAATCAAATACTTACGGCAGCATGGTGCGGATTTGTAGCAGGGAGAGAAATGCGATGCGCCGGACGCGCGGGAATCGAACCGGCGCGCATCATCATACCGGAACGCCGGATGACGGAACGATGGTCAGCGCCGCGATCACCCGCGCGATCGCATGATCCGTCACGTTCGGAAAAGGAAACGCCGCGCGGCCAATCTGCTGGATTGCGCCGGCGTGATGCCAGTCCGGCGGCAGATCCGGCACGATGTCGTTGCCGTTCTTGTACAGGCTGAGCGATACTTTCGCGAGCAGCGCCGCGACATCGCCGTTCGTACACACCCGCGGCGGCTCGAATCCGTAGACGGCCGCCGGCGGGTTGCCGCCGGCCACCATCGCCGAGGCGGCCATGATCGCGATCGCGGCGCCGAGCGAGTGGCCGACGAGCGTCACCGGCCGGCCGTCGATGGCGGCCAGCACCGGCACGGCGATGGCGCCCCACGCCGCCCAGAAACCGCGATGCACCTGGCCGACGCCGGGCACGTCGACTGGCATCACGTCCAGGTCCGCGCCGACGCTGTCGAGGTTGTCCGTACCCGGGAACGCGACGACCAGCCCGCCGGCCGTCTGCCGCACGATCGCGCGTGAGGCGCTGTCCGCCTTGCCGATGTCCGGCTTCGCGGAATACGCCTCCTGGGCGAGCAGTGCGAACTCTCGCGGGCTCATTTCAGTGGCTCACCCGCGAGCGGCGTCGACGCGGCCGCCGGTGCCGCCGCCGTCAGGAGCTGGTCGATGAGAGCCTGAACCATCGGACCGAACGTCTGGAGCCCGAGCAGGATGGCCTGCTGCTGCGGCAGCGCGGGCACCGCCTGCACGATCGTGATCGCGGCCGGCAGTAGCGAATCGTGGAGCGCTTTCAGGTCGGCGACGTACAGCTGCGCACCGACCTTGCAGATGGCCTGATTGGCCGGCAGGATCGTTTTCGAGATCGTGGCCTGCTGGTCGGCATTCAGCAGCGGCGACGTTGCGAGGATGGCGAGATCGCCGTTGACGATCGTGCAGCCGGTCTGGAACTGCTGTTGGACGGTCGGGAGGGAGTTGCAGGCGACGATGGCGACGGACGCGACGATGCCTGCCGCGAGCAGCATGAGCTTCTTCATGGGGGGATCCTTCGGGTGACGCCGCGGCGCGCGGCGGGAGGGTTACTGCTGGACGGCCTTGGCGGCCGCGCGTGCGACGAGCGCGTTGTAGGCCGCATGCAAGCCGGCGACGATCAGCGTCGCGACGAGCGACGACGCGCTGGTCGGCACGGCGCCGTGGAAGCCGCCGAGCGCCCAGTCGACGGTCGGAATGAGGTCGGTGACGCCGAGCGTGATGCCACCGCTGACGAGGCTGGATTTCATGGGCATGGCTTACTCCTGGTTGTGGTGGATGACTTCGACGTCGGAGAACTGGTAGCCCTCCTTCGCGTACTTCTGTGCTATCCACAGAGGGAACGGCATGGTGTGTAATCCCTCGTCCTTCCCGATGTGGTGCGCCTTGCAAAGCAACATGCCGTTCACGGTCATGTCGTCGACGAACTGGGTCCAATCGGTGAAGCTGGCCCAGTCGAATGCCTTGATGTGCTCGCCCCAGAAACCGGCCTGCGCGTCGAACTTGAAGCGCTCCCAGTCGATCAGCTCGGCGAGCGAGCGCTCAATCGGATGGTGGTGAGCCTCGAGCGGATGGCCGGATTCCTCGGCCGTCGCGTTGCAGATGAAGCAGCGGCCGCCCTCGCGCGCGATCAACTCCTTGCGCGTGCGCTCGAACAGCGCAGTCGTTTTCCGCTCGGCGTGCTCCGGAATGTTGACGGCCACCGAGAGCGTTTCCTTCTCGGTATGCGCGCGCGTCACGTGCGCGAGCCCCTCGGCCGTGCAGTGTTCGCACGGATGCTCGAGCGGCACGTCATGGCTGCATCGGGTCATGTCTGGTTCCAGAAACGAAAAAGCCCGGCGCGCGGCCGGGCGGGATTGTGGTGTGCGCGCATCAGGCGATGCCGAGCGCCTTCTTCGCCGCGCCGTACAGGTAAAGGCGCTGCGAATAGCCGTTCAGACCACCGTTGATCACGCGTGTGATCTGCTGGAATTGGCCGGCGTCGGCCAGTGCATTCAGGCCGTGCGCAGCCCACCACCAGGCAGCCGACGCGGCGGCATTCGCCGGCTCGACGAGCAGGTCGGGCTGCTGCACGAGCGGCAGGCCGAGCGCCACGGCGCACAGCTGGTAGTTGTCGTGGAACGTGATCTGCATCAGGCCGCGGCCGCGATACCGCCAGCCGTCACCGCTCGCCTCGTCACCGTTCCCGTACCGTCCGGCATAGACGCGATTCGCGATGGCCGGCGGCCGCCGCGCGTACTGCTGCGCCTCGGCCTCGGTGAAGTACTTCGGAAACGTCGCGAGCAGCCCCTCCGCGCTGTAGTTCAGGTTCTCGGCGATGGCGGACAGACGCGCGCTCTCGACGCCGACCTGCGCCAGAAACGCGGCCGCGCGCAGCGGCGTGCTGATCTGTTGTGCATCGCAGGCGGCCTGCAGCGGCCCGACCCACTGCGCCGCACGCGCTGGCGCAGCGCCGCACCCGGCGGCGACGATGGCTGCGGTCAGGTTCACTTGAAAAGCACCTCGAGCAGCTTCATCGCATTGGCCGGCCCGACCAGCACCGCAGCGGCGAGGAAGTACAGGATGTATTCGATGCGCTGCATCCGCTTGTCGCCGCGCTGGAGGCGATCCTGGATGCCCGCATAACGCTCCGCGCATACGGCCTCGTGGACCGCGATGCGCTGTTCGTTCTCAGCGATGTCTGCTTGCATATCGTCGTGACTCGTCACAGGTGATCCCCGAATTGAAAAAGCCGCCTCGACGGGCGGCTGGTCATAAAACGCACGTTTTCCCGGGAGGTGTAATATCCCGATCCATGCTTTTTCACTTATTCATTACAAAATGAAAAAAATCGTTGCAGTCGCACTGATGTGTCTGTCGGCCAGCGCATTCGCAGCCGAAGATCAATGCTTCATTCCGAATCCGAAATCGCCGCAAAGCTGCGTCGTAGATGCCGAAGCGCTAAACCGCTCGGTCCTGCAATACGGCGATGATTCGCGACTCTGGAAGGTGTTCAAAAAAGCCGAAGCCGGGAAACCGATCGTCATCGCAGCGATCGGCGGATCGATCACGCAAGGCGCATGGGCGACCTCGCCCGACAAGACCTATGTCGGCCGTGTCTTCGGCTGGTGGCAAGCCACCTTCCCGAAGAGCAAGATGAAACTCATCAACGCCGGTATCGGGCAGACCGATTCGAAGTTCGGGGAAAAGCGACTTCAGCGCGATCTGCTGAAATACAAACCCGATTTCGTCATCACCGAATGGGCGAATAACGACGCAGGCACGCCCGAAATGCGGGCGAGTTACAAGCGAGTCGTCGAGCGCATTCTGGCGGCGCCGAATCACCCCGCCGTGCTGATGCTTTTCACGATGGGCCGGGACTGGTCGAACTCCGAAGATAATCAAATTCCGATCGGACGAGAGTTGAATGTCCCGATGATCGCATTGCGCGAATCGATCATGCCTCTCGAAAAAGCAGGTAAATTCAACCCCGTCGACCGAACAGCCGACCCGGTTCACCCGAATGACCTCGGCCACCAGATCATTGCGCAGCTCGTCGCATATCGCCTGCAGTCCGGACTGAACAACATGCACGATTCGACGCAGGCGAGCGCGAAGTAATCAGCGCACGCGGCGCGCGCGCAAGAACCCGGCGGCGGAAACCGAGCCGCCGCTGAATACCGCTTCGCCGACCAGATAGACTGTCGTCGTGCTCGACACGTTGATGCGCGTGACAGGCGGAATCGCCGTGGCGGCGCCAGTCGCCGTGATCGATCCGCCGCTCTGAAAGTAGTTCCCCAGAGACGGCAGCGTCGCCGACGTCGTATTCACGCCGGCGATCCAGATCGTCGACGTCGCGCCGCTGCCCGACGTATATGTCGCGGCACCAGTCACATCCCAATCCCCGGCAGTCAGGCTGATGCTGGTCAGGTTCTGTGCTGTCCCGCTCGTCGTCATGTTGACGCTCGAGAAGGTCGAATTGACGAATTCGCCCACGCTGCCCGCGTTCGCGTTGTCCGCCGCCGCCGTGCCCTTGATCCCGGCGGTCGTCGATGGCGTGATCAGGCCGCTCGCGCTGAGCGTCGTGAAGCTGCCTGCGGCGGCCGTCGTCTGCCCGATCGCCGTACCATTGAGGCCCGTGCTGGTGATGTTCGCCGCCGTGCCGCCGTTGATGATGAAGTTGTACTGGCCGCCGCTCGGCTCGATGAAATTGAGCACGCCTGCGCTCGGCGAATACATCGCAACCGAGTACGTCGAGGCCGCTGAATACCACGTGAAGCCGGTCATCAACGGCATCGAGATCACATTCGCCTGACGCGTGCCGCCACCGGTATCAAGCGCCCCGTTCCCGATGACAATTCCGTTCTGGAACGTCTGCGGGTTCGGGACGATGTCGATCGCCGTCGTACAGCCACTCAGACCCGCCGTCGTCGATTGCCCTGTACCGCAATCGTAACGATGGGCGACCGTCTGGTTCGTCGCGTTGATGTTGAACGGATCTTCACCAGGCGGCGAACCCCACAGGCTGTTAATGGATTGCTCCATCTGGATATGCGGTCCAAAGCCAGCCGTCGCCGCTGCGAGGTTGTCCTGCAGATAAACGTTCTCAGCGGGATACCCAGTGTTGCCCCAGGAATCCAGGTACAAGAAACTCTGCAGCGGGAACGCAGCAGCCCCGCTCGTCGCGTCGGATGACCGCGCGCCAAGCGTCAGCGCGTAGCCGCCGGTCGGCGGCGATACGATCTGCGCGGCACTCGTAAGGCGGAAGTCCTGTCCAGCCGAAACTTGATTCAGCCATGCAGCCGAATTTCCCTGCGATGCTGAACCAACCTTCAGCGTCTGTGTGCCGACGTCGTTCGCGATCACCGATGATGTCGTACTGTAGCGCTGCTGACCGAATTGCACTGCTACAGCCGTCGAGTTCGTAGCGGTTGCCGGGCAGTTCATAGTGACCGTCGTACCTGAAATTGCGGTCACATAGGCTTTCGAATATGCGGCATTCGGCGTCGAGCATTCGTTGACGAACGACGCGTAGATCCCCATGCCGACCGCGATTCCGGTCGCGCTCGTGACCGTGATGCTCGTCGAGCCGTTTGTCGTCGTGGCAGTCGTGCTGATCGGCGCGACGATGGTCGGGAATACCGACGTACCGATGCTGGTCGGCGTGCCGAGGCCAGTCGTGCCAGTCGAAGAAAGCGTTGTGAATGAACCAGTGCTCGGCGTCACGTTGCCGACAGGGGTACTGTTAATGCCTCCGGCTGTTGACAAACTGCCCGAATCGGTAAGCGTCAGAATAGCAGTGCTATATCCGCTGTTGACTACTTGCAATTGGCCATTCTGCGAACGGATCGATTTGTTCGGTGTGGTCGCACCATTCCCATTCAAGCTGATGTTGGCGCCGTTTCCACCGGTATCCGTTACGACGAGCGTCCCGGTAGAACCTGACGTGGTGGCCGAAAGCGACGTGAACGCGCCGGTGCTTGGCGTTACCGCGCCAATCGGTGACGCGTCGAGGCCGGGCGAAATTGCCACTCTGCCGCCGCTCGCGCCGATGGTCGGATTCCCACCGTTCGAACCCGTGAGTGTGAGATAGCGAGTGGCTCCGGCAGTGTTGGAAACGACGGCCTGGGTGCCACCGCCGGTGTTCATCACGACCGCGCCAGTGCCTTTCGCGTTGGCATTCAGGTTGACGTTTGTGTCGCTACCCTGTGCAGAGATCGTGACACCATTGTTGGTCGGCGCCCCGGTCACTTGAAGATAGTTCACGGCGCCCGGCGTGTCCACGATAGACATTTGTGCGCGCGTAAGACTGCCTGTATAGAACCCGATCCCGTTCGTCCCTTTCGAACTGAGATTCAAGTTGACATTGGCATCGCTACCTGCCGCCGAAACACTAGCACCGTTGCCAGTTATATTGCCCTGCACTTGCACCCAATTGACTGCACTTGCGGTCGTTACTGCGCGCAGCGCTTCAGCACCTGCTGTGCCGCCGAGGCTAACCTGACCAGAAAATACGCCTGCCCCAGCAGTCACCGAACCGCCCGTGACCGTGAGGTTGCTCAACGTCGGCGACGGATACGACTGCGCCAGCGCGACCAGCGGAACAAGAAGAAAGGAAATCAGCAGTTTTTTCATCACGATTTCGAGAGAACCCCGCCGTTGTTCCAGAGGACGCCTGCGCTTGCCGGGAGCGTCGTCGGCAGGCTGTTGAACCATGCGAGGTAGAGCGTGCCGAAGGTCGACGTCGACATGCCCGTGATCGAGCTGTTCACGAACGCGGTAGTCGCGATCTGCGTCGTGTTCGTGCCGGTGGTTGCCGTCGGTGCGGCAGGCGTGCCGGTGAATGTGGGCGATGCGAGTGACGCGAGGCCCGTTGCACATGTGAAGCCCGTCCCGCTCGTATAGGTCAGCGCGTTGCCGGCCGCGCTACACGAAGGCATCGCGAACGCCGTCACGCCGGCCGTTGCCGATGTGACGTTCGCGAGCACGGTATTCGCCGCGATGTTCGCGAGACTGCTGATCGCGATGCCGCCCGGAAATGACGGCGGATTCGTGAACGTCGCGTTCGTGATCGTGGCCGTGCCGTTGACGGTCATGTTGTTGAACGTCGGGCTCGGGTACGTCTGGGCGAGCGCCACCAGCGGCGCGCAGAGCGCCGCGACGAGCAGTCGTTTCATTGTGGGAGACCTTTACGAAATGGCGACGACGCCTGCGTCGTTCCAGAGCTGGCCGGCGGTTGACGGCTTGTCGGTGGGAAGCGATGCCGCGAATGCGGACATCAGTTGGATCAGCGCGGCGAGCGGCATCGTGCATTCCGCCCAGTTGCCGTTCTGCATCTGTTTGATCGTCACCAGCTCGTTGCCGGTGAGCGGTTGCGGGAGTCCGTAGATCCCGCTCATCACGAGTACTCGTAGACGAGGACGATGCCGTTGAAGCCGGTGTTCCCCGCAGTTGCAGCAGCCCCTACGATTGCGACGCCAGCAGCACCCGCGCCCGGGCCGACGCCACCACCCGCAATCGGCGAGCCGCCGCCCGGACCACCGATCGCATTTGCCTGCCCCGACGGACCGAAGGTCGAACCGCCAATGCTCATCGAGCCAGGCTCGCCAGAGACATTCAGGATGTTCCCGCCCGTTGCCGTCGGCGGCGATTGCACACCCGATCCCGGAACGCCGAACACGGTTGATCCATTGGGGCCGAAGCCTTGTGTGCCGAAACCGCCTTGCGCCGTCATCAAAGAGCCGAAAGACGAATTTCCACCGTTGCCGCCGAGGCTGTTACCCACTGCGCCAGCCAGGCCGCCCGCGCCGACGGTGATCAGTTGCGACGATCCGATCGTTGCGGCTACGAACCGACCGACCGCCAGAGCCCCCGAGCAAGCTCCGCCCGAGATCGAAATTTGCGTTGCGCTCGCGGCCGACACGCCGCCCGTACCGCCGCCCGCTGCCTGGCAGGAAGCGATCACGAAGCTCATCCCCGGCGTCGGCGTGTATGTCGTCGAGCCGACCGTCGTGAACGTCTGAATCCCGATCAGCCGCCCCGGGTTGATCG
Organism: Burkholderia sp. MSMB1498; assembly: GCF_001526245.1. NCBI lineage: Bacteria > Pseudomonadati > Pseudomonadota > Betaproteobacteria > Burkholderiales > Burkholderiaceae > Burkholderia > Burkholderia sp. MSMB1498. The sequence continues at coordinate 10,900 of NZ_LOYJ01000016.1, forward strand.
ATTGCATCTGCCCCGCCGTCGGCCCACTGAAGGCGAAATCGTTCGTCGACCATGCCTGCGCGGTCGTGCCCTCTTGCCCGCGCAATAGACCGCTGAGCGTCGCGCCCGAGATCGACGTCGCGTAGATGATTTCGAACTGTTGCTGCGTCGCGCGGTCGTTGAGCGTGATGACGAGCGCCGTGCTCGCCGGAATCGATGACGGCAAGTTCGCCGCGCTCGAGAGCGTCAGCGATGTTGCGGTGGACGAGATCGCCCCCGCCAACGTCGTTGCCACATTGTTGGCGAATGTGAAAATGGTCATGGTCGAGTGGTCAGTGCTACGAGATCGCGATCAAGCCGCCGTCGTTCCAGAGCTGGCCCGAGCCGTCGGTGCGCGGCGTCAGCGGGAGATTCCCGCCGCCCAATGCGAGCAGCTCAGGCGGGAAGGTGGTGCCGAAATACAGCGGGGGTGCCGTCGGATCGGGCGTCACGCCAGGGATGACAGAGATCGTTCCGCCGTTCCACCACACCGCGCCCGGCGACAGGCCGACCGGACTCGTCGGATAGTTGAATGGGAACTGCATCGTCAGCAGCCCGTCAGTGTTCGCGAACCGGACGAAATCGAACTGCAGCTGATACTCGAACGGGAACTGGATCGCGCCGTTCGCATAGCAGAGCTGCAACGCCTCGAAGCCGACGCTGTCGAGCGCCGTCACCGTGAAAAGCGTGCCCGCCACCGTGATCGACGGCGGATCGTTCAGCACGGGGTAATCGCTCCCGTTCACGCCATTGATGAACCGCGAGATGCGATTCTTCAGCCACTGCATCGTGAACTGCATGCCGTCGCCGCGGTACAGATGCCACGTCAGCACGCGCTTGTAGATGTCATCGCTCGCGACTGACGTCGTCTCGTTCGTCGAATAGTACTGTGCGTCGTATGCAATGGTGTCGTACGGATTGGCGTTATAGCCGGCCCGCCGCACGGTCGATTGCGTCGCCAGCACGGGACGCCGGATGCCGTACACACCTCTACCGATCCAGTCGAGCAACGCCCCAGTGATGAACGGCGATGTGTACAGGCCGAGGGGCGCCTGGTTGAACCAGTCGAGATACCCCTGCGAGAGGCCGTTGAAGCTATTGACGAACGCCTGCAGCGACGGATCGTCTTCGTATTCCTTGTAGAGGTACGACGGAATGACCTGCTGCAGCGGTTGCATGCCGAATGACTCGATCTGCATGCGTCACCCCTGCGTTACGGTCACGCCCGTCGCCGAGCAGAAAAAGTAGCTTTCCGGGTCCGACGTGATGATGTCCGTGCCGGCCGCCGGCGACACCGGCGTTCCGTTGATCGTCACCGAGAATTCCAACGTCGTGATGTTCGGGCCATCGATCACAGATGACACGGCATCGCGGAACGTCGCCACCATCTCGTTCAGGTTGATCGGCTGACCCGAGAAGATCGAATTGATGTACGCCTGCAGCGCGGGCGCCGCCAGTTGGTTCACCGAGCTACCGGCCGTGAAGTTCGGCAGTGTTGTGTTCCATGTGACCGCGAGCGTCACGACCTGTTGCGGCGGATTGACGAACGGGATGTTGTACGTGTTCGGGTTCTGGAACAGCGACACATTGACGTTGCGCGGATTCGACGAGAACGTCGCGCCACCCGTGTACGTGCCGAATCCGGTACCGTTCGTGCTCGTCGTGATCGACGTGCCCGAGATCGCGGCGACGGTATACGTGCCGTTGAACGCGCTCGGCGTCGCGCCGGTCACGGTGAATGTCTGCCCGACCGTGTAACCGGCCGCCAAGTTCGTCTGGATCACGACCGGATTCGCGTTCGTCATGCCGGTGATGCCGAGCCTCGAACCCTGCAACAGCGCGATGTCGGCGACACCCTGCAGGATCGCCGCGGCGACCGCGTAAGCGTCACCGCCTCCGCATACCACCTGCCAGCCCCCCGTCACTTGGTTGATCGAAATCAAGCGCTGCTGCACGCCGTTGATCTTCCCCAGCAACGTTTTCAGGAATGCCGGAGTTCCGACCGATGCAACCTGTCCGGCCTGAAGAACCCGGCCGCGATAGGTCTGCGGGCTTTCCGCGCTCGTTGCCGCAACGCCGGCGCCCGGATTGTTCACCGAGATCAGCCCGACATACTCGCTCGGCAGAGACGTGACGATCTGGTTGACCGTGTTGGCCGGGATCGCGAACGTACCGTTGTTCGTGGCGACCGCGTAGAGCTGCGCCGACTGGCCGGTCGACTGGATCACGCCGCCGTCCTGCAGCGCGTATTGATTCGATCCGTCGCTCACGACGAATCCGGGCGGCAGCACGTAGCCGGCCGGCCCGCTGAAAACGACATACACGTTTCCGTTCGCACTCGTACCTTGCGGCACGCCGAACTGTGCGCCGAGTTGCGCGAGCACGAAGGCGTTTGCGCCGTATGGCGTCACGCTGTTGACCGCTTCCACGCGCGCCTGATCGATCGTCGTCAGCGCGCCGACATCCGTCGACGCGACATCCTCGATCAGGCTGCCCGGCAGATTGGCCGTGTAATCGGGTACCTCGGCGGCGACATCATTGACCAGGTTCTGCCGCAGCGTGGCCGGATCGGTCGCAACCGGGCCGGCCGCAGTCATGACGAGGGGAATCTGGCTCATATCGCTACGGTCGCGTTCAGAAGCGCGCCGCTATGCGCGACGGCCTGGATGTTGTAGACGGGCGGAAAACTGCCGGGAGCGCGCACGATCGCGAGCGATGCGAAGTACGGCGCGAACTGCTGCTGCGTGACCATCGCGTAATAGTCGGGGAACACCTGCGTGACGACGGTCTGCTGCGCCGGTATTCCGTAATTCGCATAGAACGGCGATTCGCCAAGGTTCAGCTTCAGCACCTGACAAAGGGTCGTCAGATAGACGTTGTCGTTGTAGCCGTTGGCGTCTGTCGTGACGGAGACCCAGCGATACGAGCCGTCCGCGTTGTAGATCCTGCCCCACGTGCGCACGTCGTCGCTCCCTTAATTGATGGGCGGGTCGGTCTGCGTCTTCGACCCGGTGCCCGGGAAGTACCCGTGCGTGTGGTTCTCATAACTGTTGCCGTCGATCGACAGGCCGCTCGCGTCGAGCGTGATCGTGTGGCCGCCGAAGCTCATGACGATTCCGGCGCCCGTCACGGACAGCGAGCCGGATTCGAACGTGAGCGTCACGCCGCTCTGGTTCACGACACACGATGATGTCGGTCCCTGCGTCGTGCGCGCGATCATCCCGTTCGGGCCACACACCTGCGCGGCATTGGAATCGTCGGGCGCAGAACTGGCGTTGCTGACCGGCACGAAGACCAGCGCCGACAGGTTGCCGCGGCGCCGGAAGTCGGCCGTGCCGCCGCCGAGCCCCGAAACACCGCCCAAGTACGCATCGGCCGGCATCGTCACGCCCTTGTCGCCGACCTGCGTCGGCATGCGAACCCACGGGCTTTCGGCCTTCGGGATCCTCACCGGCGGCAACGTCCACGTGCCCTGCATCTCGAACTCGACGGTCACGATCGCGCCTGTGACCTTCGTCACGCGGCACGGCAGCGCATTGCCCGTGTCTTCGATCGCCTTCTGCGCGCGGTCGATTGCCAGCCGATTCAGCGACTTCTGCAGCGGCAACTTTGCGTAGTTGTCAGCCATTGCTCATCACCGCGCAGTTCGCGATCGTCACCCAGGACGCGCCGTCGAGCGCGCGGAAGTTGCCGATGTGTCGCTGCTCGATCACCGAGAACTTGCCCTGGAAGGCGCTTTTGTATTTCAGATTCGATGGCAATGCGGCTGCCGACGTCAGCACAATGTCAGGCGTGTTCTGCAGCCCCTGCGGCATCAGCAGTTCGGTGCCGAGCTGGATATCCGCGCGCATCACGAGCTTGACCTGCATCACGTTCGGCGCGATCCACGTCGGCTGACCGACGAAATCCGTGAAAGCGAGCTGTACCGTGTTCGGTTGATACGTGCTGTCGTAGACGACGATCTGGCCGGCCTGAATCGTGACCTGCACGCCCGCATAATCGGCGCCAAGAAAGTTTCCCTGCGTGATCTCGGAGAGCAGCTGCGCGAGCTGCTCGAGCGTCGAGCACCGATGCACTTCATCGTGCGACTGCACCAGCTTGTCGCTGATGTTGATCAGCGCGGAAAGCGTCGGATAGGCGATCGACAGCGTCTGCTTCAGCGCCTGCGCCAGCGGCATGTTGGCGGTCCAGTTCAGGACGATGTTGCCGGGCTGGTCGAGCGTGTACACCGCCGGGTTCAGCACCAGGTCGAGCGTCATCTCGGTGCCTTCCCAGTTGCCGAAGGACTGCCATATCTGGCCGGCCGCGAGCAGCCCGGCCTGCTTCGGATTAGCGAGCGGCAGGCCGGCCTGCATGCCGCCCTTCATGGACAGGTTCATGCCAGCGAACTGCTGTGCCTGAAGCAGATCCTCGAGCGGGACGCCTTCGATCAGGATCGACTGGCCGCCCATCGGCGTGCCGTACGTCGCGACCGGAATGTCGAATTCAACGTTCAGTGCGCCAGGATCGAACACGCCATTCTGGTGCGATGTCCAGCGTCGGAACGGCTTCGTCCCGCCTTCCGGCGTGATGGTGATGTCGTAGTAGCGCATCGATCAGGGGTTGACTTCGAAGTTGCCGCTGTCCTCTCGGTACAGCAGCGTCGAGGTCGAGAAGGCGCCGGGCGCGAGAGGAATGTCGTAGCCGAGCGGCGAGCCGACCATTCCACCCGACCATGCGACGTTGCCGTTTTGGTCGGTCAGCGTGACGTACCAGCGTTGGCCGGCGATGTTCCACGTCACGGACAGCGAATACGAGACGCCGTCGAGCGAAACGGTCGCCTGGAACGGCGGTGTCGTGGCGTTCGACGGCAGGAAAGCGATGAGCGTCGTCATAGCACGGGCTGCGAAAGGAACTGATTCACGACACCGGCCATATTGCCGACGCCCTCGAGCGCGCCCTGCACTGCTGAGCCGGCCGCCGCGACGGCGCCGGACCATGCCGGCGACGTCACCTGCTGACCACCCGCCAGCTTGCTCATCAGCGCGCCGAACGCGCTGCTCGCCGCCTGCTGCGTCAACAGCGGCTGCACGAAATCGAGCTGCCACTGGATCTGCTGCTGCTTGCCCTCGCCGCTCGTGACGTCGGTCATCGACGTCAGGATGCAGTTCGTGTAGATCCGCGCGGGCGTGGCGACGTGAAATGTGCCGCCCGCCGCGCAGTGCGCTTCGAGCGAGCTTTGCAGCGACGTGAAGATCGCCAGCTTCGTCAGGTAGCCGCCGGTGTCCTTCACCGGCGCGATCATCAGCAGCGAGACGTTCTTCGGCTGCATCACGATCGCGTTGCCGGCGACCTGCTGGTTCGCGAACGGATACGTGCCGACCGCGTTGTTGATGATCGTGCCGCCGGGCAGCACCACGAACCGCGCGAAGAAGTTGTCGAGGCTTACGCTGCCGCTCGACAGGATGCTCTGCGCGAGCGCGCCGAGCTGACCGACGAGGCCGATGATCGGCATCATGCCGCCGAGTGTGTTCGCGACGATCCCGCCGTTCAGGATGATCGGCGAGACCTGAAATGACAGGTCGTACGCCGAGCGAAAGCCCGAAGAGAGGTCGAGTCCAGCCATGTCACATTCCCGGTGCTGCTGCGTTGGCCTGCACGGCGACGCGCGCGGACGTGTTGTTGCTCACCTCGACCTTCACCTTGACGCCGGTTCGCTTCGCCATCTCGGCGGTGATCGACGCGATGTACTTGCGCGTCTCGGCCGGCAGGCCTTGCTCCCACTGCGCGCCGTTCTTCGCGATGTCCTTGTCGAGGTTGCCCTGCCCCCAATTGTACGCAGCCAGCGCTTTGCGAATATCACCCCGATACTTGCGCATCAGGTCGCCCATCATTCGGGAATTCGCGTCTGCCGAGTCGTGCAGGTTGAACGGATCTTTCAGGCCGTACTGCTCGGCGGCCGCCGGCATGAACTGGAACGGCCCTTTCGCACCGCGCGGCGATACCGCGTTGATGTCGCCGCGCGATTCGACCATCTCCTGCGCGTACATCAGGCCTGCGGGCAAGCCTTGCGCCTTCTCCATGCCGGGGAAATAGTTCGGCTCGCCGGTCAACTTCTGCACGCCGCCAGCCAGCTTGTCGACCGTCGTCGGCTGCAGCGCAGCCCATGCGGCGGCTTTCTCTGCATCCGTTTCCGGTCCACCGCCGCCGAAGAACTTCCCCACCTTCCGGATCGCGCCGACGATGTCGGCGATGCCATCCGCGAAGTCCTTCAGATCCTGCTTGAAGCCCGGCGAACCGAGGTAGGTCGTCAGGCTCGTGATGCCGTCCGACACCGCCTTCAGGTTCTTCGGCGTGAAGATATCGTTGATCAGCTGGTCGGCGTCCTTCGTCAGCGTCGTCACGAACGCGCGCAGCGACGGCGCGAGCTCGACCAGCCGATTCGTCAGCGACGTCTCGAGCGTGCGGCCGGCGAGCGTGATCTGGCGATCGAACTCGTACCACGCCTGCGTCGTGCCGTTGCTGACGTTCAGCGACCGCTGATCGCGGCTATATTGCGAGCGCGCGGCGTTCAGTTCCGACAGCGGCGTATTGCCGAGCCGGCGCATGTCTTCGAGTGTCAGGCCAGACTGCGTGAAGCCGGCAGCCGAGAGGTTCTCGGCGGTGCGCTGCGAGGCCGGTGTCTTCGTCCACCAGTCATGCGCGCGCGTGGCGAGCCGGATTGCGAGCTGATCGGGGCCCTGATTCGCGACGGCCTGCGACCCGAGGCCAGTCGCAAGACCGAGCCATACGCGGCCCTGGTAGCTGTTCTGCGCGTCGGCGACGTGCGACAAAATGCTCGGGTCGAGGAAGCGCCCGAAATCCATCCCGAACGCCTTGTACTGGCCCGGCGTCAGGCCGACGCCGCGCGCGCCGCGCTGCTCGGTCACAGCCGAATGCGCGAGATCGCGCAGGCTGATCGCGCCGAGGATGCCGCCCAGACCGGCGATCCCGCCACCGATGGCGCCGAACTTCAGCAGCCACTTGCCGATGTCGAAAACGGCCTTGCCGACGTTGCTGGCCTCCTTCGCCATCTTCGACATCGTATGCAGGCCTTCGCGCGCCATGACGTTGAATTGGCGCTGCGCCTCGGTCGACGACTGAATGCCGCTCGCGAGCGATTTCGCGGTGGCCGCGTTCCGGCGCATCGACGAATCGATCTGCTGCCACTCCTTCGGCATGCCTTGGATCTTCGACTCGAACTGTTCGAACAGTTCGTAGAACGCTTTGAATTGCGCGTCGTTGATCTCGATCGGAATGATCGACTTGTTAGCCACTGGCGCCTCTCAGGATGCGGATCAGTTCGATGAGGTTGCGGTCGCGGAAGTCGCGCGCGCTGCGGTGCGGGGAATCATGGCGCTCGAACGTCTCCCGAAACCCCTCACCTGCGACGAACTTCAGGACGGAACCGACGACACCACCGCCGGCGCCGAAGTCGCGCCCTTCGTCGAGGTCGGCAAGGAAGCGCTGAATTCCAAAGGCGGCAAGGACGTGATCGACCCCTTCAGCAGGGAAGCTGTGCGATTCGCGTGATTCTTCCGCTCCGCTTTGCTTGCCAGCGCATAGATGCAGGTAAAAAAAACGACTGCAGACTCGACCTCCGCCTGATCTTCATCATCGATCTTGCCGGCAGATACGGCGCTTTCGAGCGGCAGCAAATCCCAACCGGCGGCCGTCGGCACGAGCACCATCGTGAGGCGACGGATTTCGGCGAGGAGCGCCGGTGTCGCGAGATCGACCGGGGCGCCATCCTTATCGACGAGCCCGCGCGCAGCAGCCTCGCGCAGGCCTTCATCGCGCAGCGTGAGCGCCGCGATGAGGGGGCCAGCGTCCATCATGTACATGGCGCCCTTGCTCGTCAGCGACGCCTTCGTCGCCGCGAGCACCCGGTAGTTCGCCTCGAACACCGCGCGCGAGATCGGCGTGTGGTAGCCCCACACGCGTACACCGGCCTCGTCCGTCACGACCGGCACGACGAGGTTCATCGCCTCGTTGATCTGGATCACGTCATGCTCCACAGGTCATTGTTGGTGTAGTACGTGCCGCGCAGCACGAGCATACAGACTGCGTCCATGCCGTCGAACGCGTTCGGGTCGAAGTGACGGATCGCGGTGTCATACAGCGTGAACGAGTCGAACGCGGCGGAATCGCTGTTGATCTTGACCTGGCCGAGCACGCTATTCGCTTCCCACTGCGCGCGCCACGCCATCGACAGCGCCTGCGTGCGCAGGATGCCGACCGTGATCGTCGCCGGCACGTACGGCGCCGGCGAGTTCACGAGTCCCGTGCCGGTGCCGGTCTGATCGGTGAAGTCACCCTCGAACGCGATGCGCGCGAACGATTTCCCCATGTACGGCGCCGTGATGTTCAGAGACGTGAAGGCCGGTACGATGACCGAGCACCGAACGCGGTTCAGGGTGCCTTGGCTGACAAGCGGGTTTGCCATTTGTGGCTCTCCTTAGAACTGGACCGCGTCGACGTTGAAGGTGATCGTCAGGAACCCGTTCTGACCGACGACCGTCGCCGCGAGGCCGTTGTAAATGCCGGCCGCGTAATCGCCCGGGTTCTGCGTCGTGTACTGCTGGAAGCTCGTGGCCGTGATCGATACCGACTGCGCGCAGCCGAACGTGACCGCGCTCGAGCCGGCGCCTTCGGCAACCGATTCGACCGTGTTGATACCGGGCTGATCGTAGAGTAGCGGCGGATTGCTGTTCGAGCCGTTGATGATCGCGGCCGCGATGCGCTGCTTCGCCTGGATCTGGAACCAGTCGATCCCATACCACCAGCTCGCCTGATCGCCGCTCATCAGCGTGCCCTTGAACACGCATGCCGTCGAAATTCCGCCCTCCGCGCCCGTCAGCACGAGATTGCCGTAACCGCTCAGGATCGACGTGATCTGCGCGTTGTAGCCCTGCGCCGGCCACGCCGTGACGCCGAACAGGTAGCGGTAGGCCATCGGCGCGAGCTTGTTCGACGCGCCCGGCTGGTTCACCAGCCACTGGTAGAAGAACGCGGCCGCCGTGAATTCCGTCGACGGCGCGAGCGGGCTCGGCACCACTGCGAACACCGATTTCAGCGTCGAGTAGTTCGCGAGGTTCGTCGAGCTCGTCGTGACGAAGAAGTACGTCTTGCTGGTCGGCGACGAGTACAGGCTCGCGAGGATGTTCAGTGCCGATGCGAGGTTCGCCGTGGCGACCGCGCCGGTACCGCCGCCGCCCGAGAACGATACGGTCGGCGCCGCGGTATAGCCCGAGCCGGGATTCGTGATCGTGACTGCCGCGACCTTGCCGTTCTGGATGATGGCCGTGCCGGTCGCGGTCGTGCCCGACGTCGGCGCGGAGAACGTGACCGTCGGCGCGGACGTGTAGCCCGAACCGCCGTTCGTCACGACGACGCTGCCGACCTCGTCCTTCGAGTAGTCCCATGCCGCCGGCACGAGGTACGCGTAGAAGATGCCCGGGTTGTTCGAGATCCACGTCTGCAGCAGGCCGATGCCTTGATCGACGCCCGTTTCGACGCCGAGCTCGAGCACGTAGAAGCCGATGGCCGAGCCCTGCGCAAAGTGCGTCGCGGCCATGTTCGCGAGCTCGGTCGAGTTACCAGCGCCGCTCTGGATTGCCGTCAGATCGGACTGCAGTCCGATGTACTGATACGTGCCGGCCGTGAGGTTCGTGCCGCCCACCGAGACGATCGCACCGCTGCGCTGAAGCTGCGACGGCACGGGCGCCCGGGTGACGGTGACGTTCAGATTGACGATCGTCGAGGTGATGGTTTGCGCCATGGTGGGCGGTCTCCGAAGTTATGCCCAGGAAACGGACACGGTCCCGCCGGTCGGCGGAACGATGACGATCCCGGTTGAGGTCGGCATGCCATAGAACTGATACGTGCCGATGGCTTGCGGAATCACGCCGACTTGGTTGGCCGCCGCATTGCCGCTCGTCGCGGTGTTGTCGTAGACGCCGCCCGCCGCGCTACCGGCCGCGACGACGGAGACGGTGTAGATGCGCCCGGGCGCGCTCTTGATGACGGTCGTCGTCGTAATGTCGAGCGACGTGATATTGCCGCCGGGTTGCGGCGGGAAATACTGGGGCATGGCTTTACTCCTGGATGGTGGTGGTGATGCTGGCCGACAGGATCAGCCGCCGCGCGATCGCGTCAGCGGTTCCCTGGTAGTACGACGCGAGGATCGTCAGGGTCTTCTTCATCGCAAGCGCCGCAATCTCAACCTGCATGCGCTTCTCGTCGCGGATCGCCGGCGAATTGCAAAATCCGAAGTCGTCGGTGTTCAGCGAGTAGTCGACCAGCGCCGCGTAGAACTGGATCGCGCGCTGGTTCGTGAAGCCGTAAAACGTGAGCCGCACGGTATCGCGCATGAGCTGCGCGCTCGCCATCTGCTGCAGCGCCGTCGGCGGCGTCGGCGTGCCCGGCCACGTGTAGGTCGGGAACGACTGGATCGCGATCGTCTCGCCCGGCTCGATGTGCGCCGTCACATATGGCGGTTCGACGTTGTCCGGCACGAGAAACGACGGATACACCGGCGCGCCGGCGAGGCTCGCCAGCGATAGCCAGATCGGCAGGCTGTTCGATACGATCGGCTCGACCGGCAGGTCGGCCGCGCTCGCGACGAGCTGTGACGCCAGCGCCGGATACACCGCGAAGCCGCGGTAATGCCACAGGCCGGCCTGCTGGTAGTTCAGCCCGGTTTCGGAGAATGCGACCTGCAGCGTCGCACCGTCGACCTGCCACGTGCCGATCCACATCGTCCCCGGGGCGATTGTATTGAGCTGCGAAATCTCCTGCTCGGCCGTGAACAGCAGCTTGTTCGCGGCGATCGTCTGGTCTTCTTCCTGCCGACGGTCGGTCAGGATGTGCAGCGAGCCGCTGAACTGCTGCGCGGTGCCGGTCGCCACCCAGAACACGTAGCCATCCGTGGGAAGCGTCGATTTCGTGTATTGCTGGAACGTGACCGACTGGTTGCGCGAGAGCTGCTCGACGCCGGCCTCGAGCGCCGCGGCGAGATCGCCCGGCGCGGCCGCTGCTTCATCGATCAGTCCCATCAGTCAGTCACCCATGCACGAAACGACGCTTGGTAGAGGCCCGTGTCGACGAATTCCGGCCGCGCCGGGTTCTCGGCGGCGTACGGCCGCTTCTTCCGATGGTTCACGCCTTCGTCAGCGGCCGCGACCGATTGCGCGCTGGTCTGCTTCCATTCACGCGCATCGAGGAAGTCCCGAAACAGCTCACCGATCTTTCCCGTCGATATGTCGACCGACAGGCGGCCGACCGGCTTGCCCTGCGCGATGCTTTCGATTTCGCCGGCGATGTCGTTCGCCAGCAGCTCGCCGATCTCCTCCTCGTACATCTCGAGGAACACGCGCATCACGTGGTACTCGTCCTCGATGAACGTCGCGACGTCGCCCGTGGTGACACCGGGCTTCGCGTCCGGCCCGGTATAGGCGACGTCGATCACGCCGAGGTGGAGAGTAGGCATCAGGAAACTCCGACGACGTCGGGACCGAACTGCTGCGCATATGAGAGATATTCCCTTCCCCATGGCGTCTTCAGCAGGTCGAGATCCTGCATCGTCAGGTTCTTCATGAAATCCGGGACGACGAGACTGTTCGACGTGCCGTTGTCCGCCGACGACTGCACGACGCCCCCAACGAACGCCATCAGCTTGAACGCCGTGCGTTGCTGCGAGAAGAACGTCGACGGAGGAATGTCCTGCGCGACCTTCAGCAGCCGGTGCATGCCGAGGTTGTACACGGCTAGCACGTAGACGATCGACGGCACGCTGCAGGGCGGCACGAGCGCGAGATTCATCGCCATCGTGTACGCCCACTGCAGGTACTGCGAGTCCGTCGGCAGGTCAGCCTGCGGCACGCCCTGGTTGTAGACGAACGTCGTGAAGTCCGCGAGATTCGGCTGCGTCGGGTCGACGAAGGCCATATCAGACGGGGAGCTTGGTATCGGCGCGGCCGTCCGGCGCCACCGACAGAGAGAAATTCACTTCGTCACCGGTCGGCTTCTGGCCGGGCGGGACATCCTGCTTCACTTCCACCGAGGTCACGCTCGCCATGCGCCGGCCCTTGCCACCGCCCTTCTTGTCGCGCGTGGCGCTGTCGAAGGCGAGCGCGCTGCGCGTCGCTTCTTGCGCGGAGCGATGCTCCTGCGTGTCGACGAGCTGATCGTGGCCGGTGACGATGTGCGTTTCGGTAACGGGCTTGCCGACGCGGTAGAGGTAGCCCGAGAACTCGCTGATCTTGCCGTTCACCTCGGCCGCGTTGCGGAAGCCGAATTGCTCGAGGTGACGCACCAGCGCTTCGATGACGGCACTCGACGCGCCGCGCGCGATCTCGCGCTGCTGGCCCGACGGGATATGCACGACCTGCGCCTTGCCGGCGTGTTCGGGCGAACGGAAGTGGTGATCGAGATGCTGCTTCGTGCAGTTGGCGATGAAAATCGACATGTCGTCCTCGGGAAAAAGAAAGGGGCGCCACGCGGGCGCCCCTTCAGGGTGGTGATACAGACTCTCGCTACGGTGCTGCTCAGTGCGGCATCGACAGGATCGTGATGCCTTCCGGACGGACGCCCCAGCCGGACGTCACGCGCAGTTCCTGCACTTCGGTGATGCCGCCATCGGGGATCGGCGTCGGGATCTTGATCGGCGCCGCGGCGTCCGCGTACATCAGGTTGACCGCCTTCATGTTCGGCGTGATGTCCGCCGCCACGTTGGTGTTGATGCCCGCGATGTCCGGCTTCTCGATCTCGGGGATCGTCAGGATCACCGCGTCCGAGCCGCCGGCGCCCTTGCCGATCAGCGTGTCGTCGAAGTACCACTCGATCTCGTCGCCCATTTCCTCGACGACATTCTGCACCACCTGGCCGACCGTGGCCGTACCGGCGCCGGGGCGCTGATATTGCACGACCTGCACGATCGAGCCATACGACAGCTGCAGGAATACGCGCTGCGGGCTGACGATGCGGATCTTGCTGCGCACGTTGCCGCCCGACTGGAACATGCGCGTCTTCAGCGCGACGATCTGCGCGAGGATCCACAGCGCCATCTCGCCATTGTCGTAGGTCGACACCGTCGTGTTGCCGTAGCTGTCGGGCGGCAGCGTCACCGCCGTGGCGCCGACCGTGTTCACCAGACCTTCGCCGTTCGCCGGGTTGAAGCCGTACAGCAGGCCCGTGCGCATCTGCTGGAAGATGCCCTGACGCTGTGCGAGATCCTGCGCGGCCGGCAGGCCAACCGAGTATGCAGCCGCGGCGGCCGTATCGTGGTGGTCCCACTGAGCGCGCGTGCGGATCAGATACGTCGCCGTGCCGTAGAACGTCGCGGTCAGCGATGCCGACGGCAGCAGGTTCGGCGCGCCCTGCGATGCCTGCGTTTCGGTGCGCAGGTCGAGCGCGTTGATGTAGACGAAGAGGTCTTCGCTACCGATCTTCACGCGCGGCTTGCCGCCCGGGAGAGCGTTGAACGCGCCGGAGGCCTGCGCGTAGGTGACGATCAGCTCGGGCTCCGAGAAGCTCGGCGCGACCTTGGCCTGAGCCGGGAAGTAATTTGCCATTTCGGAGGCTCCTTAGATCTGGATGATCGCGGCCGCACCCTCGGTCCAGGTGAGTGCACCTGTGCCCGAGTTGTAGCTGACGATCTTGCTTTTCGTGTTGACAGACAGCACCTTGCACGCGAGCGCGCCGGCGCCCGAGCTGTATGCGACCAGCTTCTGGTTCGTGAAATCCCACGAGACCTGTTGGTTGATCGCGCCCGTGTCGAGGTTGCCGGCCAGCGTCGCGTCGCACTGCACCGCGATGCGCGCGTTCGAGCCGAGGCGATAGAACATCGCCGTCATGCCAGCCGTGAGCTGCGGCACGTTGTTGCCCGGCGTCAGGATCGCGTTGTACGACCGGTTGATGACGGTGAAGCCCGTCACGCCGGCGTTGTTCGCGGCGATCACCAGCGAGTTGCCGAGACCATTCTGGTTCGGCGCGGCGACGTTCTCGGTGATGGCCATGCCGCCCCAGACCGGGCCGGTGACCGACGCAGCGATGATCGCGCTCGCCAGCCACATGTTCGACGACGGATCGTCCATGACGGCGCCCTGGACATAGCCCTCCGTATCGATGCGGAAGGTGCCAGTCGGCGAGCTCGTCACCATCGGGTTGAACGAAATCGACATGGCTTATGCCCCCTTGTCTTGGCGGTTGAGCTTGCAGACGACGCCCGGCGACGTGAAGTGCTGCATCCACGTTGCGATGTCGCCCGCAAAGCGGGTGATCTGGCGGCCCGCTTCGTCACGCGAGACGATCGGGATGAGGCGGCCGGCCGGGGCCGATGCCGGGTTACGCGCGGCGACTTGCGCATCGGCGTAGATCTTGTCCTCGACCACCTTGAACGCGGCGCCGTCGAGCGCGTCGAGTTTCACGCCCTTCATGTCCGGGCTGTGCGATGCGAGCTTCGAAGCGAGGCGCTTGCGATAGTCGATCGGGCTTTCGCCGTGCAGCGGCGCGGTCGCGTTCTGGCCGAACATCTGCATGACCGAATCGGCGCGCATCTGGGCGGATGCCAGTGCGTCGCGGTCCTCGACCGACAGCGGCTTGACCAGCGTCGACAGCGTGCCGTCCATGCGCTGGATCTGGGCACGCAGTTCGGCATTCTCGCGGGCGAGGCGTTGCGAGTCGGCACGTGCGGCAGAATCCGCGCGTTCCTTCTCATCCTCGTCCTTCTTCTCGGCCGAGTCGGCGCGCTCTTCCTCGCGATGCTCCGCTTCGCCTTCCTTGATGGCCGCGGCGATTTCGCCCTCGGCCTTCTTTTCGAGGCCCATTTCCTTCTCGCCTTCGCGCTCGGCTTCCTTCTCTGCCGAATCCGCCGTGAGCGGCTTGGCCGGCATTTCGTCGCCACCCTTGTTTTCGATGGCGTCCATGCGCGAGCAGACGCTGTCCATGCGCTTCATCAGCGCATCGGCCCATGCCGGGGCCTGTTCTTCCATACCATCCATTTCAGGATCTCCTGTGTTGACTCCGCTGGGCTCGCCGCCTTTGTCCCACACGCCCTCTTCGCAGATTGCGAGGTGGTCGAGATAGGACGGCTTGCCTTCAATGAGGACCGATTTACCGTCGACCTCGACGGCTTCGGCTGAGCCCGCGTCGCGGAAGATCACCGCGGGACTGGTCGACGCGTGCGACGTCGGCATCAGCCGGGCCGCGTCGTCGTCGAATACTTTTGCGACGCCCCGCACTTCCGTTTCGGTCAGATACGGCAGGAAGATCGTGCCGATCGACCGATCGCGGTACTCGTCGCTGTTGAGGATCGTCTTCTTCGGGTGCTCGAAGATCACCGGCAGGCCGTTGCACCGCTGCCGGAATTCCTCGGTCAGGAAGTTCTCAGGCGGCCGATACACGAACTCGTCGTGCTCGGTGCGGTAGCTGGTGCCGGTGCCGGTGATGCGTAGGTCGAATAGCCAGACATTTTCGTAGCGCTGCGGCGACAGCAGCTCGCCGGCCGCCATGCGCTTCGCGATATCCAGCTCGTTGCCGGTCAGCAACTCGATCGTCTGCGCGACCGCCGGGTGCATCTTCTCCGGCAGGCTGGCGGGCGCGGCCCACTGCCAAGCCGTGTGCTCGTCGTTCAGGACGGGCTTGAACGGCTCGGGAACGTTCTGCAGGAAGCACGTGTATTCGCCCACGCCCCCGGAAATTGCGTTGCGCCGCGCGGCCCAGCGCAGCCCTTCCGGGCATCCGCCGATTTCCTCAACCGTTTCGCGCACCGCGGCCTGCTCGGGCGTTTCGTCGCCCTCGGCATGGCCGCCGGGCTGTTCCCACTCGCCGGTGTCGCTGCGCTGCACGAGCAGGAACAGCGGGCCCGGCGCGCGGAACAGGATGCCGGCGCAGTCGGCCGACGTCTGCGCATCCGCGCGCGCCTTGTCGGCGTTCACGAATTCCTCACCGACCGACTTCGGAATGCCGAGCGTGCTGTGGCCGTGCGCCGCGGCTTCCATCGCGCGGTGCTGCTTCTCGCTCACAGTCGGCATTTCAGGGTTTCCGGATTCGGGTTTCTTCCAGCGCCCGCCGACCTTTCTCAGTCAGCATCTCGGGCGGCAGATCGCGCAGGTTGTTCATGTACACGCCATAGCAGCGGCAGAAAGGCTCCTCGGCCGGCTGCGTGATCTCGTCGAGATAGCCGTCGCCCTTCGTAATCAGCCCCTGCTGAAGCGCCCACGAGCCGCGCACGACGTAAAAGCGCTTGTCGCGCTCCTTGTGGTCTGGCCGATAGTCGTAGCCGGCCTGCCGCCAGTGCGAGCGCCACATCATCGCGATCGCCTGCGTCTGCTCAGCGATGACCGCATTGATCGACGACATGAGCTTGTGCCCCTGGTCGATCGACACGCGGCGTTCCTCGTAGCGCAGCTGCCGGATCGGCTTGGCGATGCTCTCGCGCACCTCTGGCTTGTCCACCGCGCGCGAGCCGCCGGCGGGCACCGATGACACCCATCCGGCGAGACGCTGCAGCGACTGCTCGACCGCGCGCTCGCGGTTCAGCTTGATCAGGTCGACGCTCGCGCGCACGCGCTTGTCGAGCTCCGGGCGCAGCGACGGCGTGATGCGCTCGATCGTGAAGCGCGGCACGCCCGGGTGATAGCGCAGCGCGCCGGTCTTCGACAGCGCGCGGTGGAACACAGCATCCATCGCGCTCTGCATCCGATTGCGCATTTCGGCGTCGGTCGGCAGATCGGCCATCGCGGCGAAGCGCAGCCGGCGCAGCCATTCCTGCAGCCGGGCCGGATCGTCGTAACCGTGCTCGCTGATGTCGCGGATGGCCTCGGTCAGCACGTCATGAAACGTGCGGTTAATTGCGGGGCGGACGCTCATCGGCTACTCATGCGACGATTCGACTTCTGGATGCGGCTCGGTGGGCAGCAGCGGCGGCTCGTACGATTTCAGCGCCTCGAGATCGATCTCGAGCGGCGCCGAGAACATGAGCTTGCGCTCGTTCATAACCTCGGCCAACCATCCGATCGCCATCGCCTTATTCTCCGGATCCAGCTCGGGGAGCATCACCTCGACGCACGCGATCGCCGCCTTCGTGATTACGTCGTCGGTCTTGATCTTCTCGCTGTCCGGCTCGACCAGCAGGTTCGGCCATGTGGCGGTGAAAGCGTTCTTCCACTCCATGAACGCCGTCGCATATGGCATGTTTCCGTACAAGCTCGGGTGCTTGCGCTGCATCGATGCATAGAACTCGGGACTCCATGCGCGGCGCATCACGATCGGGTCGAGAAAGTCGTATGCCGGCCCCATCTCGATCCGCACTCGGTCGATGAACCGAGCGATCAGCTTCGCGTCCTCGGTGCCCTCGCCGAACCCTTCGGTCAGCGTGTCCTGCGCGATCATCACGGCCGGCATCTTCGCGGACGTCGCGATGTTCTTAATGACGTTCATGCGCGCGAACTCCGCGGCGTCGCGGATGTTCTTCAGGTCAATCGACTCAATGCTTTCCTCGATGCCGATCGACATCACGTTGCCCGTCTTCGCGCCCTTCAGCATGCGGCGCTTCAGGCCTCCCCAGGCGAGCGCAACCTTGTCGAGCACCGCGCCCGGCGACTTCATCTTGTAGACCAGTAGCCCCGATTTCTCGATGATCGCGTTGTCCGTGATCATCGCCTGCACGTATGACTTCAGCGGGTATAGCGCGCGCTGGTAGACCGAGCGGCCGACAAAGCCGAATGCGCTGTTCGTCCATTCGATGTAGATCGGTGCTTCGTTCAGCGCGATCACCGCGCGCGACGGGTGGTAGTCGTGGTTCGCGACGCGCAGGAACTGCGGCTTCTGGAAGTCCGGCGCATTCGGATTCTGGTTCAGCACCAGCGAGCCGGCCGTGTTCAGCGGATCGAGGATGTTGAAGTATAGGTCGAGCTCGTGCAGGCGCTCGACCGGCAGCGGCTCATCCGTCGGGAAATCCCGGGCGCCGACGATCAGCGAGGCGATGCCGTAGACGCGCTTCAACGTCATGAAGCTCTTGATGATCTCGTCCGCGCCGACGCCGCCCAGCTTCTTCCATTCCTTCCGGAACGCAGCGATCAGATCGTCCTCGGGCGTACCCGGAATCGTGATCTCGCGTTCCTGCGACAGCGCTTCCTCGTAAGGCGCCTCGGCCATCTTCGCGCCCAGCGGGTGGTAGCTGTAGATGACCTTGCACATCTCGTACGACGGGGGCGACCCGGGTTGCAGGTCATCAGCGCCCAGTAGCCGCATGAGCTCGGCGGACATCGCCGTGCCGACGTTCAGACTCGCTTGCGAGCCTTCGTCAGCATCGCCGTAGTAACCGCCCATTTAATAGCCCTCAGAATCGCCGAGGCTGATCGCCACGCCGTAGGTGAATGTGTCCAACAAGTCCTGATGGTGTGGCGTTTTCGTCCCGAGACGGAAGCCGCACACCTGCGAGATCAGGTGATTGCGCGTCTGGCCCTTGTAGTTCGTGACCTTGTCGTGCGCGTAGCGGCTGATCTTCACCTCGCCGCGGTGCACGTAGCCACTCACCGACAGCGCGCGCCCTTCCTTGCCGAGGTCGACCAGCTTTTCCTCGATCGGATGGAACGGCAGGCTACGGCGCTTGGCCTGCTGCAGCAGCACGATGCCGCTCGCCTTGTCTTCGATCCAGCCGCCGAGACTGCCCTGACGCGCGCCGACCTGCGCCGCGAGTTCTTCGCAGCGCTGCGCCACCGTCGGCAGCCACGATTCGAGCAGCGCGCCCTCGATCTGCAATACGTCCCAATCGAGGATGGTCAGCGGCGTGCCGGTGATGATGTTGCGCGCGTAGTAGGTGACAGCCGTGCCGTCGTGTTCGAGGCCATCCTTCAGCGCGGTGTCGACCACCGCGAAGACCTGGTCGCAACGGGTTGGATACGGGAAGAACGGCTCGAAGTGGAAGACCATTCCGCAACTGATGCTGATGTACCGCAGCGCGGGCTGGATGATCAACACGGCCGCGCCGGAAATCTCGATGGGCCTGCCGACGCAGGAAGAACTGCACGACATCATCGACGTGCGCCCGGACGGCACTGTGTCGTTCGGCGGTGTCGAGGAAGGCAGCGTACGCGCGCCGGCCGCCGTCGAAGTGCCGCAGCCGAAATCGAAAAGCGAACGAGCCGCCGAACCGCCGGCAATCGCTCAGGCGGATGCAGACGGCGTGATCGAAATGGCCGCCACGCAGAAGCAGCCCGAACCGGTCCAGCAAAGCCGCTCGACGCGCCGCACCGCTGCCGACAACACGCAACCGGCTGCGGGCGCCGCGCGCGAGCCCGGCGCCGACGATGAATCATTCGAACTCGGCGCGCGGGCAGGCGGCGAACCCGTCAGCGACAGCGTGCTGAAGATCCTGAAAACGAAGATGGAACAGGCCGCGCTCGGCGAGGCAGATCTGCGCAAGCGCTTCGGTTTCGGCTACGAGGGCGTGACCAAGACGAACTATCACGCCGCAGTTGCCTGGATCGAAAACCCGATGGGCGAATGATGGCCGCGCTTCTTTTCGATCCTGTTGAGCACGCTTACACCGTCGAGGGCCGGCGTGTGCCGAGCGTGACGCAGGTTCTCGCCCCGCTCGTCGACTACTCGATGGTGCCGCGCGAGACGCTCGAACGCGCGCGACAGCTCGGGCAGGCCGTGCACCGCATGACCGAGCTGTACGACCTCGACGATCTCGACATGGATTCCCTCGCGGACGAACTCCGGCCGTACCTCACGGCCTGGATCAAGTTTCGCGCGGAAACCGGATTCGTGCCCGAGACGATCGAACAGCGGATGTTTCATCCCGCGCTGCACTTCGCCGGCACGCCGGACCGGTCGGGCCTGATCAGCGGCCGCCGCGCGGTGATCGACATCAAGAAGATGCTGACGCTCGGTCCCTCGATTGGCCTGCAGCTCGCCGCGTACCGAGAGCTGTTCGCGAAGAACGGCACTGTCATCGAAGACCGCTACGGCCTCGGCCTACGCGCCGACGGCAGCTATCGGCTCGTGCCGTACACCGACAAAGGCGAGGCGAAGCGCAAAGGCATCACGCAACCGATCGACGCTGCGAAGAAAGCCGTGATGGATCTGTTTCGCGCGCCGACCGACTACCTCGAGCAGGCCGAAGCGCTGCTGAAGAAGGCGATTCAGGGCTACGACCGCGAACAGGAACGTCTGCGCATCGCCGAGCAGGCGCGCCTCGAAGAGGCCGCACGTCAGGAGCGCGCACGCCTGGAACAGGAGGCGGCGGCGCGCGAAGCCGCGGCGCAGGCAGAGGCGCAGGCCATCCAGCGCCAGGCAGAACAGGCTGCGGCAGCCGGCGATGTCGAATCGGCTGCGCGCCTGAATGCAGAAGCGGAAAGCCGTGTCGAGCAAGGCGCGGCCGAGGTTGCCACGCTACAGACGACGGCGACGCTCGTCACGGCGCCCGTCGTAGCCGCGCCAGTTCGCACGGCCGGCGTCTCGACGCGCAAGGTCTGGAAGGCCGAAGTCAGCGACAAGCTCGCGTTGATCCGCTACGTGGCCGCCCATCCGGAATACGTCGACCTGCTCGACGCGAACATGCCGGCCGTCAACAAAATCGCGCTCGCGCTGAAGAAGAACTGCCCGCTCGATGGCGTGCACGTGTTCGAAGACGATGTGATCGCTGCACGCGCTGCATAAACCCTTCTCTCCATTGATCAGGACGATCCGACCATGACCGATAAAAACGTTCTCCAGATGACCGCCGACACCATCGGCAAAGACCTGCTGTCTGCGCTCGTGACCGAGCTGAAGCTGCTGCCCGACGTCTGGGTGAAGTTGTCCGAGAAGAAGCAGAACGACGTCATCGACCGCCTGCGCTCGCGCGTCGAGCACAACGTGAAGATGGCGACGCACCTGATCGCGAGCAACGGCCGCACGGTCGTGGCCGGTGATCTCGAACAGATCACGATCAAGGATGGCGTGAAGGCGGTCGTGAAATTCAGTGGCGCCGCGCCGAACCTGCACGAGCTGTACGACGCGAGCGGGAAAGCGGTGCTGGTCGTCGTGGCGAATCCGGACGAGCACACCGGCGGCATGAATGACGTGCGCGGCGAATCGGATCAGCGCGGGTTCGATCTCGGTCGCGAATACACCGATGACGATGGCGACGGCATGGATGGTCCGGGCGACATCGTCGATGTCGACGCGCGCGAGGTGCCGCAGCTCGGCGACGGGCCGCTGCAGTCCGAGATCGACGAGCAGTTCGCGGCCGGGCGCCGTGCTGCCGAGGAAGGCAAGCCCGAAAGCGAATGCCCGGTCATGGGCGGCGAGCTGTGCATCGCATGGGTCAAGGGCTGGAAGTCGTGGCACGAGGAACATCCGGCCAACGAGGCGGAGGAAGCATGAGATCCGAAATCGAAACCTATCTCGGCACCGTCGTCGATTCGACCGCGAAGAAGATTTCGATCAACGTCGGACTGCCGCAGCTCGACGTCGCCAAGGAACTGAATCGGATGCATACCGAGGGCGTCGTCGA
Source organism: Burkholderia sp. MSMB1498 (assembly GCF_001526245.1). Classification (NCBI taxonomy): domain Bacteria; kingdom Pseudomonadati; phylum Pseudomonadota; class Betaproteobacteria; order Burkholderiales; family Burkholderiaceae; genus Burkholderia; species Burkholderia sp. MSMB1498. The sequence goes on from NZ_LOYJ01000016.1 coordinate 32,444, forward strand.
GCGCGAGAAACGCGCCGGAGGCGGCAACGAGTATGCGTACTGGCTCGTGCGCGGCAAGCAGGCGGCACCGGCCGCTGCTGAGAACGTGCCGATGGCGGTCGGGATCGTCGAACAGACTGTCGATCAGGATGCGAAGGTGATCAAGCCGACGCAGATCGAGGCTCAGTCGACCATGGCGAGACTCGCGGCCGAAATGATTTCGTCGGATGTGCTCGATTTGCTGAAGATTCTCGATCTGCCGTCGTCGCTGACAATCGCGATCGAGGTGGCGCGCGAGCGCGCCCAAGCCGCCCAGGAAGGACGCGACAAGCAGAAAGGGCTCATCTCCGAGATCGAGTCGTTGAAGGACGTGAATGCCCGCCTGAAAGCCAACAATGCCGACCTCGAAAAACGCATCGACGCGCTCAGTGGCGACGTGCGGCCGCTCGGGTCGGTGTTCGTCACCATGGGCCGCGAAGCGAAGCCGAAGCGCCACACGACAATCGAGAAGGCACAGCGCCGTGCATCGGCGCTCATCCGCTCCGAGCGAGAATCGGAAGTGCTTGTGCTCGAACCCATCGGTCGCATGGTGCGCGGCAGCGAGTGGCGCGCGCGATAAGCATCCACGGGCCGACCGCGCCGGCCCTCTTTTCTCTTCCCTAGGTCTCAATGGTGGGCGCTCGGTGTGACGGGTGGGCGCCGTCACTGCCCCGACTCGACTCCCGGCGCTTTCATGCTAACCCGCTGCCTCATGCGAGCCGAGCGTCCATCGTTGCGACCAGTTGTTCTACATCATCCAGGAGAAACCATGCAACAGATCCAACTTCCCCCGCTCGCCGAAGGCGAGGTCTATCTCGGCGGTTTCGTCAACGCCACCGGCGACGTCGAGCACGTCATCCTCCTGCCCGGCGACATCCGCGCGACGTGGCACAAGGCCAAGGAATGGGCCGAGAGCCTCGGCGGCGACCTGCTGAACCGCTACGAGCAAGCATTCGCATTCTCCAAGCATCCCGACCTGTTCGAGAAGGCCGCGTACTGGTCGAACACCGAAGACGCTGAAGATCCCGGCTGGGCCTGGTGTCAGCTCTTCACCAACGGCACCCAGCACTACAGCCGCCAGTACAACGAGTTCCGCGCCCGCGCCGTCCGCAGATTGTCGATTTAACCCTTCATCCATTCACAACGGAGCATCGCAATGACGATCACGCTTCAAGCAATCGAGAACGAGCATGCGCGCATCAGCGCCATGATCGAGACATTCAAGACGCAGTCGCAGGCGACGGAATATCGCGTCGACGCGGCCATCATCCCGCTCGCGGCCGGCGAACGTTTCGCAGGTGCGATCCTGAACGACGATGGCACGCTGAGCCATTACCTGATCCTATTGCCCGGTCAGGCCGAGGACGTGAACTGGAAGGGTGCGATCGCATGGGCGGCCGAGCATGGCGGTGAACTGCCGACGCGACGCGAGCAGTCGCTGCTCTTCGCGAACCTGAAGCACGAGTTCGACGAGCGCTATTACTGGTCCTGCGAGCAGCACGAAGAAAACTCCGGCTGGGCCTGGTCTCAGGGCTTCCACTACGGCAGCCAGACCTGCCACTACCAGCTCTACGAGTTCCGCGCCCGCGCCGTCCGCAGATTTATTCCTTCGGTAATTTGATCATTTAGACCATCATGGCCCTGCACACTCAACTCCCGATTTATCGAGCGGCCTACGCGCTGCTCGACGTCGTCACTGACCTGGTCAAGAACATGCCCCGCGACTTCAAGCGCAGCATCGGCGAGAAGATCAGCGGGGAATGCATCGAGATCATGGTGTTGGTGTTTCGCGCCAATGTGGCGACTGACAAGTCGCCTCACCTTACCGAGCTGCTCGAACGCCTGCAGGTGATCGAGTTGCTTCTCCGGCTCGGCATGGATAAACGTCTGATCTTGCGTCCGGCGGATGCGCGTGCAATCGAACAGACGACCAGTATCGGGAAGCAGGCCACCGGGTGGAAGAAGTCCGCAGACCGTCGCCCGCTCCATGGAGGTCAAGGCTTCCATGGCTGAGCGATATTTCAATCTGGTCGTGCCGCTGGCTCACGAGGCCACCGCCATGCGCAATGAGGAAACCGACCGCCGGCGTGCGGGAAGGTCCAGCGCAGTTTCTCCGCTGATCGGCGAGGACCTTCAGCAGAGCGACGTAGATAGCACGATACTTCCGGCTGGGCCTGGTATCAGAACTTCAACAACGGCAACCAGAACTACAACAACCAGAACAACGAGTTCCGCGCCCGCGCCGTCCGCAGATTGGGAAAATCGATTCACGTTCGCCGAGCTGGTCGAGGCCTATCTCGACTGCCGGCGCACGAAACGAAACAGCAATACCGCGCTCGCGTTCGAGATCGGCCTCGAACGCAACCTGCGATTACTGCACGACGAGCTGGCCGACGGCAGCTATCGGCCCGGCCGCTCGATCTGCTTCGTCATCACGCGACCGAAGCCGCGCGAAGTTTGGGCGGCCGAGTTCCGCGATCGCATCGTGCACCACCTGCTCTACAACCGGATCGGCCCTCGCTTCGAGCGGTCGTTCATCGTCGACTCGTGCGCCTGTATCGAGGGGCGCGGCACCCTGTACGCCGCGCAGCGCCTCGAATCGAAGGTGCGTTCGATCACGCAGAACTGGTCGCGACCCGCGCATTATCTGAAGTGCGATCTCGCGAATTTCTTCGTCAGCATCGACAAGCGCATCCTGCGCGAGTTGCTGGTCGCGAAGATCCACGAGCCATTCTGGCGCAAGCTGACCGAGCTCGTGCTGATGCACGATCCACGGGCCGACTACGTCTACCGCGGCGACCCGGCGATGATGGAGCGCGTGCCGCCGCACAAGCGCCTGATGGAGCAATCGCCGGATCTCGGGCTGCCGATCGGAAACCTGTCGAGCCAGTTCTTCGCGAACGTGTACCTCGACGTGCTCGATCAGCGCGCGAAGCACATGCTCGGCGCGCGGCACTACATCCGGTACGTCGACGATTTCGTGTTCCTGCACGAGTCGCCGGCGCGCCTGAACGCGATCCTCGCCGATGTCACCGCCTTTCTGCCGGCACGGCTCGGCGCGCGTATCAACCCGCGCAAGACCATTTTGCAGCCGATCGACCGCGGCATCGACTTCGTCGGTCAGGTCATCAAGCCCTGGCGCCGTGAAACGCGGAAACGCACGCGCAACGAAGCGCTACGGCGCGTTGCCGAGACGCCGGCCGCCGACCTAATGCCCGTCGCGAATTCGTATTTCGGGCTGCTCCGCCAGGCAACCGCCAGCCATCAGGACCGCGCGAGCCTCGCAAACCGCCTGCGTTCGCTCGGTAAAGCCATAGATCGCGACCTCACCAAGACGTTCTGAATCGGAATGCAAATGAGCCACCAGACCGACATCTTCGCTGCCGGCGCGCAGCGCCTGCAGATGACCGAATCCATCGAGCTAACGATCCAATCGATGCAGGTATACGGCCCCGATCATGACCACTGGGGTATTGCGTGGTCCGGTGGGAAGGACAGCACCGCGACACTCACGATCATCTGCTGGTTGATCGACACGGGCAAGATCGCCGCGCCGAAGACGCTCACGGTGTTCTATGCCGACACGCGGCAGGAGCTTCCACCACTCGCGATTTCCGCGCTGCACATCATGGACGAGCTGCACGAGCGCGGCATCCAGGTGGACGTCGTGCGAGCGCCGCTCGACAAGCGATTCATGGTCTACATCCTCGGCCGCGGCGTGCCGCCGCCGAACAACAACACGCTTCGCTGGTGTACGCGGCAGATCAAGATCGACCCGATGGAAGAGGCGCTTCGCAAACGACTCGACGGCATCGACGGCTCGATCCTCATGATCACCGGCGTCCGTCAGGGCGAAAGCGCAATCCGCGATCGTCGGATCGAGATGAGCTGCGGCAAGGATGGCGCCGAGTGTGGTCAGGGCTGGTATCAGCAGGTGCTACCGAACGCACGCGGCCTGCGCGGCCGGATCGCGACGCTCGCCCCGCTGCTGCATTGGCGCGTCTGCCACGTGTGGGAATGGCTGCGCCACTGGGCGCCGGCGGCTGAGTTCGGCGATTGGTCGACGGCCGCAATCGCGGACGCGTACGGCGGCGACGAGGCCGAGGAGATTAACGCGCGCACGGGCTGTATCGGATGCGCACTTGCCCAGGAGGAAAAGGCTCTCGAAACGGTGCTTGCGACACCGCAGTGGGCCTATCTCACACCCCTGCGCGGCATCAAGCCGCTATGGCGCGAACTGCGCGAGCCGCAGCATCGCCTGCGCAAACCGGGGCTCGAGAAGCTGAAAAGCGGCGGCGTCGCGAAGAATCCGCAGCGCCTCGGACCGCTGACGTTCGAAGCGCGATTGATGGCGCTCGATCGGATCCTTTCGATCCAGGCCGAATGCAACCACATCGCGCGCGCCACTGGGCGTCCGTCGATCGACCTGATCGATGCCGAAGAAGAGGCCCGGATCCGCGAGCTGATCGCCGCGGGGACGTGGCCGCAGGGATGGGAAGGCGACGAGCCGACAGGAGACGTCGTGCTCGACGTCGTATATGCAAATGGCGCGATCCAGCCGCGCCTCTTCAGCGAGGAGGAATCAGCATGACCACCACCGACACCCCGCGCGACGCCGCGCCGGCCGACCTCCAAGGGCTGCGCCGTGCGATCCTCACGACGCGCGCGATCGTGCGCGACCAGTACGGGATGCTCAGTCATCCGGCGATCCCGTACCTCGATGAGGACGTGAACTACCAGACGTTCTTCAGCGCGTTCGGCCTCGAATCGACGTTCGTCAACATGGAAACCGACGTCGATGGCGATGCGTACGACCAGTACGTCGAATCGAATGATCCGAACTGCAGCTTCTGGACGCCGAGTGCGCCGGCCGGTGATGGCTGGCTGCTGCTCGAAATCTTCGACACTGAGAACGGCCCGGTCGCGCTGTATGTACGCGAGAAGAAGCACGAATCGCTGCGCGAGCGCTGGAAACGAGAAGAACGGGAGACGGACGCCGCGCGCGACGTGCTCGCCGAGCGCCGCCGGCAGGTTGAAGCCGAAGGATGGACGCCGAAGCACGACGACGCACATTCGACCGGCGACATGGCGCTTGCTGCGGCGTGCTATGCCGTGGCCGATAACGAGAACTACCCGCCGACCGAGCCGCCCGATCTCTGGCCCTGGGATCTGGATTGGTGGAAGCCAACAGACGAGCGCCGCAATCTGGTGAAGGCTGGCGCGCTCATCCTCGCGGAGATCGAACGGCTTGATCGTGCTGCCTTCCAAGCGGGAGGCAGCCAATGAAGCTCGATGAACTGATTCAGCGTGTCGGCGTGGATAACGTCGGCGTGCAATTCCTGGCCGAGTCGATCACGGGCGGCAAGCAGAGACGCGGCTACGTGGAAGTTTCTTTCGGCACGGATTGCATCTCGATGCGCGACATCGCCACCGGCGAATGGGAAAACGTGGTTTTCGTCATCATCATCAAACGTCAAGCGTTCGAGCTGGCCCGCGATGCCTCATACGCAGGAGATGCATCATGACCAGCCGTCGCATCAACAGCGAAGCCGTCGCCGGCGTACTGCGCGCCGGCACGCATACCGTCGGCCAGATCGCGAACGAGCTACGCACGTCGACCGTTGTCGTCCAGCACTTCATCGACATGCTGTTCTATGCCGGGAAGATCCGGATCGATCGGCGCGTGCAGCGCGACACCGGCTACGAGCTGGCGCCGGTCGCTGTTCCGCGCGCGGCGCTCGACACGCCGGCCGCCGGGCCGCGCCTCGCCCCCAACCTGCAATCCACGCTCGCCGGCTACGATCGCGAGATCAGCCGCCGCGTCGACCTTGCCATGACCACGAGGGCACGATGACCGAACTCTCTCAACTCGCACAGGAAATTGCCGCGCGCCTGACGCCGCACGCGCTTTGGGATCTGGCCGAGCTGGCCGCATACCTGCATCGAAGCGAGCAGCACACGCGCCAGTGGATCATCACGCAGGACGGGTTCCCGCGGCCGATCCGCATCCCGTCAGGGAAAAGTGCGGTCGAGCGCGCGCGGCCGCTCTGGCGCGCGAAGGATGTGATCGCGTGGGCCGAGTCTCACGTCGAAGCCTGATGGAGCTTGTCGGCAAGATCAGCGGCGTGCGGCGCGTAGTACACCGCCTGTAGGATGCGCAGGTCTTGGTGGCCGCTGATCTTCGCCAGTTCCATCACGCTGAATATCTTCGACAGTCGCGTCAGCGCCTCGCGGCGCGCATCGTGGAAATGCAGGTCGTCCAGCATCACCGCCTTCTTCGCCTTCGCGAACAGCGTACTCCGTAGCGCTGCTTCGACGCCGAACACACTCCCTCCAAATTCCTTCCTGAGCGGTTCGAATTGCTTCAGCAGCGCGAGCGCGCGCGGCGACAATGGCACGTCGCGCGCGACACCTGTTTTCGTGCGCGGCAAATGCACGTACCGCTTCTTAAAATCGACTTCATCCCACCTCATTCCCTCAATCTCGCCGGCGCGCATCGCCGTCTCGATCGCGAAAACGAGCATCGCGCCGATCCGCGCCGATTTCGTGGTCGGAGTCTCGTCATCGCGATAGCCGAGCCGCGCGAGCAGCAGCGCGATCTCTTCGTCGGTAATGCGCCGTTTGCGCGGCTCTGGCTCGGTCGGACGGCGCATCCCGGTGAGCGGGCTTTCGCTGATCCACTTCCATTCATCACGCGCGGTCGTGAACACGTGCGATAGCAGGTTGATCTCCCGCAGCACCGTCGCCGTGCCGACCTTGCCGCGGCCGGCGGCCTCATCGCCAGCGAGCCGCGCGTCGCGCCATCGGCCCATGTGGTCGGCCGTAACGTCGGAGAGCGGCATAGCTGCGAGATCCGGGAAGTGCTTGACGAACGCGGCGAACCGGATCACTTCCCATCGCGCGGTGCGCTTCGTCGGACTGACGCGCTTCTCATACTCGCGCAGTGCATCCGCGAAAGTGTGCTTCGTGCCGGGCGTCAGCTTCCCGACGTTGATTTCGTGCTCGATCCGCGTCGCCCACGCGACCGCGTCGGCTTTGCTCGAGAACGTCTCCGACATGCTGACGCCCTTGCGGCGCACCTGCGCGCGCCATACGCCGCCCCGCTTCGTGTATGTAGCCATCGTGCCCCTGGTGCAAATCGTGGTGCATTTCTGGTGCACGCGGATGCAAAAACGACTTGTTTTCGCTACAACGCGGCTACCATCCCGAATCGGGACGATAGCACGGAAAGCCTTTACTGGATTGGAGTTACTACAGACAGGATAGCTTTCGCTACGGAATGTGATGGTGCCGGGGACCGGACTCGAACCGGCAAGCCAATCAAGGCGGCGGATTTTCGTCACACTGCTTCTTTCGAAGCCGGCGCCGCGCGGCGCCGTTCGTGCGCTGGACTATGCCTTCGCCGTCGCGCGCGAGCGTTGCTGCCGCTCGTGCGCCTTAGGCGCCCCCCGTCTAGTCTCTACACCTTCCCCGCCGCCGCTTTCGCGACCGCTTCGGGCTTGGCTCGGCGTTGCCTCGGCGCATCGCGCGCCAGGGGTTTCGCCGAATTTGAAGGGTTCTGCACCGGCCGTTTCCGGCCGGGCACTCAATCGTTTAAGTCCGCTATGTTTACCAATTTCATCACCCCGGCAAGGGCGGACCGCATTCTACCACCGCTGCGCCCTCCCCAATACGCTTTCGCCCCTCGATAGCCTGGCCCGCGGCGGCCCGTCGGCGCACCGCTCATCGCCGCGGTTCGCCTCGAATCCGCCGCCGCCAACGCATCAACGCCGGCGATCGATCGCTCGACGAACGGCCCTGCCCCTGCGTCATCAGTTCTTCATCGACGCCGCCGATAATCCCGACGACGAAAACGTTTACACGCATCCGCCACACGCTTCATGACGCCGACCATCAAAGACGTCGCCGCGCTCGCCGGCGTGTCGATCGCGACCGTGTCGCGCGCGATCAACGCGCCGCACACGGTCAATCCCGCGACGCTCGAACGCATCCGCGCCGCGATCGGCACGCTGCGCTTTCGCCCGAACCCGCTCGGCCGGCAATTGCGCAGCGACCGCACGCAACTGATCGGCGTCGTGCTGCCGACGCTGTCGAACCCCGTCTTCGCCGAATGCCTGCAAGGCGTCGACGAGCTCGCGACGCGCGCCGGCTTCAAGCTGATCGTGATGTCGACCGAATACGACGCCGCACGCGAGCGCCACGCGATCGAGACGCTGCGCGCGCAGCGCGTCGAAGGCCTGATGCTGACCGTCGCCGACGCCGACGCGCATCCGCTCCTCGACGAGCTCGACCGCGACGGCCCGCTCTACGTGCTGATGCACAACGACACGCCGCATCGCCCGTCGGTCGCGGTCGACAATCGCCGCGCCGCGTACGACGGCGTGCGGATGCTGATCGAGCGAGGCCATCGGCGCGTGCTGATGCTCGCGGGCTCGCTCGACGCGTCGGACCGCGCGCGGCTGCGCGTGCGCGGCTACGCGCAGGCGCTCGACGAGCACGGGCTCGAGCCGCTGCCCGCGCTCGAAATCGACTTCAACGCGCCGACGCTGCCGCACGCGATGCTCGCGCATCTGAGCGCGCGCGCGACGCGGCCGACCGCGCTTTTTTGCAGCAACGACTGGCTCGCGATGGTCGTGATGCGCGGCCTGCGCGATGCGCGCCTCGCCGTGCCCGACGACATGTCGGTGCTCGGCTTCGACGGCCTCGCGGTCGGCGCGCTGCTCGCGCCGCCGCTCGCGAGCGTCGCGACGCCGAATCGCGAGATCGGCCGCGCCGCGTGGCGGCGTCTTGCCGAACGCATCGCCGGCGAGCGTCACGCGCAGCCGTGGCTCACGCTGCCGCACACGGTGCGCGAAGGCGCGACCGTCGCGCCGCCGCGCGATGCGCGCATGCCGCGGCGAGCCGTATGAATGCGCGCCGAACGCGCGCCGCGTTCGCGCCCGATTCGCGTCGGATTCGTTCCAGATTTGTTCTGGATTCGTGCCGCGTTCGTGCCCGATTCGCGTCGGGTTCGTTCCCCTCTCGCTTCGGATTCATGCCGGATTCGCGCCGCGTTCGCCTCGCCCCCGCCGTCGATGCGCATCGAACCCGCCCTGACTTCATTCGTTTCGCCCGCCCAAGGAGACCCGCCGTGACCGTCCGCCGCTCTTTCTTCCCGCGCTCGCCGCTCGCCGCCGTGCGTCGCGCGTGCGCCGCCGCGCTCATCCCGCTCGCGTCGCTCGCGCTGTCGCTCGGCGCGCGCGCCGCGCACGCGCAAGACACCGCGATCTGCTACAACTGCCCGCCCGAATGGGCCGACTGGGCTTCGCAGATCGCCGCGATCAAGCAGAAGACCGGCATCCGCGTGCCGTTCGACAACAAGAACTCGGGCCAGGCGATCGCGCAGCTCATCGCCGAGCAGAAGAGCCCCGTCGCGGACGTCGTCTATCTCGGCGTGTCGTCGGCGTTCCAGGCGAAGGACAAGGGCGTGACCGCGCCGTACCGGCCCGCGCACTGGAACGATATCCCCGCCAACCTGAAGGACCCGCAGGGCTACTGGTTCGCGATCCATTCGGGCACGCTCGGCTTCTTCGTCAACAAGGACGCGCTCGACGGCAAGCCGGTGCCGCGCTCGTGGGCCGATCTGCTGAAGCCCGAGTACAAGGGCATGGTCGGCTATCTCGATCCGTCGAGCGCGTTCGTCGGCTACGCGGGCGCGGTCGCGGTGAACGAGGCGCTCGGCGGCGGCTTCGAGAACTTCCAGCCCGCGCTCGACTGGTTCCGCAAGCTGAAGGCGAACCAGCCGATCGTGCCGAAGCAGACCGCGTACGCGCGCGTGCTGTCGGGCGAAATCCCGATCCTGCTCGACTACGACTTCGACGCGTATCGCGCGAAATACAAGGACCACGCGAACGTCGAATTCGTGATTCCGAAGGAAGGCACGATCGCGGTGCCGTACGTGATGAGCCTCGTGAAAGGCGCGCCGCACGACGCGAACGGCAAGAAGGTGCTCGACTTCGTGCTGTCCGACGAAGGCCAGAAGCTGTGGGCGAACGCATATCTGCGCCCGGTGCGCGCGCCGGCGCTCACGGCCGACGTCGCCGCGAAATTCCTGCCCGCGAGCGAATACGCGCGCGCGAAGAGCGTCGATTTCGGCAAGCTCGCGGCCGGCCAGCAGGCGTTCGGCAAGCAGTATCTGCAAGTGATGCAATGAACGTGCGGCGCGCCGCGCCGCTCTCCCCCTGTCCGCACGAGTCGATATCACGATGTCCGATCTCACGTTCCCGTCGCGTTGGCGCATCGCGCTCGTCGCGCCCGCGCTCGCCGTGTTCGTCGCGTTCTGGCTGCTGCCGATGGTCTCGCTCGTGCGGGTGTCGGCGGACGGCGCGTTCGTCGACGCCTATGCCGCGCTGCTGTCGAACGCGCGCTACATGAAGAGTCTCGCGTCGACGGTCGCGCTGTCCGCCGCCGTCACGCTCGCGACGCTCGCGCTGTCGACGATCTCGGGCCTGCTGCTCGCGCGGCGCGAATTCGCGGGCAAGCGCACGCTGATCGCGCTGCTCACGTTTCCGCTCGCATTTCCGGGCGTCGTCGTCGGCTTCATGGTGATCATGCTCGCCGGACGGCAGGGCTTGATCGGCATGCTGTCGCAACGGTTCATCGGCGATCGCTGGGTGTTCGCGTATTCGGTCGCGGGCCTGTTCGTCGGCTATCTGTACTTCTCGATTCCGCGCGTGATCGTCACCGTGATCGCCGCGGCGTCGAAGCTCGACCCGTCGCTCGAGGAAGCCGCGCGCTCGCTCGGCGCGTCGCCGTGGCACGTGCTGCGCGACATCGTGCTGCCCGCGCTCGCGCCGGGCCTGGTCGCCGCGGGCGCGATCTGCTTCGCGACCGCGATGGGCGCGTTCGGCACCGCGTTCACGCTCGCGACCGATCTCGACGTGCTGCCGATGACGATCTACACCGAGTTCACGCTGAACGCGAACATCGCGACGGCGGCCGGTTTGTCGATCTTGCTCGGAATCGTCACGTGGGCGGTGCTTGCGCTCGCGCGCAACCTGACGGGGCAGGCGACGGCGGCTTCCGCGTGAAGCGGGCGCGACGGCGAACGAATCGTCGCTGCAATGGAAAGGAAAGGGAGGGAAAGAAGATCCGACGCCGGACCGCTCGAATCGGGACGCCGGGAAAGCGCGTCCTTGCCGGCCGCGTCGGATCGACGCGCCGCGGCCGCGAGCCCGGATGCGGGCGTCGGCCGCGCGTCGCGCCGGCGCTTACGCCTTCGCCGACGACAATTGCCCCTTCGGGTTGGTCAACCAGTTGTTCGCATTGACGACGAGCGTATTGGCATTGGTGAGCAGCGTGCTCAACGCGCTGCTGTTGATCGTGAACGTGCCGCCCAGCAGATTGAACGTGCCGTTGATCAGGTTATCGCCGCCGTGAATGCGCCGGCATTGCTCCATCGATATCGTTTGCATCGATTACTCCCTCCTCGTAGACAACAAAAAAGAGCGGGGTCGCCACTCTCGTTCCTGGTCATCAACAATCGCCCCGCAACGTGCCGCATGACACGCCGGCCGAAGCATGCCGTCGTACGACGCGCCTGGTGCTCGGCCCGTTTGCCCGGAGTCCTCAACACCATTCGGCGATTCAATATAGCGTAACGGCATGCGCGGCGACATCGGGGGAACCGGCAATTAGACGGATTGCTCGGCGTCGTTCCCGGCGATGCGCGCGGGCGTTCCGGCGGTCGCGCGCGCCTGCGCTTCCCTGTCGCGCTTCGCATGCGCTTCGAAACGGCTCGCGCGCGTTTCGCTCGCGTGATTCGACGCGGCGGCGGCACGGCGAAGGCCCAGCCTCGAATCGCCGCGCTCGCCACATTCGACGAATGCGGCACGGGTCGCGCCCCCCGCTCTTCGTTCAAACGTTTAAAACTGTCGCGCCGCGATGTGCGTTCAATCGATCGTGCAAGCGGGCATCGTGTGCGCTTGGTCTGCGCTGGGTCTGCTCTCGGCATGCGCTTGGCGTGCGCACAGCGCGCCCATCGTCTGTCCGGCTCGCCGCCCCGCGCGCGCGCCGACGGCTCCCGTCGCGCCGTCATCAGTTCTTCATCGACGCCCTCGATAATCCCCTCGACGAAAACGTTTACATCGCTTCCGCACGCATCATGACGCCGACCTTCAAGGACGCCGCCGCGCTCGCCCGCCCCGCCGCCGCCGTGACCGATTCCGACGAGCCGCCGACGGCCCGCCGCCCGCGCCGCGCCGCGTTCGACTGGCTCGCCGCCGCGCAATGGGCGGTCACGCTCGCGCTCTGCGCGTTCCTCATCGTGCCCGTCGCGATGTCGGTGCTGGCCGGGCTCACGGTCAACTATTTCCGCGGGCCGTCGAGCGGGCTCACGCTGCGCTGGCTCGGCGAAGTGTGGACGCAATATCACGGCTCCGTGTTTCTGTCGCTCGAGGTCGCGGCCGCGACGCTCGCGATCACGCTCGTCGCGGGCGTGCCGGCGGGCTATGCGCTCGCGCGCAGCCGCAGCCGCGTGTCGCGCGTGATCGAAGAGGCGCTCGTGCTGCCCGTCGCGTTGCCGGGCCTCGCGTCCGCGCTCGCGCTCCTCTCGGTCTACGGCGGCTTCGCCGCGTTCCGCACGAGCGTGTGGTTCATCGTCGTCGGCCACGTCGTGTTCACGCTGCCGTTCATGGTCCGCGCGGTCGCGGCCGTCGCCGCGCGCGCCGGCCTGCGCACGCTCGAGGAAGGCGCGGCGAGCCTCGGCGCATCGTTCGTCACGCGCTTCGCGACGATCGTGCTGCCGAACCTGCGCTCCGGCATCGTCGCGGGCGCGCTCGCGGTGCTCACGCTGTCGATCGGCGAATTCAACCTCACGTGGATGCTGCACACGCCCGACACGAAAACGCTGCCCGTCGGCCTCGCCGACACGTACGCGTCGCTGCGCCTCGAGATCGGCAGCGCATACACGATCCTGTTCCTGCTGATGACGCTGCCGCTGCTCGTCGCGATGCAGCGCCTCGGCGTCGATCCGTCCGGCGCGCGCCGCGATGCGCGCAAGCGCCGCTGATTTGATGCCGTCATCGCGCGGCGCGTTCGCCGCTCAATGTGCCGCTCAATTTGCCGCTCAATTCGCGTTTCATTTCACCGCCTCTTTCTCCGCCTTCTCGCCGCCCCGCCGATGAAACTCGAATCCGTACCGATCACCCTGACCCGTTGCGCGAAGACCTTCCACGGCGCGCGCGTGCTGGAGCCGCTCGACCTCGCGATCGGCGCGGGCGAGACGCTCGTGCTGCTCGGCCCGTCCGGCTGCGGCAAGACGACCACGCTGCGCCTCATCGCGGGGCTCGACGTGCCCGACGCGGGCGGCGCGATCGCGTTCGGCGCCGACGACGTGACCGCGCTGCCGATCGAAAAGCGCGGCGTCGGCATGGTGTTCCAGAACTACGCGCTGTTCCCCAACCTGTCGGTGCGCGGCAACGTCGGCTACGGGCTGCGGATTCGCCGCACCGATCCGCGCGCGCTGCGCGAGCGCGTCGACGAGCTGCTCGCGATGATGCGGCTCACCGCGCACGCGGACAAGCCGATCGACGCGTTGTCGGGCGGCCAGCGGCAGCGCGTCGCGCTCGCGCGCGCACTCGCGGTGCGCCCGCGCGTGCTGCTGCTCGACGAGCCGCTCACCGCGCTCGACGCGCAGCTGCGCGACGCGCTGCGCCGCGAGATGAACGCGCTGCTGCGCGAGCTCGGCGTGACGACGGTCTACGTGACGCACGACCAGGCCGAGGCGATGGAGCTCGGCGACCGGATCGTCGTGATGAGCGCGGGGAAGATCGAGCAGATCGGCGCGCCGCGCGACGTCTACTATCGGCCGGCGACCCGCGCGGTCGCGCGCTTCATCGGCACGCTCAACCGCATCGAAGGCGTGTGGCGCGACGGCGCGCTCGTGACGACGGGCGGCAAGCTCGCCGCCGCGTCGCCGGCAAACGAGCTATTCTTTCGACCGGAGGACGCGCGCCTCGTCGATCCGTCCGGCGCCACGCTGCGCGGAGCGGTCGCGCACTGCGCGTTCCTCGGCGAGCGCACGCGCGTGACGGTCGAGCAGGCGGCGCCCGATGCCCTCGTCATCGACATGCCGGGCCGCGTCGACCTCGCGCGCGGCACCGCGGTCGGCGTCGCGATCGCGGCCGAGGGCCTCATCGCGCTCGCGTGACGGACGCCCCGCGCTCGATTCGAAACATTCAAGCGACGACGAACACAACGAGGAAGACGATGCTGCTTGCCCACATCAGCGATCTGCACATCAAGCGGCCCGGCATGCTCGCGTATCGGCGCGTCGACACGGCCGCGCATCTCGCGCGCTGCGTCGCGCGGCTGAACGCGCTCGAGCCGCGCCCGGACGCGGTGCTCGTCACGGGCGACCTGACCGATTTCGGCGACGACGACGAATACGCGCATCTGAAATCGCTGCTCGCGCCGCTCGCGATTCCGTACTACCTGCTCGTCGGCAATCACGACGACCGCGCGGCGCTGCGACGCGCGTTCCCCGATCGCGCGGAGCTGCAATCGGGCGAGTTCGTCCAGTACGGGCTCGATCTCGGTCCGCTGCGCGTGATCGCGCTCGATTCGCAGATTCCGGGCGCGAGCGGCGGCACGCTGTGCGACGCGCGGCTCGCGTGGCTCGCCGGCCAGCTCGACGCCGCGCGCGAACGCCCGGTGATCGTCGCGCTCCATCATCCGCCGTTCGCGTGCGGCATCGGCCACATGGACGCGATGCGGCTCGAGCCGGCCTCGTCGGGCCGGCTCGACGCGCTGCTGCTGCGCTTTCCGAACGTCGAGCGCGTGCTGTGCGGGCACGTGCACCGGACGATGTTCGCGCGCTTCGGCGGCACGATCGCGTCGGCGGTGCCCGCCCCCGCGCATCAGGTCACGTTCGACCTGCGCGACGACGGGCCGTCGTCGTTCTCGATGGAGCCGCCCGCGTTCGCCGTGCATCGCTATGCGCCGGACGCGGGGCTCGCGTCGCATCACGTGTATGTCGATGCGAGCGACGGGCCGCATCCGTTCTTCGAGACGACGGGGGCGTTGATCGATTGAGCGACCGGGTGCGGGGTGATCCGTTCGGCGGTTCGGCGGTTGGCGGTTGGCGGTTGGCGGTTGAACGATTCAGCGATTCAGCGATTCAGCGATCGGCAATCGACTGGTCGGATCACCGATTGATCGCCTGAGCGATGCCATTACGCGCAGCAAGCGCGTCGCCGCGCATGTGCGCGCTTCTGCCGGGCCGCGCAGAACGGTGCCGCGACATCGGGCCGCATAGGCCGCCGTACATCCCGTCCAGCAACCCACATCGCACACATCGCACTTCGCATAGCGTGCGGCATACGGTTTGCGACATGCTCATACGGAATGCGATGTGCGATGTGCGGTCTGCGGTCTGCGGTCTGCGGTCTGCGGTCTGCGGTCTGCGGCGTGCGGCGTGCGGCGTGCGGCGGCATCATGATCACCCACGCGACAAACACCGGGGGCACGCACGCTCACGTGTAGGCTGACGTGTACGCCGTCGTCCACGCGGCGAACATCCGGGCAATACCGTCTACCGCTCATCGCTCTTCACCCCTCACCCACCGCCCTTCACTCCAGCCGGCCGGCATCGCGCCCCCGCACGAGCCGGCCGTTTCATGCCGAAGCCGCTATCAGCGCGCCCCGCTCGTCCGGTCGATGACGGCGAGCAATTCGGCGAGCGCCTGCTTGCACGCGCCGGCCTGCGGCCGGTCGGCGCGCAGCGCGGCGAGCGCGCGATCGATCGCCTTGTCGACCGCGTGCCAATCCGCCGCCGCGCGCGGCTTGAGCGACGGCTCCGCGTCGTCCCACGACGTTTCCAGATCCTTGATGCGCGCCTTCGCGCCGGCGAGATCGCCCTTGTCGACGAGCTTCGCGGTGTCGACGGCGATCGCGCGGAACGGCGACAGATCGCCGAGCTTCGAGACGGTCGCGGCTTCGGCCGCGCTCGGCGCGACGCCTGCGGGCGACACGGCGCCGATGCCGAATGCGGCGGCCGCCAGCGCGGGCGCGACGGCGAATGCGATGAGCTTGCGCTTGATCATGTTCAATCTCCTGGTGGTGAATGTGAACGAAACGGATGAATGCGACGCCGGCCTCGGTTGCGAAAGCGACATCGACATCGACAGCGACATCGACATCGACATCGACATCGACATCGACAACGACTGCGACTGCGACGGCGACGACGACAGCAACAACATCACCGTCCGCGCGCCGGCGCCCCGAGCCGATCCGCGCGCGCCGCGGCGACGCTCAGCCCCGCGACGAGCACGACGATCACCGCGAGAAACATGGCGCTCGTCTTGATCGTGCCGAGCCCGAGGCCGCCGTACGCTTGCGCCTGCGACAGGAAATCGCCGAGCGACGCGCCGAGCGGGCGCGTGAGGATGTACGCGAGCCAGAACGCGAGCACGCGGTTCATCCCGCCGAGGGCGGCCGCCGCGACGAGCGCGATCGCGCCGCCGAACGCGACGATCCCGAGCCGGAATCCGAGGCCGAGCGCCTCGGTCGCGAGATCGCCCGCCGCCGTGCCAAGCGCGAACGTCAGCAGGATCGCGGCCCAGTAGAACCCTTCGCGGCGCGGCGTGACGATCGTATGGATCGACAGCGTCCGCTCGCTGCGATACCAGAGCGCGAATGTCGCCGCGAGCGCGGCCGCGAACAGCGGCGTGCTGACGTAGAGGCTGACGCCGAGGCCGTCGGTCAGCGCGTCGGTGATCTGCGTGCCGACGACGCTGACGAGCACGATGGTCAGCCAGTAGATCCACGGCACGTAAGCGCGCGCGCGCCATTGCAGCGCGAGCGCGCAGATCAGCAGGCCGGACATCAGCGCGCCCGTGACGGCGGCGCCGAGCCCGACGTGCACGGCGAGATAGTCGGCGCCGGTCTCCCCGACCGTCGTCGACATGATCTTGACGATCCAGAACGCGAGCGTGACTTCCGGGACTTTGTTGAGCATGCCTGCGGCTGCAGGCGGACGCGCTGGCTGGTTCAATCGGATTCTCCTGGTCGCGCCGGTTGCGCAGAGCGAGCCGGATTCCGGCAACGGCGGCGCGGCGAATGACGAACGCTCCCACGGCTCGCTCGGACGCCACTATGCAGGCCGGCCGCTTAAGGCGACATTAACGAGGCGGCGGGCGGCCGCCGGGCCGCGAACGCGCCGCCCGCCAGCAGAGTTTCGGGACGTCCGGTATGATCGGCGCTCGCGGCATTTCGCCTCCCCTGTTTCGATCGACGACGCGGTCCGCGCGCGCCGTGCGCGCCGCGTTTCGCCCACACGCACCATGCCCTCGCAGCCCCGCCCTCGCGCCGACGCGCCCGACCGCTATTCGCGCAGCCTGTTGCTGCTGCTCGCGACGATCGCGGGCGTGTCCGTCGCCAACATCTATTACAACCAGCCGCTCCTCGACGCATTCCGCGCGTCGTTTCCGGGCAGCGCGTCGTGGATAGGCGTCGTGCCGACCGCGACGCAGCTCGGCTACGCCACCGGCATGTTCTTGCTCGCGCCGCTCGGCGACCGCTTCGACCGGCGCAAGCTGATCCTGCTGCAGATCGCCGGGCTCTCGGCCGCGCTCGTGATCGCCGCGGCCGCGCCGACGCTCGCCGTGCTCGCCGCCGCGAGCCTCGCGATCGGCATCCTCGCGACGATCGCGCAGCAGGCGGTGCCGTTCGCCGCCGAGATCGCGCCGCCCGCCGCGCGCGGGCAGGCGGTCGGCACCGTGATGAGCGGGCTCCTGCTCGGCATCCTGCTCGCGCGCACGGCGGCGGGCTTCGTCGCCGAATATTTCGGCTGGCGCGCGGTGTTCGCCGCGTCGGTCGCGGCGCTCGCCGCGCTCGCGGCCGTGATCGTCGCGCGCCTGCCGCGCAGTTCGCCGACGTCGACGCTGCCGTACGGCAAGCTGCTCGCGTCGATGTGGCAACTCGCGCGCGAGTTGCGCGGACTGCGCGACGCGTCGATGACGGGCGCGGCGATCTTCGCGGCGTTCAGCGCGTTCTGGCCCGTGCTCACGCTGCTGCTCGCGGGCGAGCCGTTCCATCTGGGGCCGCAGGCGGCGGGCCTGTTCGGAATCGTCGGCGCGGCGGGCGCGCTCGCCGCGCCGTATGCGGGCCGCTTCGCCGACAAGCGCGGGCCGCGCGCGATCATCACGCTCGCGATCGCGCTGATGGCCGTGGCGTTCGTGATCTTCGCGATGTCGGGCCGCAGCCTCGTCGGCCTCGTGATCGGCGTGATCGTGCTCGACGTCGGCGTGCAGGCCGCGCAGATCTCGAACCAGTCGCGCATCTACGCGCTGAAGCCCGATGCGCGCAGCCGCGTGAACACGGTCTACATGGCCTGCTATTTCATCGGCGGCGCGATCGGCTCGTCGGCGGGCGTCGCCGCATGGCGCGCGATGGGCTGGATCGGAATGTGCGCGGTCGGCCTGCTGTTCTCGGCCGTCGCGGCGATCGTGCATTACCGCGGCCGCGCGAGCGGGCAGTAACCGCCCGGCGCGGCGGCGCACGGCCGCCGCATGCCGCATGCCGCACGACTCAGGGATTCACGGATTCACGGGTTCACGAGTTCACGAGTTCACGAGTTCACGAGTTCACAGGTTCACGATGCACGCCACACGAAGCATGACGCACGACGCCTCGCGCCGCTTTCGCCTCGTGCTCCGCGCCGCGCATCGTCGCGACGCTACCCGCGGCGTTATTGCATCCGCTTGCGCGCCGGATCGAACGCGAACGACAACCCGACGCTGCCGAGAATCGCGACGGTCGCGATCACGGTCGCGAGCGTGACGGGCTCGCCGAGCAGCAGCGCGCCGAGCGCGACCGCGACGACCGGATTCACGTACATGCAGCTGCTCGCGATGATCGGGCTCGTGTGGCGGATCAGGTAGCCGTACGCGACGTACGCGGCCATCGTGCCCGCGAGCATCAGGTAGACGAACGCGACGCCGGGCACAAACGCGACGTGCTCGATGCGCTCGCCGAGCACCCATGCGATGCAGGTGGACGCCGCGCCGCCGAGGCCGATCTGCAGCGCGGTCGACAGGAACAGGTCGTGCGGCAGCGCGAGCCGCGCGGCGAGATGCGCGCCGCCCGCCCAGAAGAGCGCGCCCGCGAGCACGGTGATGCTGCCGAGCGTCGAGCCGGGCGACGACGGCCCGCCCGAATTCAGCACGACGATCCCGACCATCCCGAGCGCGACGGCCGCCCATTCGCCGCCCGTCACGCGCCGCCCCGCGACCGATGCGATCACCGTCGCGAAGAGCGGCACGGTCGCGACCATCACGGCGGCCGAGCCGCTGCTGACAGTGCGCATCCCGAGCGCGATGAGGCCGGACGACATCGTGACGAGCATCGTGCCGACGAGCGCCGCGTTGCGGATCTCGACGAGCGTCGGCCGCACCGGGCGCCGCCGCATCGCGAAGATGAAGAGCCCGATTCCCGCGAGCAGGTTGCGCAAGCCGGACAGCAGCAGCGGCGGAAACGATTCGAGCGCGACGTGCAGCGCGAGATACGTCGAGCCCCACGCGAAATAGATGAACGTGAGCGCGAGCGCGACGCGGCCGCCGCGGCTTTGCGGCAAACGGAGCGGACGGCGTGCGAGGAACGCGAGGGGGCGATCGAACGGCGTCATCGGTCAGCGTGCCCGCACGGAGTGACGCGTGCCGCTTCGCGCGTTCGCGCGCGAAGCGGCACGACTGCCGGCGAGCGGCCCCGATATATCCGGAATGACGAGAGACGGCGGCGTGCGAAACGACGAATCGGAGCGTGCGGCGGCGAACATGACCGAAGAAGGCGAACGGACTCGAATGAATATGTGCGCGGCCGGACGGCCGCATACCGCCAGCATTATGCATTAAGGAATGGAAAACGAATGCCGGCGCGAATCGAACGCGCGCTCGGTGACGCGTCGGCGCGACATTTCATTCGCGGCACACCGGCGTTTTCGTTTTTCGACCGTCGAGACGAAGCCGCAAAAACACGAGCGGCGCGAGCCGCGCGCGGACGAGCGCCACGCATCGCCCCGCCCGCGCGGCGTCGCCCGAGCGCGTCACGACCCGCCGAACCAGTTGTAGCCCTGGTCGACCCAATATCCGCCCGGATACGTATTGGTGACGAATATCTCCATGATGTGCTTCGGATTCTTGTAGCCGAGCTTGGTCGGCATGCGCAGCTTCATCGGAAAACCGTATTCGGGCGGCAGGCGCTTGCCGTCGTATTCGAACGTCAGCAGCGTTTGCGGATGCAATGCGGTCGGCATGTCGATGCTCTCGTAATAATCGTCCGCGCATTTGAAGCCGACGTATTTCGCGGTCGTGTCCGCGCCGGCGCGGCGCAGGAATTCGCGAAACGGCGTGCCGCCCCAGCGCCCGATCGCGCTCCAGCCCTCGACGCAGATGTGCCGCGTGATCTGCTCCGCGTGCGGCAGCGCGTACAGCTCCGGCAGCGTCCAGCTGCGCTTGCCCGTGACGAGCCCCGACACGGCGAGCCGAAAATCGTCGGCGCTGACGCGCGGCACGTCGTCGATGCCGTAGAACGCGTTGAACGGGAACGGGCGCGTGATGTCGGCTTCGGCGTACGTCGGCGCGAGCCGCGTCGGGCCGAACAGCCACGCCTGCACGCGATCGTTCGCGCGCGACACCTTCTCGAGAAAATCGTCGACCGACGCGTCGTCGCGCAGCGTGCAGCCCGTGAGCATCGCGAGGCCGCCGAGCGTCAGCACGCGCTTGCCGAAGAGGCGCCGCGACGGCAGCGCGAGCTCCTTGCGCACGTCGATCAAGAGCGACGCGCGATCGATCCGCGCAAGGTCGCCCGCCGGCTTTTTCCTGTCGCTTTCGGACATGATGAGTGACTCCTTTTAGTGTCCGCGCAGCATCGCGACGAGCGAGCGCGGAACGAGCGCCGCCATCGCGACGTGCACGACGAAGAACGCGACGAGAAACGCCATCGCCCAGAAGTGCACGACGCGGGCGTTGTCGTAGCCGCCGAGCAGCTCGCGCAGCAGCGGAAACTGCACCGATTTCCAGATCACGAGCCCGGACAGCACGAGCAGCACGAGATCGGCGATCGCCGCGACGTACGCCGCGCGCTGGACCGCGTTGTAGACGGACAGATCGTCGTGCGACAGCCGGCCGCGCAGCGCATCGCGCAGATCGCGCGCGACGCCCGTCGCGCTGAGCGGCAGGAACTTGCGCTTGAAGCGCCCGGTCGCCGCGCTCATCGTCAGATAGAACACGCCGTTGAAGAACAGCAGCCACATCGCGGCGAAGTGCCATTGCAGCGCGCCGCCGAGCCAGCCGCCGAGCGTCGCGCCGCGCGGGAACGTGAAGCCCGCGTAGATCGGCGACGCGTCGTAGATCCGCCAGCCCGACAGCGCCAACGTCACGGCCGCGATCGCGTTGAGCCAGTGGCTCGCGCGCACCCACAGCGGATGAATCGGGCGGCGCGGGCGGGAAGCGGACGTTGCCGCGTCCGTCGCTTGCGCGTCCGTCGGTGCCGGGTTCGCCGCGCGGGGCGGCGCGTGGTGCATGGCGTGTGGCATTGCGCCGGCCGCTCCGCGGGCCATCGCGGGGGCCGCGGCATCGGTCATTGCGCCGGGCGTTGCATCGGCCTTCGCGTCGCCGGTTGCGCCGGCCACCGCGCGCACCTTCGCACGCACCTTCGCGCGCACCTCCGCGTCAGCCGCCGCGCTCGTCGACGCGCCGGTCGACTCACCCGCCCCCGCGTCCGCCCGCGCGCCGGTCGCGGCCCTGGTCCACGCGCCCTTCGCGCCCTTCGCGCCCTTCGTCGTTATTGCGTTCATTGGCGATGCCCTCCTTCGTTGGTCGATGGCGCGCGCACGTCGCTCACCCGCACAGCGGCAGATCGAGCGCCTGCAGCACGTCGCCCGTCGCGTGATCCTCGACGAACGCGGCGACGCCGTAGCGCGCGGCGTCCTGCGCGCGCAGGTTCGCGGGCAGCGGCAGCGTGCGCCGCACGTCGAGCGGCGCGACCGCGCCGGCCGTCGACGCGAGCGGCCCGAATGAGAGCGGCCCGATCCACTGCCGCACGACGCGCTCGTGGCGCAGCGTCGCGCCGCGGTTCTCGCCCGCGCGCACCGGCGATTCGATGCCGTTCTCGTACAGCGCGAGATACGCGTCGAGCGCGCGCGGCGCGCCGGCGCGCGGCGTCACGGACAGCTCGACGTCGAGGGCGTCCGCGCGCCGCGCGGCGGACAGCGCGATGCCGACGCGCGCGGGCTCGCCCGCCGTCGCGACGACGCGCCGCTCGAACGCGCTCGCATCGCGCCAGTCGCGCAGCTCGCGGCCCGCGACCGCGACTTCCGGCGTATAGACGAAGCGGCCGCCGCCGCGCGATGCGAGCGCGTGCTGCCGTTCGGTGAAGCGATGCTGCGCGAAGCGGTCGGTCCAGCCGAGGCCGTCCCAGTAATCGACGTGCAGCGCGAGCGGCACGACCCGCAGCGCGGCGCGATGCGGGGCAAGCCGCGCGAGCCAGTCGTCGGCGCTCGGGCAGCTGCTGCAGCCCTCGCTCGTATAAAGCTCGACGAGCGCCTGCCGGCCGTCGGGGCTGCGGGCGACGCAGGCGCCGCCCGCGGCCGCCTGCGCGATGCCTGCGGCGGCAAGCGCGAGCGCCGCCGCAACGGCGCGCATCGAAACGGAAAATGAATTCGACATGGGAAAGCTCATCGTTCGGCGCCGGAGCGCGGGCGCGGTGCGCCGCGCGCGCCGGCATGCGCGCCGGCATGCGCGACGCGAACTGCGCGACGCGATCCGGCATCGCGCGACGCACCGCGCCGCGAAACACGGGCCGCCCGCACGGCGAGCGAGCGGGCGGGCGGGCCGAGCCGGATCGCGCGTTCAAGCGCGCGTTCGACGACGCCGCTCAGTTCGACATCGGGCTCATCTTGTCGGACGACATCGGCTTTTTCATCGCGTCCTTCGGCGTGTGGCCCTTCTTCATGCCGCCCTTCGCCATGTGATCTTGCTTCTTCATGCCCATCTCGTCCTTCGACATCGCGCCCTTCGACATCTCGCCCTTCGACATCGCATCCTTCGACATCGCATCTTTCGACATCGCGTCGTTCTGCGCATGGGCGAGCGGCGCGGCGAGCGCGAGACCGGCGACACAGGCGAAAGCAAACAGATTCCTTTTCATGGGATAGCTCCATCGTTATTGATTGAGGAGCCGAATAGTCGGGATGCGACGGCGAATATGACAACGGCCGCAAAATTTTTTTTCGGCACCGGCGCTTGCGCGGGCGACGGGCGCTCGCGCGGCGCACCATCGCGCCGCCGCGCACGCCGACCGGGGCCCCGCGCCCCAAGAAGCGGCGCCCGCGCGGCCCGGATGCCTGCGCGACGACCCGATCCGCACCCGCCGCGCCGCGCCGCAGCATGCGCGCCCGACCGCGCATTCGCGCGCAACCAATCTGTCCCCTGTTGAAACCTCGGCCGACCCGGTGTATCTTCTGCGCTTGCTAACGCGGGGGTCCTGCATTGCGCTCGGTCAAGCGATCGTGCGGCGCGGGTGAGAAATACCCTTTGAACCTGATCTGGGTAATGCCAGCGCAGGGAAGCGTCCGGGTTTCGCCGCCGTTCCACGTCAGAATCCCGTCGCGTCGCGAATCTCGTCTCCTGCTTAGCGCCCCACACCCGCTTTGCATGGGACCCGAGTCAGCGCTCAAGCGCCAGCTCGAGTCGACACAGGAGATCGCATGAACGCCAATCCCAAATTCCTGTCGGCCGACGCCCGCGTCGACGCCGCCGCCGTCGCCCCGCTGCCGAACTCGCGCAAGATCTACGTGACGGGCTCGCAGCCCGACATTCGCGTGCCGATGCGCGAGATCACGCAGTCGGACACGCCGACGAGCTTCGGCGGCGAACGGAATCCGCCGATCTACGTGTACGACACGTCGGGCCCGTACACGGACCCCGACGCGAAAATCGACATCCGCGCCGGCCTGCCCGCGCTGCGCCAGCGCTGGATCGACGCGCGCGGCGACACCGAGACGCTCGAGGGCCTCACGAGCGAGTACGGCCGCGAGCGCGCGGCCGATGCGGCGACGGCCGAGCTGCGCTTCCCCGACCTGCACCGCCATCCGCGCCGCGCGAAGGCGGGCAAGAACGTCACGCAGATGCACTATGCGCGTCAGGGCATCATCACGCCCGAGATGGAATTCATCGCGATCCGCGAGAACCAGCGCCGCGCCGAGTATCTCGAAAGCCTGAAGGCGAGCGGCCCGAACGGCGCGAAGCTCGCCGCGATGATGGGCCGCCAGCACGCGGGCCAGGCGTTCGGCGCCGCGGCCTTCGGCGCGAGCGCGCTTGCGCAGATCACGCCGGAGTTCGTGCGCGACGAAGTCGCGCGCGGCCGCGCGATCATCCCCGCGAACATCAATCACCCGGAAACCGAGCCGATGATCATCGGCCGCAACTTCCTCGTGAAGATCAACGCGAACATCGGCAACTCGGCCGTCACGTCGTCGATCGGCGAGGAAGTCGACAAGATGACGTGGGCGATCCGCTGGGGCGGCGACACGGTGATGGACCTGTCGACCGGCAAGCACATCCATGAAACGCGCGAGTGGATCATCCGCAACAGCCCGGTGCCGATCGGCACGGTGCCGATCTACCAGGCGCTCGAAAAGGTCAACGGCAAGGCCGAGGACCTGACCTGGGAAATCTTCCGCGACACGCTGATCGAGCAGGCCGAGCAAGGCGTCGACTACTTCACGATCCACGCGGGCGTGCGCCTGCAGTACGTGCCGCTCACCGCGAACCGGATGACGGGCATCGTGTCGCGCGGCGGATCGATCATGGCGAAGTGGTGCCTCGCGCATCACAAGGAAAGCTTCCTGTACGAGCATTTCGAAGAGATCTGCGAAATCATGAAGGCGTACGACGTGAGCTTCTCGCTCGGCGACGGCCTGCGCCCCGGCTCGATCTACGATGCGAACGACGAAGCGCAGCTCGGCGAGCTGAAGACGCTCGGCGAGCTCACGCAGATCGCGTGGAAGCACGACGTGCAGGTGATGATCGAAGGCCCCGGCCACGTGCCGATGCAGCTGATCAAGGAAAACATGGATCTGCAGCTCGACTGGTGCAAGGAAGCGCCGTTCTACACGCTCGGGCCGCTCACCACCGACATCGCGCCGGGCTACGACCACATCACGTCGGGCATCGGCGCGGCGATGATCGGCTGGTTCGGCACCGCGATGCTGTGCTACGTGACGCCGAAGGAGCACCTCGGCCTGCCGAACAAGGACGACGTGAAGGAAGGCATCATCACGTACAAGCTCGCCGCGCACGCGGCCGACCTCGCGAAAGGCCACCCGGGCGCGCAGGTGCGCGACAACGCGCTGTCGAAGGCGCGCTTCGAGTTCCGCTGGGAAGACCAGTTCAACATCGGTCTCGATCCGGACAAGGCGCGCGAATTCCACGACGAAACGCTGCCGAAGGATTCGGCGAAGGTCGCGCACTTCTGCTCGATGTGCGGCCCGCACTTCTGCTCGATGAAGATCACGCAGGACGTGCGCGAGTTCGCCGCGCAGCAGGGCATGTCGGAAAACGACGCGCTGAAGAAAGGCATGGAAGTGAAGGCCGTCGAGTTCGTGAAGAGCGGCTCGGAGATCTATCACCGGCAGTAATGCCGGCGTACGCTCCGCCGCGCCCCGAAAGCCCGCCTCGCGCGGGCTTTTTTGCGTCCGCGCAACGGCGCTTCGGGGGACGAAACAATTGATTACGAAAGCCGCGGCGCTCTAACAAGTCCTTACAGCGCATAACGGACCGCCCGCGTAGATTTTGAATGTGGGCTGCATCGAAGCATGCGTGCCCACGCGTCTCTTTCATCCGAGGAATGAACAATGAAATCGATTCGGCGTATTGGGGTATGCGCAATGCTCATCGCGGCAGCCGCCAGTCTGTCGGCTTGCGACACGATGACCCATCAGCAACGTAACGCAGCAATCGGCGCGGGCATCGGCGGCGGCGCCGGCGCGGCGATCGGCGGCAACGCCCTGTCGACGATCGGCGGCGCGGCCGCGGGCGGCCTGATCGGCAGCCAAGTCGGCAAGTAAGCCCGCGAATCGGGCGCACCGTGCAGACGGGCCGCGCCCTTGAATGCGGACGGCGTGCGCCGCCTTCGTCGCGGCGCGCACCGTCCGGCCGTTTCGCGCAGCCGGTTCACGCAACCGTTTCACCCGGCCGTTTTACCCGGTCGTTGCCCGCTCGTTGCCCGCTCGTTGCCCGCTCGTTGCCCGCTCGTTGCCCGCTCGTTGCCCGGTCGCGCCGCATAGCGTCGCGAGCATGGCGATGCACGCGACGCCCGCGCCGCGCCCGCGGCGGAAATGATCCGTTACCGTTTCACACAGCGTTTCACACGAGAGCGGTCTAAGCTCGCAAGCATCGAATCCTGCCCCGCACGCACGACTGCGGAACCATCATGAACAAGACACTTGTCGCCGCCGCGCTCGCGAGCGTCGCGCTCGCCGGCTGCTATTACCCGTACGGCTACTACCCGGCGGGCGGCTATTACGCGGCGCCGGTGGAAACCGCGCCCGTGTACGTCGCGCCCGCGTATCCGTCGTACTACTATCCAGCGCCGTCCCTGTCGCTGAACTTCGGCTACTGGGGCGGCGGCCGCGGCTGGCACCGCCACTGACCCCGCGCCGCGCGCGAACTTCCCGCGCGCGGCGCGACGGCCCCGCTTTCGCATCCGCCGCACGTCGTCGATGCGCGGCCCGGGCGTTCGTTCTCGAATCTTGCTGTTTCATCTCAGCCTGAAACATCGCGTAACAGCGCGGTGTAAGATGCTTGGCCAGCCCTCCGTCGACAGCCAAGTGCCCGATCCTCGATGAACCTCAAGAACGCCTTCCTGCTGATCGTCCTCGCCGCGCTCTGGGGCGCGTCGTTCCTCTTCATTCGCGTCGGCGTCACCGAATTCGGCGTCGCGCCGCTGATGGCGCTGCGCGTCGGCATCGGCGCGCTCTTTCTCGTCGCGCTGATGCTCGCGCGCCATTCGCCGCGCGAGCTGGCCACGCTGCTGCGCAAGCACGCATGGCCGCTCTTCGTCGTCGGGCTGCTCAACTCCGCCGCACCGTTCTGCCTGTTCGCGTTCGCCGAGCTGACGCTGTCGGCGGGCGTGACGTCGGTCATCAACGCGACGACGCCGCTCTGGGGCGCGCTCGTCGCGTATCTGTGGCTCAAGGATTCGCTGTCGCTGCCGCGCGCGCTCGGCCTCGTAGTCGGCTTCGCGGGCGTGCTGACGCTCGTCTGGGATCAGGTGTTCTCGCCGCACGGCGCGAATCCGGGCTCGCCCGCGACGGCCGCGCTCGCCGCCGCCGCCGCGCTCGGCGCGACGTTGCTGTACGGAATCGCCGCGAACTTCACGAAGCGCAAGCTCACGGGCGTCGATCCGCTCGTCAACGCGACGGGCAGCATGATCGGCGCGACGATCCTGCTTCTGCCGTTCGCGCTCGCGACGTGGCCCGCCGCGCCCGTCTCCGCGCACGCGTGGGGATCGGTGCTCGCGCTCGGCATCGCGTGCACGGGCATCGCGTACTTCATCTTCTTCTACCTGATCGCGCACATCGGGCCGGCCCGCGCGATCACCGTCACGTTCGTGATCCCGGTGTTCGGCATTCTGTGGGGCGCGCTCTTCCTCGGCGAACACGTGTCGCTCGCGATGCTCGAAGGCTGCGCGATCGTGCTGCTCGGCACCGCGCTCGCGACTGGTGTGATCAAGCGGATTCCCGGCGTTCGGACTCGGCGGAACGAGGCGGCCTGACGGTCGTGCGGGAACCGGGCGGCACGCCGCATCGCGTCGCGTCGCGTCGTCGGCGGATGGCGCGGAGGTCGTTCGCGAAGCTCGAAGACCGGTCGAGCACGCTGCTCGGCGCTGTGCTCGCGATCGGCGTGATCGAGCGGGTTCCCGGCGTTCAGGTTCGACGAAACGGGGTGGCGTGCCGCGTCGTCAGTGGATGGCGCGGAGGTCGTTCGCGAAACTTGAAGGCCGGTCGAGCACGCTACTCGGCGCTGCGCTCGCGATCGGCGTGATCGAGCAGGTTCCCGGCGTTCAGGTTCGACGAAACGGCGTGGCGTGCCGCGTCGTCAGTGGATGGCGCGGAGGTCGTTCGCGAAACTTGAAGGCCGGTCGAGCACGCTACTCGGCGCTGCGCTCGCGATCGGCGTGATCGAGAGCGTTCCCGGCGTTCAGGCTCGACGAAACGGGGTGGCGTGCCGCGTCGTCAGTGGATGGCGCGGAGGTCGTTCGCGAAACTTGAAGGCCGGTCGAGCACGCTACTCGGCGCTGCGCTCGCGATCGGCGTGATCGAGCAGGTTCCCGGCGTTCAGGTTCGACGAAACGGCGTGGCCTGACAGTCGAACGAAAGTCGGATGCCGCGCGGCAACGCCGGCCGGCGTTGCGCCGTTGCGCCGTTGCGCCGTTGCGCCGTTGCGGCGGTACGGCGGTACGGCGGTACGGCCGGGCGTGCAACGCGACACAGCGCGTGCGGCGGGCCGGACGGCCGGCGAGTCGCGGATGTCGTCCGCGCGCGACGATCCCTCATGTTTCAGACGCCATGGTTCGCCCGACAAGCGAATGATCGGGCGCTGCAGCCCGGCACCGGTAGCAAACGCGCGCTGCAAGCAGTGAATGCGCCGACCCGCGGCGCACGCGCAACCGTTTGTCCGCCGGCCGACGGCGCGCGGCCCGATCCGCAGTGCGCGGCCGACGTGCGTCCGGCGTCGCCCGTCTGAACCGACTGGTGAGTCGGATTCGCCTCGATCGGCGCGCAGCCTCGCCCGTCGCCACGGAAAATCCGCGAATACCCTCGTTCCGGCGACGCCGCACGGATGTCGGAATCCCCCGCCCCGCCGGCCTCCGCCGGCTCGCCGCCGCTTCGTGCGCGCGCCTCGTCGGCCGCCGCGAGCCGGCGCTCGCCCGGCCCGCGACGCGACATTGCGACGCCGGGTTAAGCGTATCCCCGATGCGCAAGACCCACCGACATTCGTTACACTCGATTCAATTCCCCGCCGGACAGCAGAAATGACGCGTATCGTCTTTCGCCGCGTGGCCTTCCCCAGCGCTCGCGCGCACGTCCGCCGCGCGATGCGCGCCGTTTTCCGCTCATAGCGGCGAAGCTGACAACATGCCGAAAACGCAGGGGCTCTCACTCGAAAGCCTGCTCTCGCAGCTCGCCCGCTGCGACGATGGCTGGTGCGCGCAATATCACGATGTCGCCCTTGCAAGCGCCTTTCAGCCGGTGATTTCGATCACGCACAAGCGCGTCGTCGGCTACGAGGCGCTCGTGCGCGCGACCGACGCGAACGGCGCGCCGATCTCGCCCGACACGCTGTTCGCGCGCGCGCAGGCGCGCGGCGAGACGATGCTGCTCGACCGGATGACACGTTGCCTGCATGCCGCGAACTTCGCCGCGCAGGATACGGGCACGTGCTGGCTGTTCCTGAACGTGCTGCCGCAGATGTTCGACGCCGGCGTCGCGCCGCGCGAATTCATCGAGGCGCTCTGCGCGCACTTCAAGCTGCCGCCGACGCGCGTGGTGCTCGAGGTGATCGAGCAGCCGTCGCGCAACGAGGCCGCGCTCGCCTGCACGCTCGACATGATCCAGCACGGCGACTTCCTGATCGCGATCGACGATTTCGGCACCGGCTTCTCGAACTTCGATCGCATCTGGCAAATGAAGCCCGACATCGTGAAGCTCGACCGCTCGATTCTCGAGCGATCGCTCGCGGCAAGCGACGCGCACCGGATCGTCCATCATCTCGTCACGATGCTGCACCATGCGGGCACGATGGTGCTCGCGGAAGGCGTCGAGAACGAAGACGCGCTGCAGATCCTGATGGACGCCGACGTCGATTTCGTCCAGGGCTTCTGCTTCGGCCAGCCGGATCAGTCGATCGAGCGCGCGCGCAGCGACGCGCCGGCGCGCATCGAGGCCGCGTGGAAGCGTTTCGCCGAGCGCGCGAAGGAGCGGCGCAGCGACGCCGTGCACCCCGGCTTCGACACGATCGAGCGGATCGTGCTCACAGGCGCCGCCGACTATACGCAGACCCGCAATTTGCGCGGCACCGCGCAGCGGCTGCTCACGAATTCGATCGTGCGGCGCGTGTTCATCGTGGAGGCGAACGGCGAGCAGATCGAGCCGTCCGTCACGGCCGAGACGCCGGATGCGCCGGACGCGACGACGCGCCGGCTCGCGCCGCTGCTGCCGGACTTGCACAGCAACTGGTCGCGGCGCGCGTACTTCCAGCGCGCGATCGCGGTGCCCGGACGCGTCGCGCTGATGGGGCCGCACTTCTCGCTGACGGACGGCCGCGACTGCTACACGGCTGCCGTCGCGATCCATCTCGAAACGACGCTGAAGGTGTTCTGCGTCGACTTCGATTTCTCGTCGTCGGGCGAGGACGAGGGCTACGGCGAGGGCGAGGGCTAGGGCTGGGGCGAGGGCCAGGCACGGCGACACGGTCGCGCATCGCGTTCGGCGCACGGGACGAGGGTCTTCGGGATGCACGGGATGCACGCGCCGCCGCTCGAGGCATGCGGCGACATCGGCGAAACGGCGGTTGCGCGAATTTGCCCGCCGCCATCGCGCCGAGCATGACCGCTAACGGCCGGCGCATGCCGACCGCAAACGGCGCACCGCACCCGGAAGGCCGAACGCGTTCATTCGATGACCCTGCCGCGCCCGGACTTCACCTCGCCGCGCCGGCTCTTCTCCGCAAGCCGGCGTTCCTTCGACGCGCGCGTCGGCCGCGTCGCGACCCGCTTGCGCGGCGCGACGCCCGCGCCGCGGACGAGCGTGTCGAGCCGCGCGAGCGCGGCCGCGCGGTTCTTTTCCTGCGTGCGGTACTCCTGCGCCTTGATGACGACGACGCCCTCGCGCGTGATCCGCTGATCGGAACGCGCAAGCAGCCGCGCCTTCACTTCATCGGGCAGCGACGATGCGCGAATGTCGAAGCGCAGGTGAATCGCGCTCGACACCTTGTTGACGTTCTGCCCGCCCGCGCCTTGCGCGCGCACCGCGCTCAGCTCGACTTCGTCCGGCGAGAATGCGTAATGCAGCGTCATCGCGCCGCCTCCTGTCGGGCACGCAGCGCGTCGGCGATCCGCGCGGCGAGGCCGGAGTCGCGCGCCGTACGCGTCGCGATCGCGAGCGCGAGCACGGCGCGCGAGCCGATCACCTGCACGCGCGAACGCGCGCGCGTGATCGCCGTATAGACGAGCTCGCGCGACAGCACACGGTTGAACGACGCCGGGAGAATCAGCGCCGCGTCGTCGAACTCCGAGCCCTGAGATTTGTGGACGGTCAGCGCGAACGCCGTGTCGTGCGGCGGCAGCGCGGCGGGCGACACCGCGCGCGCGCGGCCGTCCGCGCCGCGGAACCAGACGCGCAGCGCACCGCGCGCGTCGGGCAGCGCGATGCCGATGTCGCCGTTGAACAGCCCGAGCGCGTAATCATTGCGCGTCACCATCACGGGCCGCCCCGCGAACCAGTGCGCGCCGATCGCGAGCGGCACGCGCACCGCGCGGCGCACCTCGGCCGCGATGAGCGCGTTGACCTCGTCCGCGCCGCGCCCGCCCCTGCGCGTCGCGCAAAGCACGCGAAAGCGGTTGAGCACGTCGAAGAGCGGCGGCGGATCGGGCTCGGCCGTCGCGAGCGCGTCGCGCAGCGCGGCCGCGTAGCCGGCGAACCCCTGCGCGAGCCGCTCGATCGTCGCGGCCGACAGCGTCGCGCCGCCATCGTCGAAAAAGCGCGCGGCCGCGTCGTCTTCCGTCGACAGCGCATCGAGCGCGTCCTGCACCGCGCCGCTGCGAATCGCCAGCGACAGTCTGCCGATCGGCGAGTCGAGGCCGAAACGATAATTGCGTTCGAGCCAGACGACGCAGTCGGTCAACGGCGCGACGGCGGGCAGCGCCGACGATGCGGGCCCGGCGGGCATCGTCGATATCGCTTCTTCCGGTTCGGCGTCAGGCTTGACGCTCGCGGCCGTCAGTCGACCGGCACGCGTGCGCTCGCCTGCATCGGCGGCCGCTGCGGTTCGCCGCGCATCGGATGCGGTATTCGTCGATGCGGGTTCGGGCGCCGGAAAATCCGCGTCGTCGAGCCACGCGAGTTCGCCCGCGTCGATCCACGCGGCCGGCTCGCCAAAGGATGCGCCCCACGGCAAGCCGTCGGGGAATCCTTCCTCGGCCTTCGCCTGCGCGCCCTTTGCGTGCTCGACGCGATGAACGCGTTGCGGGCCCGACGGCGAGTGCGACTGCGGCGTGTTGCGCCGATTTCGCGGATCGTCGACGAATGCGGATGCACCGCCGCCCGGCTGATCGGTGCCCGGCGTGTCGCCGCCCGGCACGTCTTCGTCGTCGAATGCGAACAGCGATCCCTGCGCGTCGTCGACGGCCTGTTTGGTTCCGCGCATGCCGCCGCGCCGGCCCGCGCGTGGCGACGCCGCGCTCGGCGCGGATACCGAAACGGCTTTGGCCGACGCAGCGGCGGCCGCCGCTCGCGCAGCCCGAGCGGCGTCGCCAGCCGACGCGAAAGCCGTTGCGTCCGCATCGACCGAAGCCGCGCGCGTATCGGCGCCCGTTTCCGCGTGCGTCGTCCCGGCCGCGCCGCGAGCGAACCCGTCCGGCAGCGCCGCCGCGAACTCGGCCTCGCCGATGCCGAGCGCGCGCGCGATCGCCGCACACGCCGTCGCGCTGAACGCGGGCTGCGCGCTCAGCTCCGCGAACACCGCGCCCGCCTCGACGGCCGCGAGCTGATCCTTGTCACCGAGCAGCACGAGGCGCGTGTTCGGCGCGAGCGCGTCGAGCAAGTGCGCGGCGAGCGCGACGTCGATCATCGACGCCTCGTCGACGACGACGAGATCGTACGGCAACGGGTTGTCGCGGTGATGCGCGAAGCGCCCGTTCGGGCCGCCGCCCAGCAGCCGGTGCAACGTATAGGACGTCTGCGGCAGGCGCGTCGCGAGCTCGGCCGGCAGGCTGCCGGCGCGCGCGTGCAGCGCCTCCTGCATCCGCTGCGCCGCCTTGCCGGTCGGTGCGGCGAGCGCGATTCGCAAGTCCGGATGCGCATCGAGCAGGCATGCGATCACGCCGACGACGGTCGTCGTCTTGCCGGTGCCCGGCCCGCCGCTCACGATCGTCACGCGGCCCGTGAGCGCGACGAGCGCCGCGACGCGCTGCCAGTCGACGCCCCGCTCCTTCTGCGGCCCGAAATAGCGGGCGAGCCGCTCGCCGAGCGCATCGGGCGCATCGGATGCGAGCCCGCCGGCGCCGCCCGACGATGCGTCGCCGGCAAGACGGCTGCGCGCGACGAGCGCGCTCGCAAGGCGCGTCTCGTATTCGAAGTAGCGCGCGAGATAGAGGCGCGCGTCGCGATCGACGACGAGCGGACACTCGCCGCCGCGCGCGATCGCGTCGAACGCGGTCACGCCGCTCGCGGCGAGCGCGTCGCGCACGTCGTCGAACGGCTCGTCGTAGCGCTGCGCGAGCGCGCGCAACGACACGCACACGTGCCCCGCCGCCGTCGCGCGGCTCGCGGCGAACGCCGCGCGCGCCGCCCAGCGCGCCGCCGCCGCGGGCGCGCCCAGGCGGCGCGACAGCATCCCGATGCGGCGCGCGAAGCCCTCGGCGAGCGCGAGCCCGAAATCGGCCGGCTCGGGCAAGCGGTCGGCGAGGCCGCCCGTCCATGCGAAGCGATCGTCGACCGTGGTCATGCAGCCCCCTCGCGCATCAGCGCGTCGAGCGCCTCCACCAGCGCGCGCGCCGGCCGGCGCACATGCACGCCGGCCGGCGCGCCGCCGCTGCGCCAGTCGGGCCGCACGCCGCGCACGAACAGGTACAGGTAGCCGGCGATGTGCGTGTCGTAGTCGTAATCGCGCACGCACACGCGCAAATAGCGATGCAGCGCGACCGTATAGAGCAGCGCCTGCAGGTGATACGCGTGGTGCGCCATTGCGGCGTCGAGCGCGCGCGCACCGTACGCGTCGGGCGTCGTGCCGAGATGGTTCGATTTCCAGTCGACGATCCAGAAGCGGCCGTCGTGCTCCACGATCATGTCGATGAATCCCTTGACGAATCCGGCGAGCGTGCCCGCTTCGAGCGCGACGTCCGGATAGCCGTGTGCGGCGAGCAATCGCCGCAACGCGTTGAAATCGAGCGCGGGCGCCGGGAACAGGAACTCCATTTCCGTCAGGCGCCGCGCCGGATCGAGCGCCGCCAGGCGCATGCCCGGCACGAGCTCGGCGGCGGCGAGATCGGCGACGAGCCGCGTCATCATCGCGGGCAGCCGCTCGGCGAGCGCGAGCTCGGCTTCGACCGGACGCTCGTGCAGCGCGCGCAGCGCGGCCGCCGGCCATGTCGACGCGTCGGAAAAATCGCTCAGCTCGAAAAGCCGGTGCAGGCATTCGCCCGCCGCCGCGCCGCGCGGAAACGCGAGGATGTCGTCTTCCGCGGGCTCGGGTGCGACCGCGGCCGCCGCTCGCGCGACGGCATCGGGCGCGCCCGCGTCGACCGCCGCATCGGGCGCGTCGGCGAGCGCGTCGTGATCGGGCCGCATCTCTTCGTCGGCGACGCTCGCGACGCCGCTTTCCTCGCGCGCGATCGCCGACGTCAGCGAGCTGAAGCTCGCGATCCGCCATGCGTCTCTCAGCCCGCGCGTCGCGCGCCGCGCCGCTTGCGTCGCGCTCGCGTCGTGCCCGGCCGCGAGCGGCTCGCGATGCGCGGGCACGGGCAGCGGGCCGAGCGTCACCGGACCGCTCGCGAGCGCCTGCCAGCGCTCAGCGAGCTCCGCGTCTTCGGGCGGCTCCTTCAGCCACGCATCGAAATCGCGTCCCGCGCCCGCGACGAGCCAGTTCAGCACGCTGCGCCGCGCCTCCTTCGTCGAACGCGACGATACATAGGTGCCCGCGACCAGATAGCACCGATAGACGGCGCGCGTGAGCGCGACGTAGACGAGCCGCGCGCGTTCCGCCGCCTGCTCGCGGATCGCCTCGCGCGACGCGCGCTCGGCCGCCTCGTCGTCGCAACCGTAATGCAGCACCGCGCCGCCCGCTTCGTCGTGATACTCGCGCGCGTCCGGCAAGCCCGAGCCGCCGGGCTCGCGCAGCCCGCCGTCGTTCAGGAAAGGGCAGAACACGATCGCGTATTCGAGCCCCTTCGACTTGTGCACGGTGACGATCTGCACGAGGTTGCGATCGGATTCGAGCCGCAGTTGCGCGTCGTCTCCGCCGCCTTCGAGGCGCTGCGCGGCGAGCCAGCGCAGTGTCGGCGCGATGCCCGGCTGCGCGGACGCGCGCGCCTGCGTGAGCTCGGCCAGATGATTGATGTCGGTCACGCGCCGCTCGCCGTCGGGGCCCGCCATCAGGCGCTCGGCGATCCGCAGCTCGTTGGCGAGCGTGCGCCACATCACCGCGAAGCCGCGCTCGCGCCACAGCAGCCGGTAGCGCGAGAAGCGCTCGACCCAGCCCATCGCGTCGGCGTCCGCCGAAGGCTTCGCGGATGCGCCCGCCGATGCGCGCGCGCGGCCGTCGCTTTGTCGTGCGTCACCCGCCTTCGCGTCGCGCTCGGCCCCTTCGGCATCGCCCTGCGCCGCATCGCCCTGCTCGAGGCGCCAGAGCGCCGCCGCGTCGAGCCCGAACCAGTCGGACGCGAGCGCCGAGCGCAGGCGCCGCAAGTCGCCGGGCGCGTCGATCGCGGCGAGCACGCGTTCGAGCTGCTCGGCGTCGATCGTCGCGAACACCGACGCCTGCGCGAGCTCGACGCTGCCGATGCCCCACGCGGCCAGCACGCGCTTCACGAGGCTGCCCTGCTTGTGGGTCTGCACGAGCACCGCGATATCGGACGCCGCGAGCGGCTCGCCGCCGAGCGTCGCCTCGCGCGCGCGCGCGCCGCGCATCAATCGCGCGATCTCCGCCGCGCACGCATGCGCGGCGTGCCGCTGCGCGTCGCGCTTCGTCAGCGCGTCGTCGCCAGCGGGCAGCGTCCACACGCGGAAATCGCCCGCGCCCGCGAGCGGATCGGTCGCGTCGGCGAGCGGCGCGCGCACGCGCGAGCCGGCGCGCACCGGCTCGTAATCGAGCCCGTCGAGCACGAACGCACGCGGGTTCGCGCTGAACACGCGGTTGCACGCGTCGACGATCGCGGGCGTCGAGCGCTGGTTCACCGCGAGCGTGTAGCGTGCGGATGCCCGTGCGCGCGCGGCGAGATACGTATGCAGGTCCGCCGCGCGGAAGCTGTAGATCGCCTGCTTCGGATCGCCGACGAGAAAGAGCGGGCCGACGGGCGCGAAGATCGTGTCGAAGATCGCGAACTGCAGCGGATCGGTATCCTGAAACTCGTCGATGAGCGCGGCCGGATAGCGCGCGCGCAGCGTCTCGCGCAACCACGGATGCGCTTCGAGCGCGCGATACAGGTTCGTGAGCAGATCGTCGAACGACACGACGCGGCGCGTGCGCTTGCGCTGCGCGAGCTCGGCGGGCGCCGTGTCGAGCCATTGCGCGACGAGCGCCAGCCAGCGCCCGCGCTGCGCGGCCTCGACCGCCGCGACGGCCGCCTCGAGCGCCTGCGCGACGTCGAAGAACGCGTGGCGCGGCGTCGCGCCGCCCTTCTTCGTCGCCTTCTCGAGCGCGGTCTGCGTGAGCTTGAGCGCCGCGCGCGGCAATGCGGCCACCGCGCTCGCCTGCTCGAAATAGCGCGCCCACGCGTCGAGCGCCTCGGCCACCGCTTCCGGCTTGTGCGAGCGCTGGTTCAGCGACGGCTGCGCGTCGGCGAGCAGCGCGTCGAGCGCGCCGCGTTCGTCGCGCCAGATGCCCGCCGCCGTGTCGAAGTGCGCGCGCGCGGCGGCGGGCGCGTCGTCGTCGGCCGTGTGCAAGCCGTCCCAGCGCAGCTCGGCGAGCGGCTTCTTCAGCCGCCGCGCGAGCTGCGCGTCGAGCGCCGCGGGCCCCGCGCCGTATTCGACGAGCCATTCGGCGAACGCCGGATGCGCGGCCGCGACCGGCTCGACACGCGTGCGCCAGAAGTCGGCGGCAAGCTCGAAGCGCAGCGCGCCGTCGTCCGCCTCCATCTCGAACGCGAACGGCATCGCCGCCGCGAACGGCGCTTCCTGCAGCGCGCGCTGGCAGAACGCGTGGATCGTGTGGATCGCCGCCTGATCGAACGCGCGCAGCGCACGACGCACGCGCTTGGCGGCCGTCTGCGGATCGAGGCCGCATTCGGGCGATAGCGTCGTCTCGAACAGGCGCGCGACGAACGGATCGCCGCCGTCGTCGCCGGTGTCGAGCGCATGCGCGAGCTGCGCGAGGCGAGCGCGAATCCGCTCGTGCAGCTCGGCCGTCGCCGCCTTCGTGAAGGTGACGACGAGAATCTCGTCCGCGCCGAGATCCTTTTCGAGCAACAGGCGCACGTACAGCGCGCAAATGTTCCACGTCTTGCCGGTGCCCGCGGACGCCTCGATCTGGTTCACGCCGTCGAGCCGGCACGCGAAGACGTCGAGCTCGCGCGGCAACGCGGCGGCCGGTGCGGCGCGGCTCATGACGCCCTCCGCAGATGCTCGACGAGCGGATCGAACACGAGGTGCGCGAGCGCGCCGAACGGCTCGTCGAGCGACGGATTCGCGCCGCGCCATGCGAGCGCGAGCGCCGCGTCGTCGGCCTCGCCCGCGACGCGATCGTTGATCCATACGCCCGCCGCCTTCGATTCGCTTTCCGACACGAGCGCCCAGGCGCTTCTCGGAAAAAACGCGAGCGGCATCCGGCGGCCCGCGCGGAACAGCGCGGCGAGCGGCGCGAGCCGATCGAGCGGCGCGGCGACGGGCGCGAATTCGAACGTATCGCCGCTGCCGAACCACAGCGTGCGGCGCGGCCCGTCGGGATCGATCGTGCAGTAGACGAGATGCGCGAGCCACGCGGACAGATAGTCGCGCGCGCCCGGCCGCGCATAGCGGTAGATCACCTGCCCCGCCGGCGTGAGCCGCGCGAGCGCGCCGTGCAGCCGCAGCGGCTCGCGCGTCGCGGAGGGCGCGAGCTCCGCATCGTGTGCGCCGAACCACGGCGCATCGCCCGCCGCGGGCCACACGGGCGCGATCTCGAACGCGAACGGCACCCGCGTCGCGCCGTCGGCGAGCGCGCGTCGCACGTTGCCCGCGAGCTGCGCGAGCGCGTCGAGCTCGTGGTCGCGCCGCACCGCGCCCGTCGCGCCGCCCGGCACCTCGGGGCTCGCGTCGGCGACGCGCAGCGCGTGCTCGAACGCCGCCGCGTCGGCCGTCTCGACCAGAAGCGGCAGCACGCGTTCGGCGAGCGCGTCGCTGCCCGCGTAATCGAGCTCGAACGGCTCGATATCGACGAGCTCCGCCTGCGCGTCCGCGAGCACGATGCCGAGCCGCGCGCGCAGCAGCGAGCGCGCCGGATGGCGCCAGAAGCGCTCGAAATCGGCGAATGCGACGGGCTCCGCGGGCTCGGCCGGCAGCGGCGCCGAGAAAAACGGCCGCGCCGCGGCCTGCGCGCCTTCGGCAAGCAGGCGCGCGAGCGTCGCGCGCGACGCGTCGTACGTGAACAGCGCGCCGCCCGGCGCGAAGTATTCGGCCGAGAACGGCTGCAGCGGATGCTCGATCACGTAGGCGCGGCGAGCATCTTCGATCGCATCGGGCGATGCGTCCGGGCCGGCGGACACGGTCGCCAGATGGTCGAGCAGCTCGTCGACGAGCGCCGCGGGCGGCAGCGGCGCATTGTCGCGAATGCTGCGGCCCGTGTACGCGATCAGCAGACGGTCGCGCGCGGCGAGCAGCAGATCGAGGAACAGGTTGCGTTCGTCGTCGCGGCGCTGCCGATCGCCGAGCTTCGCGAACACGGCCATCAAGTCGAATTCGTCCGCGCGCGTGAGGCTCGGCAGCACGCCGTCGTCCATCCCGATCAGGCACACGACGCGATACGGCAGCCCGCGCAGGCTCGTGAGCGACGAGAACGTGACGCCGCCCCACGGCACGCCGCCGCGCGCCGGATCGTCGAGCGCGGCGGCAAGGCCCGCGCGCACGACGGCGGCCGGCATTTCGACGTCGCCCGCCCCTTCCGCCATCGCGGCGAGCATCGCATCGAGCGCATCGCGCACGCCGGACAACGCATCGGCGAACGCCGGGCCCGAATCGAAGAAGCGCGCGAGCGCATCGGCGAACGCGTCGCCCCAGCCTTGCGGCGTCAGATCGGCGGCGATCCGCTTCGCGAAACCGTCGAGGTCGTCGGTGAAGCGCGCGAGCCGGCCGAGCAGCTCGGCCTCGCCGCCTTCCGCGCCGGAGATCGGCAGCCACGCGGCAACGGGCGCCGCGCCGTCGGGCATCGCGTAGCCGAGGAAGAGCCGCGTGAGCGCATCGGCGAACGTGTGGCGCGGCGCGGGCACGGCGGCGTCCGCGCCCGCCTGTTGCGCCGCGTCGGGCGCGAGCCCGCGCCGCGCGCCCGACGCGGCGAGCCATGTCTGCACGGTCTCGAGCGCCGCCGCGTCGATGCCGTAGCGCGCGGCGATCGCATCCACGCGCAGCCATTCGACCAGCTCCGGCGCGCCGACGTTGCGCTCGGGCAGCGCCAGCCAATCGAGCAGCACGCGCGCGACGGGATTCGCCTGCGACGGCGGCAAGCCGGTGATCCGATACGGGATGCGCGCGGCGTCCGAGCCCGACGAGGTGCCGAACGCCGCGTCGACGAGCGGCCCCGCCGCCGCGAGATCCGGCATCGCGACGAGCACCTCCGACGGCGCGAGGCTCGGGTCCGCGTCGAACCACGCAAGCAGCCGATCGTGCACCACCTCAAGCTGGCGCGCGAGGCTGTGGCACACGTGCACTTCGATGCCGCGCTCGGCGGGGCGCGCGCCGAGCGCGTCCTCCGGCTGCAGGTCGAGGATCGCGTTCTGCACGCGCGCGAGCCACGTCGGCGCGGGATTCTCCGCGTAGCGCGACGCGTCGCTCGCCGCCGCGCTCTCGGTCAGCTCGTGCAGCATGTGCAGTTGCGCCTGCGTCTGCCGCCCCCATTCGGCGAGGAGCGGATGGCCGACTTCCTGATAGTCGAGCTGCCCGGCCGCGTCGAGCGACTCGGCGCGCGCGGCGGTGACGATGTCGAACCAGAATTCGCGGCACGGATTGAGCGCGTAGATGCGCACGTCGATCCAGCGCGACAACTCGCGCAACAGCGCGACGTGCAGCGGCGGCATCGTCGGCAGCGCGAACACGCTGACCGACTCGGGCCACTTCGCTCGGGCCTGCGCGATCACGTCGGAACCGAGCGCGCCGACGTCGCGCAAGAACCGGTGCGCGGGCGGCATCCCGCTGTCGGACAGCTCGGCGAGAAGCGCGCGCCAGAGCGCCGCCTGCCACCCCTCGTCGTCGCGCGCGGCCTCGCCGCCGTGACGCGGCGCGCCTTCGAGCGCGAAGATCGATTCGCCGTCCTGCCATTGCGCGAGCCACTCCGGACGATACGTCAGATAGTGGTCGAACACGGTCGCGACCCGGTGCGCGAGCTCGTGGCGCATCGGCGCGTCGGCCGCGGCCAGATAGGCGGCAAGCCGCGGCGACGCGCGCCAGGGCTGCGCGCCGTCGCCGGACAGCAGCCGGTAGCAGCGCCACACGAGGCGATCGGGCGCGAACGGAGAATGCACGGGAACCGTCAGCACTTCGCCGATCTGCGCCCACAGCCATTGCGCGAGATAGCTGAAGCGGAGGTTCGCGCACACGCCGTGGCGCTTCGCGATGTCGAGCTCGAGCCGCCGGCGCAGCGCCGCGCTCGGCACGATCACCTGCTGCGCGGCCCACGGCCCCGCGCCGTCCGACGCGACGGCGAGATCGTCGAGCAGCGCGTCGGCAAGCGTCTCGTGGCGGTTCGAGTAGAAGAGATGGAGCATGAAACGGAGCAAAGGACGCCGGATGGACGGCCGGCCAGTCGAGGAGCCAAGGATAGCAAAGCGCGAAGCGCGCGAGAACCTGGCCGATCGGCCGATCCTCGCTTTGATCCAGCTTCGATCGCGCTTCGATCCCGCTTCGATCCGCGCCTCGATCCCGCGCCGTTGCCGCATCGGCAAGCGCGACGCGCGCGGCCCGGCCGAATCCCGGCCCGTGCCCGCGCGCCGTCGCGGCCCGACGCGCCGGCGACGCGCCGAACCTGCAGCCCGCCCGGCGGTCTGAGCCCGAACGCGCGAACATCAGGCGCCCCGCCCCGAAACGCGGCTTTCGCGACGCGGAAATACGATAGACTCGTCGCCAACCAGAACACCCCGACGCCCCGTCGCCAGCTCACTCGCCCATCGATGCGCTATTCGGTCGAAATCAGAAAGTTTTTCTACAGCCAGTATTTCTTCGGCGGCCTACGGATCGCGCTCGGCGTCTCGCTGCCCGCGGTGCTGAGCCTCATCGTGCTGCACGACCGCGACCTCGGCTTCACGATCGCGACGGGCGCGCTCGGCGCATGCGTCGTCGACATGCCGGGCCCGCTCAAGTACAAGCACAACGAAATGCTCGCGTGCAGCGTGATCGGCTTCTTCTCCGCGCTCGCCACGGGGCTCGCGACGCCGAACATCTTCGCGCTGTGGCTCACGATCGTGCCGCTCACGTTCATGCTGTCGCTCATCGTCGTCTACGGCAACCGCTGGCCGCAGATCAGCTTCGCGACGCTGTTCATGATGGTGATGACGCTGGAGGAAAAGTTCACGCCGCTGCAGGCGCTCGTCAACGCGTCGTGGATTCTCGCGGGCGGGCTCTGGTACACGTACTGGGCGACGCTCGTGTCGCGCTGGCAGGCGCGCCGCATCGAGCAGCAGGCGCTCGCCGAGAGCCTCTTCGCATGCGCGTCGTACCTGCTCGCGCGCGCGGATTTCTACGATCTCGACGCCGACCTGGACGAGTGCTACCGCAATCTCGTCGCCAAGCAGATCACCGCGGTCGAGACGCAGGAAACCGCGCGCGACATCGTGCTGCGCAACCTGCCGAAGCTGCGCCGCGGCAAGCTCGATCCGGGCCGCACGATGATGTTCAACCTGTTCATCAACAGCGTCGACCTGCACGAGATGTTCGTCGGCGCGCACACCGATTACCCGCTCGTGCGCAGCACCTTCGGCGGCTCGGATCTGATGATCTTCTACCGCGACCTGATCCGCAAGGCGGCCGCCGATCTGGAAGAGATCGGCTTCGCGGTGCTCGAGAACCGGCTGCCGCATTCGCGGATCAGCGTGAAGGCCGAGCTGCGCGCGATCGAATACGAGATCGAGCTGATGCGCAAGAAGCAGTTCGCGGCGACCAACCCGGAAGCGTACGCGGCCGTGCTCGCGACCTTCCGCCGAATCTGGAGCGCGACGCGCCTGATCGACAAGATGCGCCGCAACCTGTCGGGCAGCGCCGACGCGCAGCGCACCGAGCTGAAGATCGACAAGGCGCTCACGCGCTTCCTGCAGAAGCGCCGGATGTCGCCGCTGCTCATCTTCTCGAACCTGAACATGGGCTCGCCGAGCTTCCGGCATGCGCTGCGCGTGACGATCGCGGTCGCGGTCGGCTTCTGGCTCGGGCGGCTCCTGCCGCTCACGAACGCATACTGGATCGTGATGACGAGCATCATCATCCTGAAGCCGGGCTACTCGCTGACGAAGCAGCGCAACGTGCAGCGTATCGTCGGCACGCTGATCGGCTGCACGGCGAGTCTCGCGCTCATCTACACGGTCCACGAGCCGCACGTGCTGATCGCGTTCATGTTCGCGTCGATGGTGATGAGCTACAGCCTGCTGCTCTTCAACTACGCGGCGAGCGTCGTGTTCACGTCGTCGTACGTGCTGCTCCTCTTCCACCTGCTCGCGCCCGGCAACATGCGGATCATCGGCGAGCGCGCGATCGACACCGTCGTCGGCTGCATGATCGCGATCGCCGCGAGCCGGCTGTTCCCGTACTGGGAATACCGCGCGATCGGCAAGCTCGTCGCCGACACGCTCACGACCACCCGCAAGTACTTCGAAGCGACGTGGCGCGCGGGCCGCGGCAAGACGGCGGCCGCCGTGCCCGCGGCCGACGGCGCGGCGGCCGTG
The DNA here is from genome assembly GCF_001526245.1 of Burkholderia sp. MSMB1498. Taxonomy (NCBI): domain Bacteria; kingdom Pseudomonadati; phylum Pseudomonadota; class Betaproteobacteria; order Burkholderiales; family Burkholderiaceae; genus Burkholderia; species Burkholderia sp. MSMB1498. The sequence goes on from NZ_LOYJ01000016.1 coordinate 75,554, forward strand.
CCAGCGGTCGCGGCCGTCGTCGATGCCGCGGCGCCCGGCCTCGACGGCGACTACCCGTACCGGCTCGCGCGCAAGAACGTGCACATCGCGTTCGCGAACCTCGGCCAGGCGTTCCAGCGGATGATGCTCGAGCCGAAGGCGCACCAGAGGTTCGTGCCGGAGCTGAACGACCTGCTCGTGCAGACCCACGTGCTCGGCGCGCAGATCACCGCGGCCGCGCCGCTGCTGCGCCACGCGTGCGAGCAAGGCAACCCGCCCGCGCTCGAGCGCGGGATGGCCGCCGTGCGCGAGCATCTCGAGCAGGCGGAGGCCGGCGCGCCGCCGCCGTCGAACCAGGCCGAGACGAGCAAGCAGTTGGCGCGCGAGCTCGATTCGATGGTCGTCGACGCCGAGCGCTCGGACGCGAGCGCGGATCTCGCGCACGACCTGAAGGTGCTCGCGCATCAGTGCAAGCAGATGCTCGCGTCGTCGCTGCTGATCCGCAAAGACGCGAGCGTGATCCGCCTGCCCGAGTGAGTCGCCCGCGTCCCCCTTTCCCCTGCACCGTTTCGCGCCGCGCACGCACTCAGGGATTCCCTGACTACTGCGCACGCGCGCCGATTGGTATGATCTTTCCCGCGCCAAGTTGTCTATACAACTTCACGGGCGCGAGCGCCGGGCCGCTTCGTCCGGCCGACGACACCAATCATTCGGAGACACGATGAAGAACTTGCAGCGCCATCTGAGCGCGCGGCACATCCGCTTTCTCGCGCTCGGCTCGGCGATCGGCACGGGCCTCTTCTACGGCTCGGCGTCCGCGATCCAGCTGGCGGGCCCCGCCGTCATCCTCGCGTACATCCTCGGCGGCGCGGCCGTCTACATGGTGATGCGCGCGCTCGGCGAAATGGCCGTGCGCGAGCCCGTGCCCGGCTCGTTCGGCCACTACGCGACCGAGAACCTCGGGCCGTTCGCGGGCTTCGTCACCGGCTGGACCTACACGCTCGAGATGGTGATCGTCGCGATCGCCGACATCACCGCGTTCGGCATCTACATGGGCTTCTGGTTTCCGGACGTCCCGCAGTGGATCTGGGTGCTCGCGATCGTCGCGATCATCTGCGGGCTCAATCTGTGCCACGTGAAGGTGTTCGGCGAGCTGGAATTCTGGCTGTCGATCATCAAGGTGGGCGCGATCGTCGCGATGATCGGCGGCGGCGCCGCCATCCTCTTCACCGGGATGAAGCTCGGCAGCGGCGGCGCGCCGTCGGTCGCGAACCTGTGGTCGCACGGCGGCTTCCTGCCCAACGGCATGGGCGGGCTCGTCGCGTCGCTGTCGGTGGTGATCTTCGCGTACGGCGGCATCGAGGTGATCGGGATGAGCGCCGGCGAGGCGAAGGAGCCCGAGCGCGTGATTCCGCGCGCGATCAACGCCGTGCCGGTGCGCATCCTGCTCTTCTACGTGCTGACGATGGTCGTGCTGATGTCTATCTTCCCGTGGACGGGCGTCGGCTCGAGCGGCAGCCCGTTCGTGCAGATCTTCTCGGCGCTCGGCGTGCGCTCCGCGGCCGAGATCCTGAACCTCGTCGTGATCAGCGCGGCGATTTCCGCGATCAACAGCGACATCTTCGGCGCGGGCCGGATGATGTTCGGGATGGCGCTGCAGGGCCAGGCGCCGCGCGCGCTCGCGGCGACGTCCGCGCGCGGCGTGCCGTGGGTCACGGTGCTCGTGATGGCGGGCGCCCTCCTCGTCGGCGTCGTGCTCAATTACCTGATGCCGAAGGACGTGTTCCTGATGGTCGCCGCGATCGCGACGTTCGCGACGGTCTGGGTCTGGCTGATGATCCTGCTGTCGCAGGTCGCGATGCGCCGCCGGCTCAGCGCGGCCGAGACCGCCGCGCTCAAGTTCAAGGTGCCGTTCTGGCCGCTCGGCCCGGCGCTCACGATCGCGTTCATGGCGTTCGTGATCGCGATGCTCGGCTATTTCGACGACACGCGCGTCGCGCTCTTCGTCGGCGGCGCGTGGCTCGCGATCCTCGCGCTCGTGTTCTACACGCGCATCCGGCCGCGGCTCGCCGCCGTCGCGCGCTGACGCGACATCCGAACGCCGGCGCGCGGCCGAACGCCGGCGCGCGGCGTGCGCCCGCCGGCGCTCAGACGCTCAGACGCTCAAGCGCACGCAGGCGCGGGCGCGCCGCCTCCGCCCGCCGGCGCTCAGCCGTGCGCGGACGCCGCGCTCGGCGCCGACGACGTTTGCGGATGCGCTTCGTCGTATTCGCGTTTCTGCGAAATCGCGTTGTACAGGACCGTGCCGATCACGAGCCCGATGACCACGACGATCAGGATCGCCACGCCGAAAACCGGATTCTTCTTGCTGCGCGGGTCGTTCATCGCCTGCTGCGCTCCGTCAAAAAATCGTCAAGCCGGCATTCTACGCGCAACCGCGTGCGCATCGCGGCCGGCCGCGCGCCGTCCGATTCGTCAGTTTTTTGCAAACGGCTCGCATTTGTGAATCATTCCCGTTTCGCATTACAATCAAAATCTTTCAATTTGTAATGTTTGCTCCGCGAAGGCCGCATGCCCCGCCTGCCGGAGCGTTCGTCCATCGCACGTCTTTCGCCGGAGCCCTCCATGTTCCTGAAGCCAGTCCGTCCGCCGCTGCGCGCGCTCGCACTCGCGTTTGCGCTCGCCGCCGCCGCGCCCGCCGCGCATGCCGCGAACGAAGTCAACCTGTACACGACCCGCGAGCCGAAGCTGATCCAGCCGCTCGTCGACGCGTTCACGAAGCAGAGCGGCGTCGCCGTCAACACGGTGTTCGTCAAGGACGGCCTGCTCGAGCGTGTGAAGGCGGAAGGCGCGCGCTCGCCGGCCGACGTGCTGATGACGGTCGACATCGGCAACCTGCTCGACCTCGTCGACGGCGGGCTCACTCAAGCGGTGCGCTCGCGCTCGCTCGACGACGCGATTCCCGCGAACCTGCGCGGCGCGGGCAGCGACTGGTACGCGCTGTCGCTGCGCGACCGCGTGCTGTACGTCGACAAGAACATGAAGCTCGACGCGATCACGTACGAATCGCTCGCCGATCCGACCTGGAAAGGCAAGGTCTGCATCCGCTCGGGCCAGCATCCGTACAACACCGCGCTCGTCGCCGCGATGATCGCGCACGACGGCGAGGCCGCGACCGAAAAGTGGCTGCGCGGCGTGAAGGCGAATCTCGCGCGCAAGGCGACCGGGGGCGACCGCGACGTCGCGCGCGACATCCTCGGCGGCATCTGCGACGTCGGGCTCGCGAACGCGTACTACGTCGGCCACATGAAGCACGCGGAGCCCGGCACCGACGCGCGCAAGTGGGGCGACGCGATCAAGGTCGTGCGCCCGACGTTCGCGAACGCGAAGAGCGGCGGCACGCACGTCAACGTGAGCGGCGCGGCCGTCGCGAAGCACGCGCCGAACAGGGACAACGCGGTGAAGCTGCTCGAATACCTCGCGTCGCCGCCCGCGCAGGCGCTGTACGCGCAGGCGAATTACGAATACCCGGTGCGCGCGGGCGTCGCGCTCGATCCGGTGATCGCCGGCTTCGGGCCGCTCAAGGTCGATCCGCTGCCGCTCGTCGAGATCGCGAAGTACCGCAAGCGCGCGAGCCAGCTCGTCGACAAGGTCGGCTTTGACAACTGACGTCGACGCCTTCGCCGCGCGCCGCTCGCGTTCGCGCGTGGACGCGCGCATTCGCGCGTTCGTCCGCGGTATCGCTGCGCGCGGCTGGCTCGCCGCCGCGGCAGCGATCGCGGCGCTCGTCGCGACGCCGCTCGTCGCGCTCGCGTGCGCGGCGCTCGGCGCCGATCTGTCGCACTGGCGGCACCTCGCCGAATTCGTGCTGCCGCAAGCCGCGGCGAACACGCTCGCGCTGCTCGCGGGCGTGGGCGCGATCGTCACGTGCGTCGGCACGGGCGCCGCGTGGCTCGTCACCGCGTACGACTTCCCCGGGCGTCGCACGCTCGCGTGGGCGCTGCTGTTGCCGCTCGCGGTGCCGTCGTACATCGTCGCGTTCGCGTATCTCGACCTGCTCCACCCGATCGGCCCCGTGCAGAGCGCGCTGCGCTGGGCGCTCGGCTTCGACGGCCCGCGCGAGTTCCGCCTGCCCGACCTGCGTTCGCTGCCGGGCGCGATCGGCGTGCTCGGCTTCGTGCTGTATCCGTATGTCTATCTGTGCACGCGCGCGATGTTCGTCACGCAATCGGCGAGCCTCGTCGAAGCCGCGCGCACGCTCGGCGCGGGCCGCATCGAAACCTTCTTTCGCGTCGTGCTGCCGCTCGCGCGGCCGGCGATCGCGGTCGGCGCGAGCCTCGCGCTCCTCGAGACGCTGAACGACGTCGGCGCCTCCGAATTCCTCGGCGTGCAGACGCTCACGGTTTCCGTCTACACGACGTGGGTCACGCGCTCCGATCTCGCGAGCGCCGCGCAGATCGCGCTCGCGATGCTCGCGATCGTGCTCGGCGCGCTCGCGCTCGAACGCTACGGCCGCCGCCGCGAGCGCTACGCGCACGGCAGGCGGATGCGCGCGATCGAGCCGCAGCGGCTGCGCGGCGCGGCCGCCGTCGGCGCGGCCGCGGCGGGCTGGCTGCCCGTCGTCGTCGGCTTCGGCGCGCCCGCCGCGTATCTGGTTCACGAAACCGCGAAGCGCCTGCATCTCGTCGGCGGCGTGTCGAGCCAGCTGCTCGCGAGCCTCGCGAACACGCTCGCCGTCGCGCTCGCCGCGACCGTCGTCACGCTCGCGGGCGGGATCGTCGTCGCGTGGGCGACGCGACGCGCGCGCGACAGCGCCCGCTTCCAGCCGGGCCGCATCTGCGCGCGGCTCGCGAGCGTCGGCTACGCGGTGCCGGGCACGGTGCTCGCGATCGGCCTCCTCGCACCGCTCGCGCTCGCCGATCGCGCGATCGCCGCCGCGTTCGGCCGCGACGCGCTCGTGCTGATGGGCTCGGCCGCCGCGCTCGTGATCGCGTACGCGATCCGCTTCCTCGCGATTCCGGCGGGCGGCATCGAGGCCGGCCTCGCGCGGATTCCGGCGTCGCTCGAGCAAGCATCGCGCACGCTCGGCGAATCGGCGGGCATGACGCTCTGGCGCGTGCATCTGCCGCTGCTGCGCCCGGCGCTCGGCGCGAGCGCGCTCCTCGTGTTCGTCGACGCGATGAAGGAGTTGCCCGCGACGCTGCTCCTGCGCCCGCTGAACTTCGACACGCTCGCGACCTGGCTGTACGCGGAGGCCGCGCGCGGCACCTACGAGGAAGGCGCGGTCGCGGCGCTCGCGATCGTCGCGGCGGGCCTCGCGCCCGTGATCGTGCTCGCGCGCACCCAACTGAAATCCGGACCCTGAAAGGCACACCATGCTGCTCGAACTGAACGCCGTCACGCTCGCCTACGACACGCCGCGCGGCCGGCGCACGGTCGTCGACCGCCTGAATCTCGCGCTCGAGCGCGGCGCGATCGGCTGCCTGCTCGGCGCGTCCGGCTGCGGCAAGACGACGGTGCTGCGCGCGATCGCCGGCTTCGAGCCGGTGCGCGCGGGCGAAATCGTGCTCGCGGGCGCCCCGCTCGCGAGCCGCGACGCAGACGTGCCGCCCGAAAAGCGCCGCGTCGGCATGATGTTCCAGGATTACGCGCTGTTCCCGCACCTGTGCGCGCAGCAGAACGTCGAGTTCGGGCTGCGCCGCACGCCGAAGGCGCAGCGCCGCGCGCGCGCCGCGCAGATGCTCGAGCTCGTCGGCTTGGCCGATGCGGCGAACGCGTATCCGCACGAGCTGTCGGGCGGCCAGCAGCAGCGGATCGCGCTCGCCCGCGCGCTCGCGCCGTCGCCGGAGCTGCTGCTGCTCGACGAGCCCTTTTCGAATCTCGACGTCGACACCCGCGAGCGGCTCGCGTTCGAAGTGCGCGACATCCTGAAGGCGGCGGGCCACACGGCGCTCTTCGTCACGCACAATCAGGCGGAAGCGTTCGCGCTCGCGGACCGCATCGGCGTGATCGCCGACGGCCGGCTTGCACAGTGGGACGCGCCGTACAACCTCTATCACCATCCGGCGAGCGGGTTCGTCGCGGATTTCGTGCGGCGCGACGCGCTTGCCGACGAGCGCCGGCGCGCGCTCGAGCGGGGGCGTTGAGCGCGAGCGACGCGCGGCGCCGTTCGGCGGGCGCATCCGGCACGCGTGTCGGGCACGCGTGTCGGGCGCAGACGGTCGGCGGGACATCGCGCCGCCGCGTCCGGCATTCGGGGCATCGCGCACGGCCGCCGGCTCGCCGCCCCGTCAACTGTCGACCGTCAACCGTCAACCGTCAGCAGTCAGCAGTCGGCAAGCGGCAAGCGGCAGTCAGCGCGCGTCGCCGTCGCGCACGGGCAGCGCGGTCGAGTACTTGATCTGCTCCATCGCGAACGACGAGCTCACGTCGAAGAGCGGCACCGAGCGGATCAGCTTCTTGTAGATGCGGTCGTAGTCGTCGATGTCGGCGACGACTACGCGCAGCAGATAGTCCGTCTCCCCGCTCATCCGGTAGACCTCGACGACTTCCGGCATGTCGCGCACGACCTGCGTGAAGCGCGCCGCCCACTCCTCGGTGTGCTGGTTCGTGCGCACCGCGACGAACACCGTCGTGCCGACGCCGAGCTTGCGCGGATCGCACAGCGCGACCTGCGCGCGAATCGCGCCCGCCTCCTTGAGCCGCTGAATCCGCTTCCAGCACGGCGTCTGCGACAGATTCACGCGCTGCGCGAGTTCCGCGATCGGCAGCGTCGCGTCCTCCTGCAGCAGCTCGAGCAACTTACGATCGATCGCGTCCATTTCCCCGTCCGTAGCGAATAGAAAATTATTCTATTCATTGTTCGCATGAGGGAACAATATGGAATCCCTTTCTCCAAGTCGACCGGTATAAATACGTACCGGACCCGCGCAACCTCGCCGCGGGACATGAACGACCGAGCCAACGATGAATCACGCCGCCTCTTTTCTCCCGCACGCGCCGGATGCGCATCCGAAACCGCGCGAGCGCGCGCCGTCGGCGATCGAGCGTTTCTGCGCGCGGCTCGACGCGGCGTTCGACTCGCTCGCCCGAGAGTCCGCGCCCTCCCGCCATCCGGCGTTCGCGCGCGAGTTGCGCATCGCGCTCGCGCAAGCCGCCGCGACGCCCGACTTCCTCACGCCCGCGCAACGCGAGAGCGGCGCGGCGGGCTATCGGCGCCATTTGCTTGCCGCCGATCCGGGCGGCCGCTATGCGGTCGTGTCGCTCGTCTGGGAGCCGGGCCAATGGAGCCCGGTGCACGGCCATCATGCGTGGTGCGGCTATGCGGTGCTGGAAGGCAAGCTGACCGAGATCGTCTACCGCTGGAACGATGCGGCCTGCTGCGCGGTCGACGCGCGCAGGCACGCGCGGCCGACGGGCGCGGTGTCGTACGTCCGCGCGGGGCGCGAGGCCATTCACCGGCTCGGGCACGCGGGCGCGCCGGCCGACGCGCCCGCGATCTCGCTGCACGTGTACGGCGTGGCGGGCGAACGGGTGGCGACGCACGTAAACGACGTCGTCGCGGCCGGCGCCGGCGCGCATGCCTGAGGGCGTGATCGCCCGTGCCGACGCGGACGACGCGGCGAAGCCGCGATTCGACGCCCCGGCGTTCGCGGCCGAGCATGCGGGGTTGCTTGGGCGCGACCATGTCGCGCCGTGAAACGGAGGTGACGGGGGCGCGGCGGCGTGATCGAGCCGTTTGAGTTTGAGCGCCGTGTTTGAGCCGTTTGAGCCGTTTGAGCCGTCGGAGCCGTACGCGCCATCCGAACCCGCCCGGCACCGGCCGTCATGAGCATCGTCCCCCGCAACTCATCGCACCAGCCGATACCTGCGGCACGCCCGGCAGGACACGCCCCTCACACACCGTCACACACCTTTCGCGCCCCGCTCGCCCGCTGCCGCTGCCCGGGCATCGGTGCGCTTCCCGCCGCTGCCTTCGGCGCCAGCGGCCCGCCCTTCGCCGCCGCGCCCCATATCGTCGCGCGCGTCGCGCGCCGGATCGCGCGCATCTTCGCGCGTCGCGTCCTCGGCCGCGGCGCCGCCCGCCGTCGTCGAATACACGTGCATCTGCGGCAGCGGAATCTCGATGCCGGCGTCGTCCATCCGCCGCTTGATGCGCGCGTTGAACGCGCGCATCACGGTCGACTGCTGCTGCGGCCGCGTGCGGATCTGCCCTTTGACGATCATCCAGTTCGGCTCGAAGCGGTCGAGCCCCCACACTTCGACCGCGCCGAGCATCAGCCGGCGCACCGCGCCGTCGCTCCACAGATCCGCGCCCGCGTCGCGAATCAGCCGCGTCACCTGGTCGAGATCCGCCGAGAACGGCGCGCGCACTTCGAACACCGCGCAGCCGTAGTCGCGCGACAGGTTCTTGACGATCTTGATCTGCGAGAACGGAATCGAATGCAGCGCGCCCTGCCCGTCGCGCAGCCGCACCGTGCGGATCGTCAGATGCTCGACGGTGCCCGCGTGGCCGCCGTCCACGTCGATCCAGTCCCCGACCGAAATCGTGTCCTCGACGATGATGAAAAGCCCGGTGATGAGATCCGACACGAGCGACTGCGCGCCGAAGCCGACCGCGAGGCCGATCACGCCCGCGCCGGCGAGGAGCGGCGTCACGTTGATGCCGAGGTTCGCCGCCGTGACGATCGCGGCGACGGTGACGATCGTCACGAATGCGACGTTGCGCACGAGCGGCAGCATCGTGCGCGCGCGCACGCTCGGATTGCGGGCCTTGCCGCGCGAAGTCGCCGAGCTGAGCGCCTCGAGGATCGCGGTGTCGACGACGATCCACGCGAGCCACGCGACGAACAGCGTGACGACGATCGCCGTCACCGCCTGCGCGATCCCGCGCGCGGCGACGCTGTGCTCGACGATCCGCGCGAGCGAGATGCCCCACAGACGCGACGTGAGCTCGACGTAGCCGAGCCAGATGAAGAGCGTCGCGAGCGAGCCCGCGAAGCGCACGAGCCGCGCGACGTACACGGAGCGGTGGCGCCGCTTGCGGTGGACCGGATTCGGGCGCGTGACGCGCAGCACGACGGCCGACAGGAAGAACGCGAGCACGAGCAGCAGCGCGCTCACGATCGAGGTGCGCAGCAGATCGGACGACGAACGGCTGACGAGCAGCGTGCCGGCGACCGCCGCGAACGCGAGCACCAGCACGGGCGCGGGCCAGAGCGCGGCCGCGAAGTCGGCCATCTCCGTCGTCGCGCGATGCCCCGTGCGCTGCGCATGGCTGCGGTTGCGGATCAGGTGCGCGACGGGCCGCCGGTATGCGACCGCGAAGCACGCGCAGAGCACGGCGGCCGTCATGCTCGACGCGGTCGACACGAGGCTCGACAGGTCGAGGCCGAGCTGCCACGCGACGTCGCGGTTGAGCGCCGCGTCGCCGAGCGCGCCGAACGCGCCGATCAGGCGCAGCAGCCGCCACGAGCGCGCGATCAGCACGCGCCCCGCCGCGCGGCGGTGGCCCGAGCTGAACAGCGCGAACATGATGAGGCACAGCGACGCGAACACCGAGCCCGACACGATCGCGTACGCGGCGACGAGCGCGAGCGTGCGGCCGAGCGAATCGGGCAGCCCGCGCGCGATCGCGAGCACGGCGACGAACGACACGATCCACGGCCCGACGCGCCGCAACGCGAAGATCAGCATCTCCTTCGCGCTCGGATTCGGATCGAGCTTGACCGTGACGCCGTGGCGCGCCCAGAAACCGTGCTGCGCCCAGATCAACAGCGCCGCGCACGCGAGCCAGCCGGCCAGCATCAGCACGAGATCGAGCAGGATTCGCGTGCTCGGCTGCGGGCCCGCGCCGCTCGCGAGCCCGTAGAGCTCGCGGCCCGCCGCGCGAAAGCGCGCGGACCAGTAGCGCAGCGGCGTGTCGCGCTCGCGCAGGCTCGCCTCGACGGACGCCATCCCCGACGCGATCGCGCCGAGAAGCCCCGCGCCCGCCGCGCCCGCCGCGCCGGACGCCGCCGCCGGTGCCGATGCGGCCTGCCCGGCCTGCGCGACGAGCGCCACGCTGCGCAATTGCTTGAGCTGCGCGACGAGCTGCGTACGCTGCCGGTCGTTGTCGAGCATGCGGATCACCGAGTCGAACGAGCGCGCGATCTCGGCGGCACTCGCCGGCGACGGCGCGGCCGCCGACGCGCTCGCCGCGGCCGAGGCGCCCGATGCCGGCGCGGCGGCGTCCGACGCGGCGGCGGGCGCGATCAGCTTCTGGAAGGTGGCGAGGCCCGGATTGGTCGCCGCTCGCGCGGCGAACGGCGCGACGGCGAGCGCGAAGCCGACGGCGGCGAGCGCGAGCGCGGCAGCGCGTGCGCTCGACGGGGTCGATCGCCGCCCGCTCGGCCGCGATGCGATCGACGGGCAAGCGGCGAGCGCGGCGAGAACGACGGCGGCGCCGCGCGCGAAGAGCGAGCGAGGCGAAATCGGCATGCGATCGTAGGAGTGGTGACGACGATCGCCAGTGTAGCCCCAACGCGCGCATGCGCCGCCCGCTTCGCGGGTAGCGCGCGCCCTGAACGACGGCGCGCGCGTCGTGCCGGCGCGAACCGGCGCGACGCGCGTGCGGAAGAACGCCTCGGCTGACGCGCTCGGTCGACATGCCTGGCCGAATGCTCCCGCCTGGCGCTTCGGCATGCCCCTTCGGCATGCCACTTTCGGCCTAGCGCTTCGGGCTAGCGCTTCGAACTCGGGCTAGCGCTTTGGACTGCCCCTTCGGCGTGACGCTCCCGGCCCGACACTTCCGGCCGGCCCCTTCGGCGATGTCGCCCGGCCGGACCACCCGGCCGAACGCCATCGCCCGGCCGCTCCGCTCCGAGCGAACGCCGCGCGCGTCGCGCCGGCGTCCGCGCCGCGATCAGTACGCGACCGTCGCGGCCTGGCGCACGAAGCGGCTCTGCTCGATCTCGTCGACGAACGCGACCGCGTAGTCTTCGACCGAGATCTTGCTGTTGCCGTCGGCGTCGACAATCAGCTTGCCCTCGCCCGTGCGGAACTGGCCGGTGCGCTCGCCGGGCGCGATCAGCGCGGCGGGCGAGAAGAACGTCCAGTCGAGGTCCTGCACGCTCGCCAGGTAGTCGTACGCGTCGCGGTGCGCGAGCGCAACGGCCTTGTACGCGTCCGGGAAGCCCTCGGCATCGACAAGCTGCTTGCCGGGCGCGACTTCCAGCGTACCCGCGCCGCCCACCACGACGACGCGCTTCACGCCCGCCTTGCGCGCGCCCTCGACGAGCGCCCGCACGGCGGCGGCGACCTTCGACGCGTCCTCCTGCTTCGGGCCGTAGGCGCTCGCGACGACGTCCTGCCCCGCGAGCGCGGCGGCGATGCTCGCCGGATCGAACAGGTCGGCCGCCTTCACGGTGACGTTCTGCGCGCCCGCCGCCGGGTTGCGCGACAGCGCCGTCACCTGGTGGCCGCGTCGCGCCGCCTCGGCCGCGATTCGCGAGCCGATCATGCCGGTTGCGCCGAACAAAGCGATTTTCAAAGTACGTTGCGTCATGTCGATTCTCCTGGTTGGCGAATATGTAACTATATCAATTACATATTCAATCGAAAAAAGAGGGACCCACGATCCCCATCATAGTCAATTCATCCGCCCGTCGTGACCGCCGGGCGGCATTTCATCGGGCGGCAAGCCCTTGGCGCCTCATCCTGCGCCCGCCCACAACGGGCCGACGGCGAATCCCGATACGGCTCGCAGCCGCAGCGCGCCCGACATCGCGCGCTTTGCCGCTTTGCCTTTCGCCGCATCGCCGCTTCGCCGCTTCGCCGCATCGCACCCGTCCACGCGAACCTTCAAGCGGCCGAGCACGCTCCGCCGCGCAATCGCTCACGCGCTCGTCTGCCGCGCCCCGCCCGGCCGCCCGGACGCCTCCGAGCGCAGCACGTCGGCCGACACGTCGGCGAGCGTGCGCGTCGCGAGCGAGGCCTCCATCGCCCGCTGCGCGTCGCCGATGTAGCCCGTCAGCGCGCCCTGGATGTGCCGCCCGACGAGGCAGGCCGGATTCGGCGCCTCGCGGTGCAGCGCGAAGAGCTGCGCATCGTCGACCGCCCGGTAGACGTCGAGCAGCGTGATGCCCGACGGCTCGCGCGCCAGCAGCGCGCCGCCGCCCGCGCCGAGTTGCGACGTCGTGAGCCCCGCCGCCGCCAGCATCGACAGCAGGCGGCGAATCAACGCCGGATTCGTGTTCACGCTGCCCGCAATCACGTCAGACGACAGCGGCACGCCTTCCTGCATCGACAACAGCGCGAGCACGTGAACGGCAAACGCGAACCGGCTGCTCGTATTCATGATTCACCTGAAACGGCGCGCTCGCGCACCCCGTTCCGACGACAATGTGTAACCATAATAATTACATTTAATCCGCGATGCAAGCGAAATTCAGCGGCTCGCCGCCGAGCCGCTCGCGGCCGACGCGCCCGATACGCCCAGCGCGGCCGTCTGGCTCCATTGCTGCAGCTTCCGGCCGGCCGTTTCGAGACTCGTGCCGGCCGCGGCGGCGGCCTGCCCGAGCACGGCGGACGCGGCGCCCTGCGCGGCGGCCTGCGCCGAGCTCGCGGTGACGGGCGGCACGGCGGACGCCGCCGACGCGACGCCCCGCTTCGCCGCGTCGATCTGCTGATTGACGAAGCTCGCGACCTGGTCGAGCTGCTGCGTCGTCTGCTGGGCGGCATGCGCGGCGGCACTCGCCGCGTTGTCGGGCGGCGCGCTCGCTTGGTCGGGCTTCTTGCATCCGGCCAGCGCAGCGACGGCAACCGCCGCGAGCGCGGCGGCGCGAAGCCGGCTGCGGCCGGCGCGGGAAATGGGTGCGATGGCGTGAACGTGTGCGGTTGCGTCGGCGATCTCGATCGTCATGGCGAATGGCGCGGCAAAGCGGCTCCGTGTGGCGAAAAAGCGATGATACGACGCACCGGCGCGCGCCCAACGGCTTGCGCTTCTTTTTTACATGTCGTTGCCGCATCGGCGGCGCCCCGCCCGACGGGCCGGCGCCCGCGCACGCCGCATCGGCGCGTCCCTCGCGAGACGCCCGTCCATTCATACAAATTCAATTCAAAAAACTTTCATTTTCAAAAAATACACTTCCATGCGGTTCTCACCGCCGTTCGCCGCGCCCGCGCCGGCCACCGGCGGCTCCCGTCGCCCACAACAACTGGATTCCCCATGCCCGCGTTGCCCAATCCCTCCCGCCGCCATGCCTTGAAGATCCTCGCCGGCGCGCCGATGCTGCCGCTTTCCGGCGTCGCGCTCCCCGCCCTGCTCACCGGCTGCGGCGGCGACGAAGACGTCGCCGCCGCGCCGCCCGCCGCGAGCTTCGCGGCGGCCGCGTTCGCGTCGATGGCCGCGCCGACGCTCGCCAGCCCGGCCGCGATGGCGACGACGACGGTCGGCTCGACGCTGTCCGTCTCGTTCACCGACGGCACGTCGCGCGACTACAAGCTCGCGTACCGGCCGTTCTTCGTGACGGGCGACCAGGTGCCCGACGGCAAAGGCGGCACGACCCTCGCGGGCGGCTACTACGACATCGACAACCGGCCGATCGTCGATCGCTCGGCGCCGGGCCAGGCGCGCCAGTTCTACTCCGACTGCCCGGACGGCAGCTCGCTGCTCACGCTCAAGAACGCGAGCGTGCCGGGCGTGAAAGGCAACGCGGTGTTCGCCGTCGTGCAGTTCGAATACACGACGCGCGACCTGGCGAGCGCGTCGCAATACGGCCGGCTGCCGTCGCCGATCGCCGTGCTGACGCTCGACCAGGACCCGGCCACGGGCGCGCTCAAGCTCGTCAAGTATCACAACGTCGACACGTCGGCCGCGCACGGCCTGTGGATCACGTGCGGCGCGAGCCTGTCGCCGTGGAACACGCATCTGTCGAGCGAGGAGTACGAGCCGGACGCGACGAAGGCCGCGACCGACGCGCAGTTCAAGGCGTTCAGCAAGAACACGTTCGGCAGCGAGACGGCCGCGAACCCGTACCACTACGGCCACCTGCCCGAGATCACGGTGAACCCGGACGGCACGGGCTCGGTGCGCAAGCACTATTGCCTCGGTCGAATCTCGCACGAGCTCGTGCAGGTGATGCCGGACCAACGCACGGTGCTGATGGGCGACGACGCGACGAACGGCGGCCTCTTCATGTTCATCGCCGACAGCGCGGCCGATCTCTCGGCGGGCACGCTGTACGTCGCGAAGTGGACGCAGACCTCGTCGATTGGCCCGGGCTCGGCGACGCTCACGTGGATCAATCTCGGCCACGCGACGAGCGCGGAGATCGAGGCGCTCGCGAACCGGCTGACGGCGACCGACATCATGGACGTCGCGACGAAGGACCCGGGCGACGCGTCGTTTTCGAAGATCAACTTCAGCGGCACGTTCAACTGGGTCCGCATCAAGCCCGGCATGACGAAGGCCGCGGCGTTCCTCGAAACGCACCGCTTCGCCGCGTACGCGGGCGGCAGCATGGGCTTCACGAAGCTCGAAGGCACGACGGTCAACGCGAAGGACAAGGTGCTCTATACGGCGATGTCGTACATCCAGAAATCGATGGTTCGCGGCAACGCGGCCGCGGGGCCGGACATCGCGCTCGACCGCGCGATCAACGCGGGCGCCGTCTACGCGCTCAACATGCGCGGCGGGCAACGCGACACGTCGGGCGCGACGATCGCGAGCGAATGGGTGCCCGTCGACATGAGCGCGCCCGCGGCGCTCGTCGGCGAGGATCTCGCCGCGGCCGACGCGCTCGGCAACCTCGCGAATCCGGACAAGATCGCGAATCCGGACAACCTGAAGTACTCGGAGAAGCTGCGCACGCTCTTTGTCGGCGAGGACTCGGGGATGCACGTGAACAACTTCCTGTGGGCGTACAACGTCGACACGAAGCAACTCTCGCGCGTGCTGTCGTGCCCGGCGGGCGCCGAATCGACGGGCCTGCACGCGGTCGACGAGATCAACGGCTGGACGTACATCATGAGCAACCTGCAGCACGCGGGCGATTGGGAATCGCCGCTGCACGACAAGGTGAAGGGCGTGCTCGATCCGCTCGTGCGCGCGAACTACAAGGACCGCTTCGGCGCGAGCGTCGGCTATCTGACGGCCGAGCCCGCCGCGATCCAGCTCAAGAAGGCGTGACCCCGGATTCTCTTCGCCGTCACGGCTGATTCGCCGGCGCTCGATGCCGGGTTGGCGCGATGCCCTCGTGGAACCGCGCCTTTTTTTATGCGCGCTCGCCGCG
The DNA here is from genome assembly GCF_001526245.1 of Burkholderia sp. MSMB1498. Classification (NCBI taxonomy): domain Bacteria; kingdom Pseudomonadati; phylum Pseudomonadota; class Betaproteobacteria; order Burkholderiales; family Burkholderiaceae; genus Burkholderia; species Burkholderia sp. MSMB1498. Next base: position 90,805 of record NZ_LOYJ01000016.1, read on the forward strand.
TGCGGCGGCGCAGCTCGGCGCGAGAACGGCAACGGAAGGCCGCGTCGGCATTGCCCGGCGAAATCCCAATATTTGGGATGCCTACCTGGACAGTGAACAGGCAAAAAAAAAAGCGCCACGGAGACCGTGGCGCTAAAAAAGTTCTAGCCATTCCGAGGGCCGTGCTAGAACCTGAGAGACTGCATCGAACGTCGTTCCCGACTAAACTAACGAAACAACGTTTCGAAATTGGGAGACATTTTTTCCGTTTCCGGGCGACAAGTCAAGCGAAAAATACATGCCGCCCGCGCATTTTCGACTGTGCGCGACCCGACATTTCCCTAATAAACTCAGGGTAAGTGAGTAAGTATTGCGCATCGTGAAAGATTATCGCAAAACGCGCGCACTTTCCGGCATTCGTCTTACAATTGATAAAAATCTGAAATCAAGTTTCGAAAAAGAGAGATTTCCGTGACGACACGCTCCAACGCTCAGGCCATTTCCCGTGAACGGGAAGCCACTTCCGACGAAATCACGGCCCTCGCGCGCGGTTTGGCCGTTCTGCGCCGCATCGCCACCTCCGACGCCCCGGTCAGCAACCGGGAACTGGCAGAATTGACAGGCATCCCCAAGCCAACCGTATCGCGGATCACGGCGACGCTCGTGAACGCGGGCTTCCTGTTCCAGTTGCCCGACAGCGAGCGCTTCGTGCTGACCGCGTCGGTGCTCGAGCTCAGCAACGGCTTCCTGCGCAACTTCGACATCCGCGCGCGCTCTCGGCCGTTCCTCGTCGAGCTCGCCGAAAAGACCTCGCTGTCCGTTCACCTCGCCGTGCGCGACCGCCTCGACATGGTCGCGATCGACGTGATCCGTCCGCGCTCGGCCGTGCTCGTCACGCGGCTCGAGACGGGCTCGCGGATGGACATCGCGCGCACGGCGGTCGGCCGCGCGTATCTCGCGGCGCTCGAGGACGACGCGCGCCGCGAGCTGATCGGCGCGCTGCAGGCCGCGGCGGGCGACGACTGGCCGTTCGTCGTGTCGAGGCTCAATTCCGCGCTCGCCGACATCGCGCAAAACGGCTACGCGATCGCGATCGGCGAATGGCGCGAGGAGCTGAATGCGATCGCGGCGGGCTTCGTCGCGCCGACCGGCCAGCGCTACGCGGTCAACTGCGGCGGCTCCGCGCACCAGTGCACGCCCGATTTCCTGCGCTCGGTCGCGGTGCCGGCGCTGCGCGAGTGCATCGCGAGGATCACGCGCGAGATCGGCGGCTCCGCGTGGCCGAACCGCGCGCCCTGACGCGCGGCCCTTGGCGCGCGTCCTCGCATGCCCCGACACGCCCTGCCCGCCCTTGCGCGCGCGCGGTGTGCGCCGGCGGCGCATACCGCGTCCGATGCGGCGAACGGCCGCCTTCGCCTTCGCCTTCGCCTTCGCCTTCGCCTTCGCCTTCGCCCTTCGCCCTTCGCCCTTCGCCCTTCGCCGGCCGCCCGCAGCCCGCAGCCCGCAGCCCGCAGCCCGATCCGCCCCGACAACACCCCGCCCCGCCCGATCTGCAACCGCAGCATCTTGCGCGTCATCGCGACACCGTCATCATCCGTTCATCTGTAACGACCGTAATTCGCTGAAAGATAGGGCGCTGGACTGTAACCGTCATGGGGACGTAGCATCATGCAACCCCGCGCCCAAACGGCGCGCCCCGCTCTTTTGCGTCGCGACCGGGCCGCAGTCGGCCCGCGCCGCGCCGCCCGCGAACGCTGCCCGCCCGCGCCTGCCGTAAGCGCTGCACGCCGACTTCCAGATCGAACCGATGGACAATCAAGAAAAGCCCACGCCCCGCTCTCCCGCCCACCCGCCGTCGGGCCCCGAAGCCCCCCGCCCGCGCCGCAAGCTGATCGCGTTCTGCGCGATCGCGGCCGTCGTGGCCGGCGGCCTGCTGTGGTGGCATCCGTGGAAGAGCGGCGGCGACTCGACCGCCGCGAGCCAGCAAAGCGGCGCGCGCAAGCGCGGCGGGCCGGCCGCGCTCGCGAACCTGCCGCAGCCCGTCCAGGTCGCGACCGCGGCGCGCGGCGAGATGCCGATCGTCCTCAATTCGCTCGGCACCGTCACGCCGCTCGCGAACGTGACCGTGCGGACCCAGCTGTCCGGCTACCTGCAGTCGGTGTCGTTCCAGGAAGGCCAGATCGTCAAGAAAGGCGACGTGCTCGCGCAAGTCGATCCGCGCCCGTACGAGATCTCGCTCGCGAACGCGCAGGGCGCGCTCGCGCGCGACGAGGCGCTCCTCGCGACCGCGCGCCTCGACCTGAAGCGCTACCAGACGCTCGTCGCTCAAGACTCGATCGCGAAGCAGACGGCCGACACGCAGGCGTCGCTCGTCAAGCAATACGAAGGCACCGTGCAGATCGACCGCGCGGCGATCGATTCCGCGAAGCTCAACCTCACGTACGCGCGGATCACGGCGCCCGTGTCGGGCCGCGTCGGCCTGCGCCAGGTCGATCCGGGCAACTACGTGACGCCGTCGGACACGAACGGCATCGTCGTCATCACGCAGCTGCAGCCGATGAGCGTCATCTTCACGACCTCGGAAGACAACCTGCCCGCGATCCTCAAGCAGGTGAGCGCCGGCAACAAGCTGTCGATCACCGCGTACAACCGCAACAACACGTCGCCGCTCGAAACCGGCATGCTCGACACGCTCGACAACCAGATCGACACGACCACCGGCACCGTGAAGCTGCGTGCGTCGTTCGAGAACAAGAACAACCTGCTGTTCCCGAATCAGTTCGTCAACACGCGCCTTCTCGTCGACACGATGCGCGACGCGACGATCGTGCCGACGTCGGCCGTGCTCACCGGCTCGATCGGCCAGTTCGTCTATGTCGTGAAGCCGGACAACACCGTGACCGTGCGCAAGGTGAAGCCCGGCCCCGTCGACGGCGAGCGCACGAGCATCGTCGACGGGCTCGCGGCCGGCGAGCGCGTCGTGACGGACGGCTCCGACCGGCTGCGCGAGGGCTCGGCGATCACGGTCCCGGCCGAGCAGCCGAAGCAGGCGTCGGGCGCGAAAGGCGCATCGGCCGCGTCCGGCGCGCACGGCGGGCATCGCCGCCGCGGCGCGTCGCAGGCACAATCGCAATGACGCCGGCTGACCGATGAACCCGTCCCGCGTCTTCATTCTTCGCCCGGTCGGCACCGCGCTGCTGATGGCGGCGATCATGCTCGCCGGTCTCGTCGCGCTGCGCTTCCTGCCGCTCGCGGCGCTCCCCGAGGTCGACTATCCGACGATCCAGGTCCAGACCTTCTATCCGGGCGCGAGCCCCGAGGTGATGACCTCGTCCGTCACCGCGCCGCTCGAGCGGCAGTTCGGGCAGATGCCGTCGCTCAACCAGATGTCGTCGCAAAGCTCGGCGGGCGCGTCGGTGATCACGCTGCAGTTCAGCCTCGACCTGCCGCTCGACATCGCCGAGCAGGAAGTGCAGGCCGCCATCAACGCGGCCGGTAACCTGTTGCCGTCGGACCTGCCCGCGCCGCCCATCTACGCGAAGGTCAATCCGGCCGACGCGCCCGTCATCACGCTCGCCGTCACGTCGAAGACGCTGCCGCTCACGCAGGTGCAGGATCTCGCCGACACGCGGCTCGCGATGAAGATCTCGCAGGTGTCGGGCGTCGGCCTCGTCAGCCTGTCGGGCGGCAACCGGCCGGCCGTGCGGATTCAGGCGAACCCGCTCGCGCTCGCGTCGTACGGCCTGAACCTCGACGACCTGCGCACGACCATCTCGAACCTGAACGTCAACACGCCGAAGGGCAACTTCGACGGCCCGACGCGCGCGTACACGATCAACGCGAACGACCAGCTGACGAGCGCCGACCAGTACAACGACGCCGTCGTCGCGTACAAGAACGGCCGGCCCGTGATGCTGACCGACGTCGCGAAAGTCGTCGCCGGCTCGGAGAACACGAAGCTCGGCGCGTGGGTCGATTCCGAGCCCGCGATCATCCTGAACGTGCAGCGGCAGCCGGGCGCGAACGTGATCCAGACGGTCGACAACATCAAGGCGATCCTGCCGAAGCTGCAGGAATCGCTGCCCGCCGCGCTCGACGTGCAGATCGTCACCGACCGCACGACGATGATCCGCGCCGCCGTGCGCGACGTGCAGTTCGAGCTCGCGCTCGCGGTCGTGCTCGTCGTGCTGGTGATGTACCTGTTCCTCGCGAACGTCTACGCGACGATCATCCCGAGCCTGTCGGTGCCGCTGTCGCTGATCGGCACGCTCGCGGTGATGTACCTGTCGGGCTTCTCGCTGAACAACCTGTCGCTGATGGCGCTCACGATCGCCACGGGCTTCGTCGTCGACGACGCGATCGTGATGATCGAGAACATCGCGCGCTACGTCGAGGAAGGCGATTCGGCGCTCGAGGCGGCGCTGAAGGGCTCGAAGCAGATCGGCTTCACGATCATCTCGCTGACGGTGTCGCTCATCGCCGTGCTGATTCCGCTGCTCTTCATGGGCGACGTCGTCGGGCGCCTCTTTCACGAGTTCGCGATCACGCTCGCGGTGACGATCGTGATCTCGGCCGTCGTGTCGCTCACGCTCGTGCCGATGATGTGCGCGAAGCTCCTGCGCCACACGCCGCCGCCCGAGAGCCACCGCTTCGAGGCGAAGGTGCACGCGCTGATCGACCGCGTGATCGCGCGCTACGGCGTCGCGCTGCAGTGGGTGCTGAACCGGCAGCGCTCCACGCTCGTCGTCGCGGTGCTGACGCTCGCGCTCACCGCCCTCCTCTACGTCGTGATTCCGAAGGGCTTCTTCCCGACGCAGGACACCGGCGTGATCCAGGCGATCACGCAGGCGCCGCAGGCGGTGTCGTACGGCGCGATGGCCGAGCGCCAGCAGGCGCTCGCCGCCGAGATCCTGAAGAACCCGGACGTCGTGAGCCTCACGTCGTTCATCGGCGTCGACGGCTCGAACATCACGCTCAACAGCGGCCGCATGCTGATCAACCTGAAGCCGCGCGACGAGCGCAGCGAATCGGCGAGCGACGTGATCCGCTCGCTGCAGCAGCAGGTGGCGAACGTCACGGGCATTTCGCTCTACATGCAGCCGGTGCAGGATCTGACGATCGATTCGACGGTGAGCCCGACGCAGTATCAGTTCATGCTGACGAGCCCGAATGCGGAAGAGTTCGCGACCTGGGTGCCGAAGCTCGTCGAGCGGCTGAAGAAGGAGCCGTCGCTCGCCGACGTCGCGACCGATCTGCAAAACAGCGGCAAATCGGTCTACATCGAGATCGACCGCGCGAACGCCGCGCGCTTCGGGATCACGCCCGCGACCGTCGACAACGCGCTCTACGACGCGTACGGCCAGCGGATCGTGTCGACGATCTTCACGCAGTCGAACCAGTACCGCGTGATCCTCGAATCCGAGCCGCAGATGCAGCACTACGCCGATTCGCTCAACGGCATCTACCTGCCGTCGGCGGGCGGCGGGCAGGTGCCGCTCGCTTCGATCGCGACGTTCCACGAGCGGCCGGCGCCGCTTCTCGTGTCGCACCTGTCGCAGTTCCCGGCGACGACGATCTCGTTCAACCTCGCTCAGGGCGCGTCGCTCGGCGAGGCGGTCAAGGCGATCGAGGCGGCCGAGCGCGAGCTCGGGCTGCCCGCGTCGTTCCAGACGCGCTTCCAGGGCGCGGCGCTCGCGTTCCAGGCGTCGCTGTCGAACCAGCTGTTCCTGATCCTCGCCGCGATCATCACGATGTACATCGTGCTCGGCGTGCTGTACGAGAGCTACATCCATCCGATCACGATCCTGTCGACGCTGCCGTCGGCGGGCGTCGGCGCGCTGCTCGCGCTGATGATCACCGGCCACGACCTCGACATCATCGGGATCATCGGCATCGTGCTCTTGATCGGCATCGTGAAGAAGAACGCGATCATGATGATCGACTTCGCGCTCGAGGCGGAGCGCGTCGAGGGCAAGCCGCCGCGCGAGGCGATCTACCAGGCGTGCCTGTTGCGCTTTCGGCCGATCCTGATGACCACGCTCGCGGCGCTCCTCGGCGCGGTGCCGCTCATCGTCGGCTCCGGCGCGGGCTCCGAGCTGCGCCAGCCGCTCGGGATCGCGATCGCGGGCGGGCTCATCGTGTCGCAAGTGCTCACGCTCTTCACGACGCCCGTGATCTACCTCGGCTTCGACGCGCTCGCGCGCCGCATCCGCGGCTTCTTCGATCGCTCCGGCCCGGCGGCCGCGCATCCGGACGCGTAAATGAACCTGTCGCGCCCGTTCATCACCCGCCCCGTCGCGACGACGCTGCTCGCGCTCGGGATCGCGCTCGCCGGCCTGTTCGCGTTCGTCAAGCTGCCCGTCTCGCCGCTGCCGCAAGTCGATTTCCCGACGATCATGGTGCAGGCGTCGCTGCCCGGCGCGAGCCCCGAGACCGTCGCGACGAGCGTGACAAGCCCGCTCGAGCGGCACCTGGGCTCGATCGCCGACGTCTCCGAGATGACGTCGATGAGCTCGGTCGGCAACGCGCGGATCGTGCTGCAGTTCAACCTGAACCGCGACATCGACGGCGCCGCGCGCGACGTGCAGGCGGCCATCAACGCCGCGCGCGCCGATCTGCCGGCGAGCCTGAAGAGCAACCCGACGTACCGCAAGGTCAATCCGGCCGATTCGCCGATCATGGTCGTGTCGCTCACGTCGAAGACGGCCTCGCCCGCGAAGCTGTACGACGCCGCGTCGACGGTGCTCCAGCAATCGCTGTCGCAGATCGACGGCATCGGCCAGGTGAGCTTGAGCGGCTCGGCGAACCCGGCCGTGCGCGTCGAGCTCGAGCCGCACGCGCTCTTTCACTACGGGATCGGCCTCGAGGACGTGCGCGCCGCGCTCGCGTCGGCGAACGCGAACAGCCCGAAAGGCGCGATCGAGTTCGGCCCGAACCACTACCAGCTGTACACGAACGACCAGGCGTCTCAGGCGTCGCAGTACAAGGATCTCGTGATCGCGTACCGCAACAACGCGGCCGTGAGCCTCTCGGACGTGTCGAGCGTCGTCGACTCGGTCGAGGACCTGCGCAACCTCGGCCTCGCGAACGGCGAGCGCGCGGTGCTCGTGATTCTCTACCGGTCGCCCGGCGCGAACATCATCGAGACGATCGACCGCGTGAAGGCGGCGCTGCCGCAGCTCACGGCCGCGCTGCCCGCCGACATCAAGGTGGCGCCGGTGCTCGACCGCTCGCGCACGATCCGCGCGTCGCTCGCCGACACCGAGCACACGCTGCTCATCGCGGTGAGCCTCGTCGTGATGGTCGTGTTCCTGTTCCTGCGCAACTGGCGCGCGACGCTGATCCCGAGCGTCGCCGTGCCGATCTCGATCGTCGGCACGTTCGGCGCGATGTACCTGCTCGGGTTCTCGCTGAACAACCTGTCGCTGATGGCGCTCATCGTCGCGACGGGCTTCGTCGTCGACGACGCGATCGTCGTGCTCGAAAACATCTCGCGCCACATCGAGAACGGCACGCCGCGCCTGCAGGCCGCGTTCGACGGCGCGCGCGAGGTCGGCTTCACGGTGCTGTCGATCAGCCTGTCGCTCGTCGCGGTGTTCCTGCCGATCCTGCTGATGGGCGGCATCGTCGGGCGGCTGTTCCGCGAGTTCGCGCTCACGCTGTCGCTCGCGATCGCCGTGTCGCTCGTCGTGTCGCTCACGCTCACGCCGATGATGTGCGCGCGCCTTCTGCCCGAGCCGCACGATCCGCGGGACGAGAGCCGCTTCGCGCGCTGGCTCGAGCGCGGCTTCGAGCGGATGCAGCGCGGCTACGAGCGCACGCTGTCGTGGGCGCTGCGCCATCCGCGCACGATCCTGATGACGCTCGCCGCGACGATCGCGCTCAACGTGTTCCTCTACGTCGTCGTGCCGAAGGGCTTCTTCCCGCAGCAGGACACGGGGCTCATGATCGGCGGCATCCAGGCCGACCAGACGACGTCGTTCCAGGCGATGAAGCTCAAGTTCACCGAGATGATGCGCATCGTGAGCGCGAATCCGAACGTCGCCAACGTCGCGGGCTTCACGGGCGGCACGCAGACCAACTCGGGCTTCATGTTCGTCGCGCTGAAGGACAAGCCGCAGCGCAAGCTGTCGGCCGACCAGGTGATTCAGCAGCTGCGCGAGCCGCTGTCGCACGTCGCGGGCGCGCGCACGTTCCTGCAGGCGGCGCAGGACATCCGGATGGGCGGCCGGCAGAGCAACGCGCAGTATCAGTTCACGCTGCTCGGCGATTCGTCGGCCGATCTGTACAAATGGGGGCCGATCCTGACGGAGGCGCTGCAGAAACGCCCCGAACTCGCCGACGTGAATTCCGACCAGCAGCAAGGCGGCCTCGAGTCGATGGTGACGATCGACCGCGCGACGGCCGCGCGCCTCGGCATCAAGCCCGCGCAGATCGACAACACGCTGTACGATGCGTTCGGCCAGCGCCAGGTGTCGACGATCTACAACGCGCTCAACCAGTACCACGTCGTGATGGAAGTCGCGCCGCAATACTGGCAGAGCCCGGAGATGCTGAACCAGGTGTACGTGAGCACGTCGGGCGGCAGCGCGAGCGGCGCGCAGACGACGAACGCGGCGGCGGGCACCTACGTCGCGACGTCGACGCGCGCGTCGACGGCCGGCACGGCCGCGCAGAGCGCCGCCGCGATCGCCGCCGATTCGGCGCGCAACCAGGCGCTCAACTCGATCTCGTCGAGCGGCAAGTCGAGCGCGTCGTCGGGCGCGTCGGTGTCGACGTCTAAGTCGACGATGGTGCCGCTCTCCGCGATCGCGCGCTTCGGGCCGAGCACGACGCCCTTGTCGGTCAACCACCAGGGCCTGTTCGTCGCGACGACGATCTCGTTCAACCTGCCGCCCGGCGTGTCGCTGTCGAAGGCGACGCAGGTGATCTACCAGACGATGGCGCAGATCGGCGTGCCGCCGACGATCCAGGGCAGCTTCCAGGGCACCGCGCAAGCGTTCCAGCAGTCGCTGAAGGATCAGCCGGTCCTGATCCTCGCCGCGCTCGCGGCCGTCTACATCGTGCTCGGCATCCTGTACGAGAGCTACATCCACCCGGTGACGATCCTGTCGACGCTGCCGTCGGCGGGCGTGGGCGCGCTGCTCGGCCTGCTGCTCTTCAAGACCGAGTTCAGCATCATCGCGCTGATCGGCGTGATTCTCCTCATCGGCATCGTGAAGAAGAACGCGATCATGATGGTCGATTTCGCGATCGATGCGTCGCGGCAAGGCAAGTCGTCGTTCGACGCGATCCACGAGGCATGCCTGCTGCGCTTTCGGCCGATCATGATGACGACGATGGCGGCGCTCCTCGGCGCGCTGCCGCTCGCGTTCGGGCGCGGCGACGGCGCCGAGCTGCGCGCGCCGCTCGGGATCGCGATCGCGGGCGGCCTCATCGTGTCGCAGATGCTGACGCTCTATACGACGCCCGTCGTCTACCTGTACATGGACCGGCTGCGCGTGTGGGCGGAAAAGCGCCGGAACCGCGGGACGTCGGGCAACGCGGCCATCGTGGGCGATTGACGCGCCGGGCGCGCGCGATGCGAGCCGCGCCGGTCGGCCGGCTTCGGCTGCGCGTCGCACGCATGTCGCACGCATGTCGCACGCATGTCGCACGCATGTCGCACGCATGTCGCACGCATGTCGCACGCATGTCGCACGCATGTCGCACGCATGTCGCACGCATGTCGCACGCATGTCGCACGCATGTCGCACGCATGTCGCACGCATGTCGCACGCATGTCGCACGCATGTCGCACGCGGACGGCGCGCGCCGGGCGCGCGGGCCGTCCGCGTCGCCGCCACTCGCAAACTGGGCGATCCCGGACGGGAGTCTCGAACGGGCCCGCCCCATTCTGGCCGTCTCGCCCGGCCCGAACCGCACCGGGCGCGCCGCCCGCCGGCGCATCGCCCGATGCGCGATCGCAGGCGACGCCGCGATGTCACAAATGCTTACGCCTGATACGAAGCCCTTCGCCTATTCATAAATGAGCGGGCCCCGCGCGCGGCGGCAGCACCATCGCGCCGGCGCGCCGCCCGCGCACGCCGCCCGCAGTCGCGATCGGCCGGACCGGAGCGCGCGCGCCGCCATGTGCGCCAGCCCGCCGTCGCACGTCGGCGCTTGATCCGAATCTCGTTTCGGCGCCACCGATCGGACGCGAATTCGGCATACACTTGTACGTTCGTCGTCAGTCCCTCGTTCAGAGGGCGCCATTGACGCAACGCCATGCAAGGAGTGGTTTCATGTCGATGAAGGTACTGCTGATTGGCGCGTCCGGCCGCACGGGCCGCGCGCTCGCGGACCTGCTGCTCAAGCAGCAGGATTTCGAGGTCACGGCGCTGGTGCGCCGGCCGGATTTCGCGCTGCCGGGCGCGAAAGTCGTCGTCGCCGATCTGACGGCGGACTTCTCGTCCGCATTCAACGGAATCACGCACGCGATCTACGCGGCGGGCTCCGCCGAATCCGAAGGCGCGGCCGAAGAGGAGCAGGTCGACCGCGACGCGGTTGCGCGCGCGGCCGAATACGCGAAGGCGCACAACGTGCAGAAGCTCGTCGTGATCAGCTCGCTCTCCGCATACTGGCCGGAGCGCAGCCCCGAGTTCCTGCGCCACTATTCGCAGATGAAGCGCGAAGGCGACGACCGCGTGATCGCATCGGGCATCGACTACGTGATCCTGCGGCCGGGTCCGCTGTCCGACGATCCGGGCGTCGGCAAGATCGCGCTCACCGAGGATCGCCTCGACGACTCAGCGCCCGTCGCGCGACAGGACGTCGCATGGGCGGCGATCGAGGCGATCAAGCTCGGCATCTCGAAGAAGACGATCGGCTTCGTCGGCGGCGGCGTGCCGATCGAGCAGGCGCTGCGCGCCTGAACGAACGAGCCGGGGCGCGCAGCGCGCCGGCCGGCCTCCGCTGCCGGCCTCCGCTTCCGGCCTCCGCTTCCGGCCTCAGTCGCCGGCACCCGCTGCCGGCCCCAACTGCCGGCCTCAACTGCCGGCATCGCGCCCGGCATGCTTCGCGCTCCGCGCGATGGGCAGCCCTCCTGACACGGCGCCGCCCCCGCCTTGGCCCGCCTCACGCGGCCGCCGCCCGCGTCACGGCTGCTTGTGCGACGCCGCCCACGCCTTCACCGCGTTCAGCGTGTTCTCGACGTGCTTGTCGGGCGACAGGCTCGTGTACTCGTAGAGGATCTTCCCTTCCGGCGAAATCACGTACGACACGCGGTTCGCCTTCGAAATCGCCGGCAGCTTCGCGTCGTACTCGCGGATGATCTTCGCATCCGGATCGGCGGCGACCGGGAACTTGCTGCGGCACTCGCTGACCGAAAACTTCGTCAGCGTCTCGATGTCGTCCGCCGAGACGCCGATCACCGTCGCGCCATACTGTTTGTAAGCATCGACCGCGTCGGCGAACGCGTGCGCCTCGATCGTGCAGCCGGTCGTGAACGCGGCCGGATAGAAGTACAGCACGACGGGGCCCTTCTTCAGCGCGTCGGCGAGCGAGTACGTGTAAGTCTTGCCGCCGAGCGACGCCTGCGCGCTGAAGTCGGGCGCCGCATCGCCGACCTTCAGCACCGCATGGGCCGCGACCGTGTACAGCGCGAAGAGCGCGGCCGCCGCGCCCGATGCCAGTTTTCGATTCATCTGAGTCCTCGTCTTCGAATGTCCATACGTTCAACAGGGTCCGGCACCCGGCAAGCCGTCCAGTCGCGTTCGCATGCCGAACTGCCGCACATGACGAAATGCTCTAGATCCTTTCTTCCCTGACGCTAAAGAATCGGCACAATGCGCCGTTATTGCGTCCGGACACCGGTTCCAGCCCCTTCACGCCAGCGAGATACATGGAAGCCATCAGGAACAAGACGCCCCGCAAAGGCTCCTGGCGCGCCGCATTTCACAAGCTCCGCCGCTTCGCCTGGTCGGGCGGCGCGCTGATGCCCGCGCGCGCCGGCACGCCGCGCGCCGACGATACGGTCCGAAGCTGGCTGGAGCAAACCGTCGGTGCGGTCGATTTCCTCGCTCACGTCGACCGCGATCTGCGCTTCCTGTACGTGTCCGACGCGGGCCTGCGCTTCATCGGCTACCACCGCGAATATCTGCACACGCTCACGCTGCGCGACCTGATCCCCGAGCAGGATACCGCGACGCTCGACGGCCTGCTCGCCCGCGCGTCCGCGTCGGGCGACGTCGAGAAGGCGACGCTCTGTCTCGTCAAGTCGCTGACCTACCCGCTCGACGTCGAGGTGCGCGCGGTGCGCAGCCGCCACCACGGCGTCGACGGCTTCGCGATCGCGGCGTTCGACGTGTCGTCGTGGCGGGCGATCGAGGCGCGGCTCACCTACGAGCTGCACCACGACCCGATGACGGGGCTCGACAACCTGTCCGCGCTGCTGCCCGCGCTGATGCGCGCGCAAAAGACGGCCGACGAAGGCGGCGGCTGCACCGCGCTTTTGCTGCTCGATCTCGACGACTACCAGCGAATCAACCGCGCGCTCGGCTACGACGCGGGCGACGCGCTGCTGCGCGACACCGCCCAGCGGCTGCAGCGGCTCGCGACCCGCGGCGAACGGCTCGCGCGCGTCGCGAGCGACAAGTTCGCGGTGATGCTGAACGCGCCCACGCGCATCGACGCGATCGACGCGGCCGAGGCGCTCGCCCGACAGCTGCAGACGGCCGTGCAGCGGCCGTACGCGTACGACGGGCAGGCCGTGCACCTGTCGGCGAGCGTCGGCATCGCGATCTATCCGGACGCGCGCGCCGCGTCGAAGCACGCGCAGCACCACAGTCCGCTGCTGCGGCGCGCGGACCGCGCTCTCTCGCGGGCGAAGGCGGCGGGCGGCAACGCGCTCGCGTTCCACCAGCCGACCGACGATCCGGCCGACGCCGAGCGCCTGAAGCTCGAGGCCGATCTCTACAACGGCGTGCGCAACGGCGAGTTCTCGCTGCACTTCCAGCCGATCACGAAGAGCCACACGGGCGCCGTCGTCGGCGTCGAGGCGCTGATCCGTTGGCATCACCCGGTGCACGGGCTCGTCGCGCCGGCAACGTTCATTCCGCTCGCGGAGTCGATCGGCCTCATCAACTATCTCGGCAACTGGGTGCTGAAGGCCGCGTGCATGCAGCTCGTGTCGTGGGACCGGCAAGGCATCGCGCTGCAATACGTGGCCGTCAACGTGTCGCCGCAGCAGTTCCGCGATCCGCGCTTCACGCAGAGCGTGCGCGACGCGATCAAGCTGACGGGCATCGATCCGTGCCGGATCGTTCTCGAGATCACCGAAAGCCTTCTGATGCACGATCCGCATCACGCGAAGACGCTGCTCGAGGAAGTGACCGAGCTCGGCATCCGGTTCGCGGTCGACGATTTCGGCACCGGCTATTCGAGCCTTGCGTACCTGCAGAGCTTCCCGCTCGCGAAGTTGAAGATCGACAGAAGTTTCGTCGAAAATCTGTTGACGTCGAGAAACGACCGCGCGATCGTGTCGGCGGTCGTCGGCCTTGCGCAGACGCTCGAGCTCGAGCTCGTCGCCGAGGGCGTCGAGACCGAGGCGCAGCGCACGCTGCTGACGGAGATGGGCTGCAACCACATCCAGGGCTGGCTCGTCTGCCGCGCGCTGCCGTCGGACGAGCTCGCGCAGCGCTTCGAGGCGCAGGAGCTTTATCTGCACGAAGCCGCATGACGCCCGCCGCCGGCTTCATCAATCACTGATTCGTATGCCAATCACCGCACAACTGCCGCGAACGGCGCTGCTCGACAAGCTCTGGGCCCGGATGAACGAGCGCGGCGATTTTCCGCTGCTGTCGGACGCGCTGCGCGCGACGATGGCCGCGATGAAGAACGACGATCTCGACTTCACGGCGCTCGTGCGCGTCGTGCTGTCGGATTTCGCGCTGACGCAAAAAGTGCTGCGGCTCGCGAACTCGGCGATGTACATGGCGTTCGGCGGCAACATCACGACCGTCACGCGTGCGCTGATGGTGCTCGGCATGGACGCCGTCGGCCATCTCGTCGTCGGGCTCAAGCTCGTCGACCATTTCCATCACAGCGCGCCGCGCCGCATCGACGCGAAGCTCGAACTGAACCGCGCGCTGCTGTCGGGCTGCGTCGCGCGCAAGCTGACCGAGCATGTCGATCTGCGCGCGGGCGAGGAAGCGGTTGTCTGCACGTTGATGCGCCAGGTCGGCAAGCTGCTCGTCGTCTGCTATCTCGACGCCGAGTGGGAAGCGATCCGCCGGCGCGCGGCCGAGCATGACGACGACGACGAAGCCGCGTGCCGCACGGTGCTCGGCGTCGGCTTCGACGAGATCGGCCTCGAGGCGGCGTCGCGCTGGCGGCTGCCGGAGCTGATCCGCGCGGGCATGGCGCGCTTCGACGCGAACGACGGCGCGCCGCACGACGTCCAGTGGCTGCGCGCGGTGAGCCACTGCTCGACCGACGTCGCGACCGCGCTCACGTCGTTGCACGCGCAGCAGCGCGACGCACGGATCGCGGCGCTCGCGCACCGCTTTCACGGCGCGCTCGGCACCGGCGCGGACGAGCTCGCCGAGATCGCGGCGTCGCTGTCGCGCGAAGAGACGAGCGACACGGTGATGCGCGAGATCGTCGAGCTGCGCGCGAACGCGGACAAGATCGCGCGCGGCGCGTCGACGCCGCAGGCGTGCCTCGAAGCGGGCCTCGCGGATCTGCGCGCGCTGCCGTCCGAGCACGTGCTCGGCCCGGTGCTCGCGCTCGCGTCCGAAAGCGTGCTCGCGGGCCTCGCGTTCACGCGCACCGTGATGTTCGTGCGGCGCGACGACGGCATGTTCGCCGCGCGGCTCGGCTTCGGGCCGAACGTCGACGCCACGCTTGAACAGTTGCGCTTTCACGAGGCGTTCCAGCCCGACGTGTTCCATCTCGCGATCACGAACTCGGTCGGCATCTTCATCGAGAACGCGCATGATCCGAAGATGGTCAAGCGGCTGCCCGCGTGGTATCGGGACGCGTTCGACGACGCGCGCGCGTTCGTGCTGCTGCCCGTGACCGCGGAGCAAAACGCGGTCGCGCTGCTGTACGGCGACTGGTCGGCCGGCCAGCCGGCGCGCAAGATCACGCAGCAGGAAATGGGCGTGCTCAACGAGCTCGCGACCGAGCTCGGGCGCTTCTTTCACGACGCGCAGGCCGACGACAAATAGTGCGCGCGGCAGCCGCGCGCAACGCGGCCGCACACGCGATGCGGCGACGCATGCGGCACGCGGCGACGGACGGTTCGATGCGCTCGCACTCGCCCCCACCCGCTCGCCGCGCAGCGCGAAGCGCCGCGGCTCGCGCGCCTGACGCAACGCGGCCGCCGCGCCCCGCCTGCCCTTTCGAGCACCGTTGGCGCTTCCGGGCATCGTCGGCCCCGGCGAACATCGTCAGCCGCCGCGCGATGGCGATCCGCCAACGCACGCCGAAGCCCGCCGCCACGGAACCGCGATATCCCGCCCGGTGCGCATCGCACTACGCGCCCGCCTTCCTTCATCGACCGTCATCAACAAGAAGCGGCAAACGGGCCCGCCCCGTTTGCCGCTTCTTTCAATGCGGCGTTGCCTGCGACGCAGCGTTCGTGCGCGCCCGCCACCTTCGCGGCTCGCGCCGGAGCGCGGCCGCAACCGCGCCGCCCGTCAGGGCCGGCCCGCGTAATACCGCGCGGCGGCCGCGATCTCGCCGGGCGTCATCTGTCGCGCGACGTTGCGCATCTGCTCGCTGATGTCGTTGTGCCGCGCGCCCGACGCGAACGCCCGCAACTGCGCGTTGATGTAGACCTCCGGCTCGCCTTCGAGCCGCGGCCCGCCGACCTTGTTGTCCATCCCGCCGTGGCACGACGCGCACGGCGCGATGTTGCGCATCGGCGCGCCGCTCGCGACGATCTTCGGCGGCGCGGCGGCGAGCTGCGTCGCGGTGTGCGGCAGATACGAGTAGAACGCCGCGAGATCGCGCATGTCCTGGTCGGTGAGGTTCGCGACCATCGGCGCCATCACCGCGTTCGTGCGCGCGCCCGTCTGGAAGTCCTTCAACTGCTTGTAGATGACGACCGCGTACTGGCCCGCGAGGTTCGGCGAATTCGCATCGCTCATCCCGCGCGCGCCGTGACACATCGTGCAGCGCATCGCGAGCGTCGCGCCGCGGCCGATCGACAGGCTGTCCGCGCCCGCCATCATCTGCGGCGTGACGACGACCGTGCTCGTCTTGACGGCCGAAGGCGCCGGCTCCGGCTGCGACGCGAGCCATGCGCGCGGCACGCCGGCCGCGCTGCAGATCGCGTTCCAGATGCCCTGGAACTGCGCGTCCTTCTGCACCGACGGCAGCCAGACGAAGCCGATCAGCACCGACGCGACCACCGCGAACAGCGTGAGACCGACACTGACCGTGAACCAGCGGTTGCGAATCGAAAACAGACGTTCCGTGCTCATCGCTGTGCCCCCATGTAGATCGCCGGCACCGACGGTTGCTTGAGCGCCATCAGCTGCGCGATCGGATAGCCGTAGTTGACGACCGTGAGGCCGATCATCAGCGCGATCCACAGCGCGAAGCTGTTGAGCGCGACGGGCAGCGTCTTCGGCTCGTGGACGGCCGAGCTGAACGTGAACTCGGCGGGCTTCACCTTCGCGCCGCAATGGCTGCGTATCAGCACGACGAAGAACAGCACGGCCGACGCGACGAGGATCAGCGCGCCGACGACGGACATGATCACCCACGCCGCCTGCGGCGCGAGCGCGGGGTCGCTGTAGTCGTAATAGGCCATCCGGCGCGGCATGCCGAGGATGCCGACGTAGTGCCACGGGAACGTCGTGACGATCATCCCGATGAACCACAGCCACAGCTGCGTCTTGACGAGGCGCAGGCTGCCGAGCGCGCGGCCCGTCAGATGCGGCCACAGCTCGTAGGCGATCGCGAAGTACATGATGACGACAGCGCCGCCGAAGATCAGGTGGAAGTGGCCCGTGATCCACTGCGTGTTGTGGATCGTCGAATCGAGCTGGTAGCTCATGTTGATGAGCCCGCCCGCGCCGCCGAAGCCGAGCATCACGAACGAGAACGCGACGGCGAGCATCATCGGCTCGTGCCACGGCAGCGCGCGCAGCCAGCCGAACGCGCCCTTGCCGCCGCGCAGGCGCGCCGCGATCTCGACCGACGCGCACACCGTGAACACCGTGAGGAGCGTCGGCACCGCGACGAGCGCCGTGAACACCGATTGCAGGAACTTGAAGCCGGAGCCCACCTGCGGATCGGCGAACAGGTGGTGAATGCCGATCGGCATCGCGCCGACGAGGAACAGGATGAACGAGATGCGCGCCATCCCGTCGCTGTACAGCTTGCCGCCGATCGCGCGCGGCACGAGCGTGTAGTACGCGATGTACGCGGGGATCAGCCAGAAGTAGACGATCGCATGCAGCGTCCACGAGAAGAACACGCGCGCGAGGCCCGCGTCGATCGTCGACTTGAGCCCGACCGCGACGGGCAGGATCTGGAACAGGATCTCGATCGCGGCGCCGACCGCGGTCCAGCCCCACAGATACGCGCCCGCGACGTTCGCGAACATCGCGAGCGGGATCGGCTTGCCGCGATTGCCCTTCTTCCACGCATACAGGTTCACCGACATCAGCGCGACCCAGATCCACGAGCCGACGACGACGAGCACGACGCCGAGGTAGTAGAACGGGCTGCCGATCATCGGCGGATAGAACGTGTACAGCACCGACGACAGGCCGAGCGACACGGGCGTCATCGCGACGACCGAGCCGAGCGCGATCAGCCAGAAGCCCGTCCACGCCCAGCGGCGGCCGACGAGCGGCATCTTGAGCGCGAGCTCGCTGATCGCGTAGCCGAAGCCCATCGCGATCAGCGTCGGGAACACGTAGCCCATCACGGAGCCGTGCGCCGTCACCGAACGATAGTAGAGCTCGGGATTGCCGAGCCAAGGATGCAGCGGGCTGCGCGCGAGCATCTGCCACGCGCCGAGCAGCAGCGCGACGCCGAACACCGCGAACGCGAGCCAGAAGTGGGCGAGCACCAGTCGATTATTCTTTAACACAGCTCAGTCTCCGCGCGCCGGACGCCAGTTTGTCGAATTCCGCACGGTCAATGACCTTGACGTGCGCCCACATCCCCTCGTGCCCCGTGCCGCAATACTCGTGGCACGGCATCAGGTGGTCCCTCGGCTTGTCGAAGGTCGTCCGGAACGTCGCGACGTAGCCGGGCTCGAGCATCGAGTTGATGTTGGTGTCGGTGATGAGGAAGCCGTGCACGACGTCCGCGCTCGTCGCGCGGAACGTGACGGGCGTGTTCGCCGGCACGAGGATGCACTGCGGCGTGAACGAATACTGCTGGCCGATCACGCGCACCGTGACCGAGCCGTCCGGCTCGCGCGCGGTGCCGAGGTTGCTCTCGACGAATTCGCCGGAGACGTGCAGCGTCGTCGGATCGATCGTTTCGACGCGCGACGGCGGCATCATCGCCCAATGCAGGCCGGTGAACACCATCATGGCGACGAGGACGACCATCAGGCCGACGGCCAGGATCGCCCACCTGCGCTCGATCCGGGCCGCGAGCTGCGCGCCGTCGAGACGGTCTGGCATAGGTTGTTTGGACATGGGAGCCGTTTTATTGGATCACGCCGCGAGGCAGGAAGACGAGAAAGTAAAAGGCGAACCACAGCGCGATCACGATCGCGGTCGCGGTGCCGGCAAGCGCGAGCGCGCCGCGCGGCCCCGCGCGGACGATCTCGTCGACCGCGTCGTCGTGCGGTTCGGGGTCGCCCCCGTGTCGTTGGGAAGTGTCGCTCATGATGTCCTCAATAGAGCGGAGCGGAACGCAGCGCGTTGGCTTCCTTCGCGGAAACCGGCGTGCCGCGATTGCCCCAGGCGGTGCGGATGAACGTCGTCACGGCAGCCACTTCGTCGTCCGACAGCGACTGGGCGAACGGCGGCATGCCGTAGGGCTCGGGATTCTTCGCGGTGCCGGGCGCATAGCCGCCGTTCAGCACCATGCGGATCGGGTTCACCGCGGAGGTCATCTGGATCGACTGGTTGCCCGCGAGCGGCGGGAACGCGGGCGTCTTGCCGCGCCCCGTCTTGCCGTGGCAGCTCGCGCACTGCGCGTCGTAGATCTTCGCGCCGAGCTTGTGGAGGCGCGCCTGCTCCGATGCGGGCATCGTCGTCTTCAGCGCGGCCTCGGCCTCGCCGCCGCGCTGCGGCAGCGACTTCAGATACACGGCCATCGCGCGCACGTCGTCGTCGGACAGGTGCTGCAGGCTGTCGTAGACGACTTCGGCCATCGGCCCGTACACCGCGCCGCGATGCGATGCGCCCGCCTGCAGGAGCCCCGTGATGTCGGCGATGCTCCAGTCGCCGAGCCCCGCTTCCCGGTTCGACGTGAGCGAAGGCGCGTACCACGCCTGCATCGGAATCAGTCCGCCCTCGAACGCGTTCGATTCGGAGCTGCCGCCGAGCGCGTTGATCGCGGTGTGGCACATCGAGCAATGGCCGAGCCCCTGCACGAGATACGCGCCGCGATTCCATTCCGCCGACTTCGAGTTGTCCGGCTGATATTCGCCCTCCTTGAAGAACAGCGTGCGCCAGCCGATCAGCAGCTGCCGGTTGTTGTACGGAAAGCGCATGTCGTGCGGCCGGTTCGCGAGCTTCACGGGCGGCACCGAGCGCAGGTACGCGAAGATCGCGTCCGAATCCGCGCGCGTGACCTTCGTGTACGCGGCGAACGGCATCGCCGGGTACAGCAGCGAGCCGTCGCGCGAACGCCCGGTGTGCATCATCGTGTAGAACTCGTCGGCCGTCCATTTGCCGATGCCCGCCTCGTTGTCGGGCGTGATGTTCGGCGAATACAGCGTGCCGAACGGCGTCGGCATCGCGCGGCCGCCCGCGAAGAGCTTCTCGCCCGGCACCGTATGGCACGCGATGCAGTCGCCCGCGCGCGCCAGATATTCGCCGCGCTTGACGCTCGCCGCGTCGGCGGCGGGCTGCGCGTGCGCGGCGGATGCGGCGAACGCCGCCGCGAGCAGCGCGAACGCGGCATTCGCGAGCGCACCGCGGAATTTGACGATCAAATGCTTGTGCACCGAGGCCTCCATTAACGCGGTTCGCTACCGCATGCGAGCGGCATGTCGAGCGAGCCCGCGGGGGCGGGCGACGGGTTCGCGGGCGCGGGCTGCGTAGCGAGCCACGCGGAGATGGCGGTCACGTCCGTGTCGGTGAGGCGGGATGCGACCTGTTGCATGCAGTCGGGCGCGATCGACGTGCGGGTGCCGTAACGCCACGCGCCGAGCTGCGCGCTCAGGTATTCGGCGTGCAGGCCGAGCAGGCCCGGCACGGCGGGCTCCATGCCCGTCAGCGCCGCGCCGTGGCACGACGCGCACGCGGGAATCTTGCGCGACGGGTCGCCCGATTTCACGAGCTGCCGGCCGCTCTCGAGCGCCGCGGGCGCGACGGCGGGCGCCGCGATCGCCGGGAACGGCGGCCGCTGGCTCGCGAAGTGGTCGGCGATCCGGTGCAGGTACGCGTCCGGCAGGTACGCGAGCAGATAGTTCATCGGCGGGTACTTGCGCCGGCCGTCGCGAAACGCGACGAGCTGGTTGTACAGATAGCCGGCGGGCTTGCCGGACAGGCGCGGGAAGTAGTCGTTCGACGTCCCCTCGCCTCGCCGGCCGTGGCATGCGGCGCATGCGAGCACGCGCGCCTCCATCGTGTCGGGCGCGCGCTCCGTCTGGGGTTCCTGGGATAGCGCCGTCTGGCTCAGCAAGCCGCACAGCACGGCAAGTACAGCGGTGGGTCTCGAGGTCACTGTCATCCTCTCCGGCAAGGCATGCAGTTCCCGCCATCGACGCGAGCCGCCCCTGCGGCTCGTGAGGCAAGCGGGTCCGTCGCGCGCACCATCGCTTTCATTGGTCTCATGGGAACTTGTTGTTCAAATTTTCAATGACGCGAAAATCTCATGAGCGCCGTTGATTTGCGTTGATTCATGTCAATCGAGTACTTCTTTATATTGATAGTCGATTGGCCGCTCGATCGCAAATCTCATGCTTTTTGAATTTAGTCGCTCGCCCGCCAAGCGCAATGCCCCGCGACGCCTCGCTCGGCGTCGCGATCTTTTTCCTTATTCGGCAATGCGTTACGCGCGGCTGGTCCGCGCGGGCCGACGCGGCCGCGGCGCGTGACGCGCGCGGCCGGACGAACGCCGTGCGTCAAATCCGCACGCGGCGGCGCTCGCCGCCGCGTTCGACCTCGATTTCGAGCGATCCCGAAGGCGCGGTGCTCAGTCGGTCGCGCGCGTCGTCGATCGCCGAAGGATCGACGCGCTTGCCGTCGATCTCGACGAGCACGTCGCCGTTCTCGAGGCCGTAGCGCGCGAGATCGTCCGGACGATTGTGGAACAGCTCGACATGGCCGTCGACGAAGCGGATCGCGATCGTGCGCAGCGGCCGCGGATCGTCCCGCGTGAAGCGGCTCGCGTCGTAGCAAAACTCCATCGTGCTCGGCACGAACATGTAGCGATCGAGGCGCGCGAGGAAGTTCATCCCGAGCATGTCGCCGCCGCCTTCGGCGATGCGCAGGCTGCCGATCGGCTTGCCGTCGAACGACAGCCCTTTCGCGAAGTAATCGCGCGACTGGCCGACGCCGTTCGCCGACACGCTCGGCACCGTGCCGCCGAGCGGCTTGGCGGCCTGACGGCCGGCGAGGAACGCGAGCGTCGGCGCCGACACGATCGAATGGCGCGCGCCCGTATCGAAGCGGAACATCGCCCATTGATCGCCGAAATCGACGCTCACGGCGGGCGACTGGCCGAAGCTGTCCTGATACGGGACGCAATGCTGAAAGCGCTGCCCGGCCGGCGGATTGCGCCACGCCGTCAGCGTGCCGCTGCGATTGTCGGCGATCCAGCTCAGCTGGCGAAAGATCTCGATGCCGACGACGCCGTCGATCCGCGTGCCGAACACCTGCGACAGCAACGACAGATCGAGGCCGAGCCACGGATAGAAGCTCGGCACTTCGTAGCTGCCGAGCGCGATCGGCAGCGGCTGCCACAGGCGCACGCGCTCCTGCGGCAGCACGCCATCCGAGGTCGTCAGGCCTTTTTCGAGCATCGTCCGGTACGCGATCGGAATCTGTTCGTCGGTCGACGGCTGCGTGATCGACTGCGCGAGCCGATTGTCGATCACCGTGTGGCTCGCGCCCGTGTCGACGAGAAAGTGATACGTCTTGCCCGCGATCGCGACGGGCACGACGAAGCCGCTCGTCGGCTTGAACGATGCGCTCAGCACCGGCATGACGCCGCGCGGCGGCTCTTCGCGCTCGCGGCAGCCGGCCGCGAGAAGCGCGGCGGCGCACACGAGCGCGACGATCGGCAACGCGCGCGGCGCGCGGCGGAGGAAGGCGGATGCGGCGCGCGTCGGCGACGGCGTCGAGGCGATTGCGTGTTGAACCATGAACGGCGGGAAGCGCGAGGCGAAGTGAGGATGGGCGGACCATCGCGGGAAGCGGCGAATCGCGGCGCATGCCGCGTCCGATGCCGCGTCGTAAGCCGCGCGGACGGCGCGCGCCCGCTCGACGAAAACACGATGTAAGGATCGGCGATTCTATCGAAACGCGTTGCGGCGTGCTGTCGACTTTTGTTCGCGCCTTTTCGAAGAATGCGCTCTGGCGCCGCTTCGCCGCTCGTTCGCGCAACGCCGCGCGCCGCGCCCGCCGAGCCGGCAGCGCGCCGGTTGCTGCCGCCGGCTCGCGAGGGCCGGGACGGCATGGGCGGAGGGCCGGACAACGTGAACGGGACAAAGCGAAGCAGGCCGGCACGAGCAACGGCCGCCTGCTCCGCCGCCGCATTATTTCAATATTTCTTGAAATAATGAATCGATGCGGCTATCCTCCGCGCATGGACTCATCCATCGTCATCCGCGCGCTCGGCGCGCTCGCTCATGAATCCCGGCTCGCGATCTACCGCCTGCTCGTCGTCGCCGGCGCGGACGGCATGCCGGCCGGCGATCTCGCCCAAGCGCTCGACATCGCGCCATCGCGCCTGTCGTTCCATTTGAAGGACCTCGCGCACGCGTCGCTCGTGCACGCGCGCCAGGAAGGCCGCTACGTGATCTACTCCGCCAACTTCGGCGCGATGAACGAGCTGATCGGCTTTCTGACCGACAACTGCTGCGCGGGCGCGCCTTGCGGCATCGCGCGCGGCGCCGTTTGCAAGGAGGCCGGGCAATGACGCAATCGGCCCGCATCGGCCTGCCGCCCCGCCCGGCGATCGGCTTCTTCGAGCGCTATCTGAGCGCGTGGGTCGCGCTTTGCATCGTCGCCGGCATCGCGCTCGGTAAGCTGTTGCCCGGCTTCTTCCATGCGCTCGCGCGGCTCGAGATCGCGCACGTGAACGTCCCCGTCGGCCTGCTGATCTGGGTGATGATCGTGCCGATGCTGCTGAAGATCGACTTCGCGTCGCTCTCGCAAGTCGGGCGACACTGGCGCGGGATCGGCGTCACGCTCGCCGTCAACTGGCTCGTCAAGCCGTTCTCGATGGCGCTCCTCGGCTGGCTATTCGTGCGCCACCTGTTCGCGCATTGGCTGCCCGCGAGCGAGCTCGACAGCTACGTCGCCGGCCTGATCCTGCTCGCCGCGGCGCCGTGCACCGCGATGGTGTTCGTGTGGTCGCAGCTCTGCGACGGCGATCCGTATTTCACGCTGTCGCAGGTCGCGCTGAACGACGCGGTGATGGTCGTCGCATTCGCGCCGCTCGTCGCGCTGCTGCTCGGCCTGTCGGCGATCGTCGTGCCCTGGGACACGCTGCTCGTGTCGGTCGGCCTTTACATCGTCGCGCCCGTCGCCTTCGCGCAGTGCTTGCGCCGCGTGCTGCTCGCGCGCGGCGAGAACCGCCTGCAACGCACGATCGCCGCGCTCGGCCCGTGGTCGATCGCCGCGCTCCTCGCGACGCTCGTGCTGCTGTTCGCGTTCCAGGGCCAGGCGATCGTCGACGCGCCGCTCGTCATCGCGCTCCTCGCCGTGCCGATCACGCTGCAAGTGCTCTTCAACTCGGGGCTCGCGTATCTCGTCAACCGGCGCCTGCGCGTCGCGCACTGCGTCGCCGGGCCGTCGAGCCTCATCGCGGCGAGCAATTTCTTCGAGCTCGCGGTCGCGACCGCGATCAGCCTGTTCGGCGTGCGCTCGGGCGCCGCGCTCGCCACGGTGGTCGGCGTGCTGATCGAAGTGCCCGTCATGCTGTTCGTCGTCGGCGTCGCCAACCGGTCGCGCCGCTGGTATGCGTCGGCGCTCGAGCGCGACGCCTGACCGAAATCCAGCGAGGTCCATGATGTCCGTCACGATCTATCACAACCCCGACTGCGGCACGTCGCGCAACACGCTCGCCATGATCCGCCACGCCGGCATCGAGCCGCGCATCGTCGAATATCTGAACGCGCCGCCCGAACGCGCGACGCTCGTCAGGCTGATCGCCGACGCGGGTCTCGCGGTGCGCGACGCGCTGCGCGAGAAGGGCACGCCGTATGCGGAGCTCGGCCTCGCCGACGCGACGCTCACCGACGCGCAACTGATCGACGCGATGCTCGCGCATCCGATCCTGATCAACCGGCCGTTCGTCGTCACGCCGCTCGGCGTGCGGCTCTGCCGGCCGTCCGAGCGCGTGCTGGAGATCCTGCCGTCGCCGCTGCGCGGCCCGTTCACGAAGGAAGACGGCGAAGTCGTGATCGACCCGCGCAGCCCGGGCGCCGGCCGCTGACGCGCGCGGCGGCTTCGCCGCACCACATCGCACCACATCGCACCTCACCGCGCCACACCGCACCGCCGCGTCACTCGCGCAGCTCGCCGCTTTGCAGGACAGTCACGCCGTGCGACTGCACGAGCGGAATATGGACCTCGATTGCCGTACCCTGCCCCGGCGCCGTCTCCACCGACAGCGTGCCCTGCACCAGGTACGCGCGCTCGCGCAGGCCGACGAGCCCGAACGAATTCGGCTTGCGCGGATTCGCGGTGTCGAAGCCGACGCCGTCGTCGCGGATGCACAGCATCACCTCGCGATCGTCGGCGATGAGCCGGATGTCGACGTGCGATGCGCGCGCGTGACGCCCGACGTTCGTCAGCGATTCCTGCAGGATGCGGAACGTCGTGCTCGCCTGCGGCTCGCCGAGATCGAGCTCGGGCGGCTCGACGATCAGCGAGCAATCGATTCCGTGCCGCTGCTGGAACGCCTGCACGAGCCACTGGATCGCCGGGACGAGCCCGAGATCGTCGAGCATCAGCGGCCGCAGATCGGACGCGATCCGGCGCGTCGCCGCCACCGCGCCGTCGAGCAGCCCGCGCATCTCCGAGAAGCGTCCCGCGAGCTCATTGCCCGCCGTCGACACGCGTTCGAGATCGAGCCGCAGCATCGCGAGCGTCTGCGCGAGCTCGTCGTGCAACTCGCGCGCGATGCGGCCGCGCTCCTGCTCGCGCGCGGTCGAACTGATCGCGGCGATCTCGCGCAGCTCTTCGCGCGAGCGCGCGAGCGCCTCCTCCGCGCGCTCGCGCTCGGCGATCTCGCGCCGCAGCTCGCTGTTCGCGGCGAGCAGCTCGCGCGTGCGCTCGGCGACGCGCTGCTCGAGCAGCTCGTTCGCTTCGTTCAACTGCACGGTTTTCTCCTGCACGCGCCGGTGCTCGACCCGCTCGCCCTGCAGCGCATGAACCGTGCGCGCGTACAGCTTGCCGTTCTCGAGCAACAGCGCGAGCAGCACGAAGCTCGACGCGACGAGGCCGTAGATGCGCCCCGCGTAGAAGCCGAGATCGAAGCGCCCGTGATTGAGGACGGCCGACAGCGCAATGTCGAGGAGCCACGCGCACAGCACGACGACGAGCCACAGATCGAGCACCGAATGCGGCCGACGCGCCGCGAGCAGGATCAGCGCACCGAGCGTCGTCAGCCAGACCGTCGTGACGACGCCGCGCATGAGCGGCGTGTAGTGCTGATTCTGCATGATCGCGGGCAGCAGTTCGCGGCCGCTCGTCGCGAGCGCGGCGAACGCGCCCGTCGCGACGAGCGCCGTGCCGACGCAGGCGATCACGGGCAGCGCGAGCCGCCCGGTGTAGAGCGGCTGCCCGCGCTCGCGGCGGCTGACGAACGTATAGGCGATGACGCAAAGCGGAAAGCCGCCGTGCCAGAACATGTAGAGCCATGCGGTCGTCTGCGGGCCCGCGTCGAGCAGTCCGCTCGGCAGGAAGAGGCCGGGGAACGTGAGCATGTGCACGCTCGCCATGCAGGCCGTGAACAAATAGCCGCCGGCGAGCACGACGAGCGACGTGGTGCGCAGGATGCCGAACTGGCCGAGCAGCAGGCCCGCCGTGATCAGATCGCAGATCACGATCGCCGACTGATAGATCGGAATGAACGCCCAGACCTGCGGCATCTGGATGCGCACGAACGGCGCGAGCGTGGCGAACAGGACCACGGACAGCACCACCGCCGTCATCGCGAGCCTGCGCTCGCGGCGCTCCGGCTGTAGCGTCGACAGGAAAATTCTCGATTCGTCCGCCAACTCGCCCATTCTGGTTCCCCCCATCGGCAAGCTTGCTCGCTGCTCGGGCATGTCGCGCGATCCCGCGGCGCGCCTATTATGAAATCGATCGTGACTCATGAAAAGCAGGGGCGCACCGGGCGGGATCGGCGGCAGGCGTGGGCGCTGCGACGCAGCAATCGTGCTTTCGCGGAGATGGATCGGTTCCGCCCAGGCGGGCTGCGGGGCTCGGGATTCGCACGCCTGGCGCTCGAGTGCCGTGCGCCGGGCCGCTCGATGATGTTGGAGCGCGAATCCTCGAGCGTCGAACCGGGCGATGGTCGTCGAGTTCCTCCGTGCGACAACGCTCATCGGATGCTCAGGGCCCGGCTCGGTCGCCCGCTTCCCGCTCCCGAAATCGCACCGTCAAGCCTGTGCACTGCGCCACCCGATAATCGCCGCGCATCGAGCATGGCGGTCCGAGCCGGGCGCGATGTGGCGCGCCACGAATGCTCGACGCGCCGACATGCGCTCGACCAATGCGCCACGCGCGCACGGCAGGCATTCATCGGCGATGCTCTGTGCTCTGTGCTCTGTGCTCTGTGCTCTGTGCTCTGTGCTCTGTGCTCTGTGCTCTGTGCTCTGTGCTCCGTGTTCCGTGTTCCGTGTTCCGTGTTCCGTGCCCTGTGTTCTGCGCCCTCGCACACACGCACGCCAAGCCGAGCCACGCCACGCTCACAAATTCTTTCACGCGAAATCGATAGCAGAACAAAGTCGAAGCCGGCCATTGACCCGCTTCGCGCGCGCCGACGATGATGACGACGGATTCGCGACGCGGCCGCGCGGCCGCGAATCGTGCAAGCGGCGCGATCGCATCGCGCGCAAGAACCGCATCGACCGAAAAGCCACATGACCGATCACGATACGCCTCGCACCACCACCGCTCTCCCCCGCGCCCACGACGACACGCGACGCACGCTGCTCAAAGCGGCGGGCGCGGCCGCGTTCGCCGCCCCGCTGTTGGGCGGCCTCGCCGCGTTGTCGGCAAGCGGCGCCGCGCACGCGCAGCGCAACGCGAAAACGCTGCGGATCGGCTACCAGAAATACGGCAACTTCGTCGTCCTGAAAGCGCGCGGCTCGCTCGAGAAGCGGCTCGCAGATCAGCACGTCGCGATCCAGTGGGTCGAGTTTCCCGGCGGGCCGCAACTGCTCGAAGGCCTGAACGCCGGCGCGATCGACGTCGGCACCGTCGGCGAGACGCCGCCCGTGTTCGCGCTCGCGGGCGGCGTCGATTTCGTCTACGTCGGCAGCGAGCCGCCCGCGCCGCAGGGCGAAGCGATCGTCGTGCCGCACGATTCGCCGATTCGCGCGCTCGCCGATCTGCGCGGCAAAAAGATCGCGCTCAACAAAGGCTCGAACGTTCACTTTCTGCTCGTCAAGGCGCTGCAGCGCGCGAAGATCGACTACCGCGACATCACGCCCGTCTATCTCGCGCCCGCCGACGCACGCGCGGCGTTCGCGCAACGCGGCGTCGACGCCTGGGTGATCTGGGACCCCTATCTCGCCGCGGTCGAGCGGCAAGCGAACGCGCGCGTGATCGCGAACGGAGAGGGGCTCGTGAACAACACGCAGTACTACCTCGCGAGCCGGAAGTTCGCCGACTCCGAGCCGCAACTCGTGCGCGCGCTGCTCGACGAAGTCGGCGCGGTCGATCGCTGGGCGCGCGAGAACGTGGCCGCCGTCGCGGCGCAATTGTCACCGCTCGTCGGCCTCGACACGGCGACGCTCGAACGCGCGTTGAAGCGCGCAAGCTACGGCGTGCAGCCGATCGACGCCTCGGCGCTCGCATATCAGCAGCAAATCGCCGATACGTTTGCGAGCCTCAAGCTGATTCCGCGCAAGATCGACGTCGCGGCCGCGCGCTGGCAAGCGGCGTAGGTCCTCGCCTGTCGCACTTGTCGCGAGCGAAACGCCGAGCGCGGCTCGCTTGCGACGGACGATGCGCCGACATCCGTTCGCCGCTCGCATGGGATACGGCGCGATTGCTCGTCGCATCGGCCAAATCAGGCAATCGCGCATTGCACGAGGATCGAATGGGCGGGCATGCTCGAACGCGTCGATGGATGCGTCGAGCGACACACGCTCGCGCGGCCGTTTGCATCACGCCCAGCCACGACATCGAACGCGCGCGGCATACTACGGGCCATTCGCAACCGGTCGATTGCTCGTCGACCGCCGAGCGTCACCGGGCCGCGACGACGAATTCCACAGCCCGCAACGCGAAGCATCGCACGCACCGCCGTCCGTCAGCCCGCGCCGCCCTCTCCGCATTCCGGCGCGCGGCCGTCCCTGCCCGCATCGGCCGCGCCGCCGCCGGCGGCCGGCGCGCACCAGGATTCAGGGCTGCTCCAGAGCGCGTTGTGCCGGAACCGGCGGCGCGCCCGCGCGTGCGGCTTCGCATCGGCCGAGCCGATCCGATCGCGCAGTTCCACCTGCCGCCCGGCCGAACGCAATCGCTCGACGAACGCGGCAAGCGTGCCGTCCGCGGACCATTCGTCGAAACGACGGCGGCAAGTCGGCGACGACGGATAGCGACGCGGCAGCGCGGCCCAGCACTCGCCCGTCGTCAACACCCACAACACGGCGTTCGCGACCGCCCGCGCCTGCGCGCGCGGCCGGCCGCAGCGTGTGTTCCTCACCGGCTGCGCCGCCAGCAATCCCTCGATACGCGCCCATTCGTCATCGCTCAACTCTTCGAACTGCATCGTCAGCCCTCTTCGAGAAATCGGCGCGAACGCACTCGCACATGTCGTGCACGACGCCGATGAAACGCCTGTCAGCCGCGGCAGACCCAAGCGCGAACCGCCGCGCGGGCTTCGTGCAATCGTTCGGGATGCAAGCGTGCGCGCACGACGCCGCCGAAGCGGTGTCATAAGGACGCCGGATGGAACACCGACAGCGTGCGGATCGAAAGCCGCACGATACACGAACCCCCTTCCCCAGATAAATTCGTTATTGTTCTATGTAAATCTCAGGATCTCGATTCGACTCCATCGAGCGTGCATCGCGTCTCGGCGATGTGATTCGTCGCGGCCAATTCCGGCTCTGCCGTGTAACGCGAATGGGCGAGCCTGTCGCTCGTGCGCTCCGGATTCGGTGATCCGTTCGAGCGCCGTCGTCGCGCGACGATTCGATTGGAGCGCAATATTACACGCGGGGCGCGAGAAATCCAACGCTGTCAAAATCGACAGGGCTGCGGCAGTGCATCAAAGATGCATGCCGCATGACGCCCGGTCCCTTGCCATTACGCCCGCGCGCCGCCTCATGCGCTGCGAAGCAGCCGGCTGCGCGTGAATGCGCGATCGCGGCTCAGCTTGTCGAGAAATGCATCCGACGGCACCCGGTCGAGATCGGTCACCACATAGCCGATGTCGCCGCGCGTCTGCAAATGCTGCGCGACGACATTCGCGCCTTCCTGCGCGAGCAGCGTGTTGAGCACCGCAAGCACGCCCGGCGTGTTGCCGTGCACGTTCAGGAGCCGCGCGGCCGACGTGCATTCGCCGGGGCTCACTTGCGGAAAATTGACCGCGCCCGCGGTATCGCCTCGCGTCAGGAACGCGACGAGCTTCGACGACACTTCCGCGCCGATGCTCTCCTGCGCTTCCTGCGTGCTGCCGCCGATGTGCGGCGTCAGGATCACGTTCGGCAATCCTTGCAGCACGGATTCGAAGCGATCCGCGTTGCTCTTCGGCTCGTGCGGAAACACGTCGATCGCGGCGCCGCTCAGGTGCTTTTGCGCGAGCGCGTCGCGCAGCGCATCGATATCGACGACGGTGCCGCGCGACGCATTGATCAGGATTGCATTCGATTTGAATTGCGCGAGCACGGCAGCATCGATCATGTTGCGCGTCGACGCGTTCGCCGGCACGTGCAGCGTGACGACGTCCGCCTGCGCGATCGCCTCACCGAGCGAACGCGCGGGCTGCGCGGAACCGAGCGACAGCTTCGCCTGCACGTCGAAATAGACGACCTTCATGCCGAGCGCCTCGGCCAGCACGCCCACCTGCGCGCCGATGTTGCCGTAGCCGACGATCGCGATCGTCTTGCCGCGCGTCTCGAACGATCCGCCCGCGCCCTTCGCCCATTCGCCCGCGTGCGCGAGCGCGCTTTTCTCCGGCACGCGCCGCAGCAGCAGGATCGCCTCCGCGATCACGAGCTCCGCGACCGATCGCGTATTCGAGAACGGCGCGTTGAACACCGGAATGCCGTGGTGCGCGGCGGCCGACAAATCGACCTGCGACGTGCCGATGCAAAAGCAACCGATCGCGAGCAGATGCCGCGCGGCGTCGATCTCGTCGCGCATCAGATGCGTCGCCGAGCGAATGCCGATCAGTTGATGAGGCTGCAGCGCGCGCTTGAGCTCGTCGCCGGCGAGCGCGCCCTTGCGCCGCTCGATTTCGACGTTCGCGTCGATGAAATACCGGGATGCGCTGTCGTGAATGTTTTCGAGAAGAAGAACGGAAGTCATGTTGCGGAGCGTGTTGAACGAGTCGTGACGAAAGCCGGGAATCCCGACGCGGCATGCGCACGCACACGAGCCGTTCGCACCGATCTCGCACTACGCCGCGCATCTCGCGCCGCCGTCCAAAAATCGTATGCCTTGAGCCAGCGCAACACAAGCTTGCCGGCATATCCTATTTTGCGTGGGGAATTGCGGCTTGAGATCGCCGAAGCAATGCGTACGCGATGTCGCGAAAACGCATCGACGCGAACGCGAACGTCCCTGCTCGCGACAGGTGTATCCGAAATGCGCGTTGCGCGCACTTCAGGCATGCATCGGCCTCGTCTCTCCGGGACGAGGCGCGTCGCGCAATCGCGGGGCCGCGCGTCGCGCTCAGCGCCGGCTGCTCGGCGACGTGCCCGTCCAGCGCCGGAACGCGCGGCTGAAGTTCGCCCGATCCGTGTAACCGACGCGCACCGCGATCTCGTCGACCGTCAGCAGCGTGCCTTCGAGCAGGCGCAGCGCGTCGCGCAGCCGGATTTCGTCGAGCAGCGCCGAATACGTCGCGCCGTAGTCGCTCAGCTTGCGCTTGAGCGTGCGCTCGGACAGATGCAGCTCGCGCGCGAGTTCGTCGAGCGACGGGTAGCCGTCGCTGCCGCGGATCAGCAGATTGCGCACGCGCTCGACGATGCTCTCCGCATAGCCGAGCCGCGCGAGCTCCGCTTCGCACTGCTGGACGATCATCTGAGCGGTCTGCGCGTTCGCGGTCTTGATCGGCTCGTCGAGCAGCGCGGCTTCGCAGCGGATCTGATTGGCGGGCGCATCGAAATGACAGCGCGGCAGGCGATCGCGGTAACGCGCGAAATAAGGCGGCTCGGGCCACTCGAAGCACAGCTCGGCGTTCGCCTTCATCGTCTTGTCATGCGACGGCGTGAGCAACGAGTTGAACAGGATCGCCGTCTCGACCATGAAGTTCTCGACGGCGAATTGCCGCAGCCTGCCGAGCGGAAACGCTTCGAGGATGTCGATCTGCACGGTGTGCTCGAATTCCGTGAGACGCACGGAAAAGAACGGCACGCGCGTCGGCAGATAGCGGATGCCGAGCTGGATCGCCTCGCCGAGCGTCGCGCAACTCATCAGGCCGAAGCCGATCAGCCCCGACTTCGTCAGACTGCTGCGCAAGCCGATCTCGATCGCGATCGACGGATCGTTCGTTTTCCCGAGCAAATTGAACACGATCGCCGCCTGCTGCAGCGGCGTGATGCGCGCGTTCGGCTCTTCGAGCTTCGCGCGCGTGACGCCCGTGTTCGCGAGAATGTCCGCATCGGCAATGCCGCGCTCCTCGGCCAGCATCAGCATGAAGAGTGCATACGCCGACGACACGGTCGCCTTGTTCAATTGCCTCGTAGGGTCCGGAATGGACGTGGCCATGCATCGACTCCGAGCGTTGACCGGCCGATTATAGCGACGGATGGCCTCAGATGACACATCGCAGTGCCGCAAATTGGCCTCAAATGACTCGCCCTTTGGCACGACCGGCTCTCACGCGCGATGCGCCGGCGGCTCTAAGATGGTGTTATCGGCACACCGCCGATTTCAGGGATACGGATTCGAACAATGAACAAGTCCAAGACTTTGCGCTTCAAGAACGACGCGGAAAAGGTCGCGTACGTTCGCAACGAGGTCAACGCCGCGAGCGACGCCGTGCGCGCGAAATACCCGCTGCTCGACAATCAGAATCTCGTCGGCGCGACGGTGATGGCGCTGTGTGTCGCGACGCTGCTCGGCAGCGCATATCTGTATGCGACGGGCGTGATCGCGTGGTACGTCGCGCTCCCCGTCGCGACGCTCGCGACGTCGCTGATCCACGAACTCGAGCACGACCTGATCCACTTGATGTACTTCAAGAAGACGCCGTGGGCCTATCATCTGATGATGACGCTCTGCTGGCTCACCCGCCCCGGCACGATCAACCCGTGGACGCGTCGCCGCATGCATCTGCACCATCACAAGGTGTCGGGCGGCGAATCCGATCTCGAGGAATACGGAATCACCAACGGCGAGCGCTGGGGCCTGAAGCGCCTGCTGATGCTCGCCGACGGCATGCTCGCCGTCGCGCTGCGGCCGCTCGGCATGCGCCGCAAGGTGCTGCAGTACGTCGCGGCGCAGCCTGCCCAGCAGCGCGGCGATCGCGTGCGGCTGCGCGTCGAGCAACTGATGTCGTACATGCCGATCGGCCACGTCTACTTCGTGCTCTGGCATGCGTTCATCGCATACCACGTCGGGCTTTTCGCGCTGCATGCGCTCGGCTATCAGCCGGACGTGCCGACGTTCGTCCAGCAGGCAATGCATGTCGTCGACTTTCTCGCGGTGACCTGGCTCGGGCCGAATTTCGTGCGCAGCTTCTGCATCAACTTCATCAGCTCGAACATGCACTACTTCGGCGACATCGATTCGCGCAACGTCATCCAGCAAACGCAAGTGCTCAATCCGTGGTGGCTGATTCCGGTGCAGTTGTTCTGCTTCAACTTCGGCAGCACGCATGCGATTCACCACTTCGTCGTGCGCGATCCGTTCTACATCCGCCAGCTGACCGCGAAGCGGGCGCACGCGGCGATGCGCGCGGTCGGCGTGCGCTTCAACGACATCGGCACCTTCCGTCGCGCGAACCGCTGGAGCGAAACGCGCGTCGCGTGACGCGCGCGGCGGGCGGCGCGCGACGCTCGGTCGCGCCGCAGTCGGCACACTCACCGAGCGCTCGCAAAAAAACGCCGCCGGGCGATCATCCGGCGGCGTTTTTTCTTTTCACGTCCGGCGCGCGTCCGGCGCACCGCACGTCTCTCTCTACAGCAGCGGGCAATGCGTGACGTTCGTGCCGCGCTCGACGCACAACCGCTCGTAATCACGCAGATAGGCGCGCTCGTCATCGGCGAGCAGATCGAGATCGATCAGATCCCAGTCGTAGCCGACCGTCACGAGGTTTTCGAACTCCATCGCATTCGGCTCTTGATCGCTCGGATGAATGACGACGATGTTCTCGATGCGCACGCCGCCCTTGCCCGGCAAATAAATGCCCGGCTCGACCGAAATCACCGCGTTCGGCACGAGGCCGTACTTCGAGCCCATGTTGAATCGCACGCCGCCTTCATGCACGTGAATGCCGATTCCGTGCCCCGTGCCGTGGTTGTAGTCGTAGCCGTGCGCGCGGCAGACATCGCGCACGGCTGCGTCGACGTCCGCACCCGTCGCGTCCTTCGAGAAGCGCGTGACGAGCCCCTTGATGCACGCCTTCAGCGCGACCGTGTAGATCTCGCGTTGCCACGGCTGCGGCTGCGTATCGGCGCGGGTCCGACGCAGCACGACGCGTGTGCAATCGGTCGCGAAGCCGCCGCCGAAATACGCGCCGCTGTCGAGCAGCACGAGTTCGCCTTCCGTCAGCTCGACGTCGGGGCTCACCGCCGTGTAGTGCGCGGATGCGCTGTTCGCGCCGTTCGCCGCCACCGTCGTGAAGCTGAGCGCCACGGCCGAGCGCGCGGCGTATGCCTCGCTGATCACGCGCGCGAGATCGAATTCCGAATGCCGCTTGCCCGGCTCGCCCGTCTTCGCCCAGCGCATCGCCTCGGCAATCGCCTCGGAGCCGCGCGCGAACGCGTCGCGGAACTGGTCCAGCACCTGCGGCGTCTTGCTCGCGCGCATCGCTTCGACCGGATTGTGATCGACGTGACGGGCGCCGGGCCACACGCGGCGCATCGTATCGGGCAGCGCGCAGTTGACCGCTTCGAAGCCGTAGTACACGTGCTCGACGTCGAATTGCGCGAGGAAGCGCTCGAGCTCGGCGACGTCGTTGCGGATCACGCGCAGCGCCGGATACGATTCGATCCGCACCGCGCAGCGATCGAAACCGTCCGGCAGAAACAGCGCGACGGCCTCGCCGACGACGAACAGAAAGCCGACGTGCGACGACGCGTACGGCAGATGGTAGCCGCGGCTGTTCAGCAAATAGCTCAGATCGTCCGCCGCGCAAGAAAGAAACGCGGCCTTCGCGTGCGAATCGCCGAGATGCTCGCCGATGCGCCTGTTCAGCGTCGCGATGTTCTCCGCGATATCGACGCCCGTCACCGATCGCGGCAACTCGAAGATCGGCCGCTCGACGCTCCAGCCCGGCAATTCGATCGCCTTACCGATCTCGCCCCCTACAAGACCCGCCCATTGCAATCCGGCGTTCGCGGTGTGCGCGAACAAGCGCTCGCGCTGCGCGACGCTCAATCGCGGCGCATCGTAGCCGACGCGCTTGATTTCGGCTGCGTGCGCGGCGAGCCAGTCGGCAATCGCCGGCCACATCGCAACGTTGAGCCCCAGTTTCTCGACCTGCACGAGCGCGGGATCGCACTGCCTTTCCGCCTGCAAGTGATAGCGGCCGTCGACGAACAGCACGAATTGCGGCGCGCCGATGCGTTTCGCCGCGGCGGCGCTCAGGAACATGCCCGAGCCCACCGAACCGTCGAATCCGGACAACGCGTAGCGCGGGTTATTGCAGCGCGGCAGCCACTCGGAGATGTATTCGTCCTGGGACGTGACCACGAGCGCGTCGAGCTGTAGCGTGTCGATCAGACGAGACAGCCCTGCATGCGTGTCGACGATCGATGCGCAGTAGGATGTGAGGTCGGGAAAACTGTATTTCAGTCGGTCGATCATCGGCTGTCCCAATTGATGTCAGTAAGCGCGCAGCCGCTATCGCCGCGGCCGATAGGCAAAAAAATTACCTTTCGGGTGAAATTGCGTCAAGCTTAAATTTTCGTCCAGCTTAAACGAACGCAACCTTCCGGCAAAGGAGAAAGGTCTGCCGCGCAGGCATGCCGCACCGGCATGCCCGAAGATGAATCGCGCCACGCGACGATTTGGATGCTGCCTGCTCGAAAGAAACGACCGACATCGCACGGCCGGCGAGCGATCTGGCCAGCACCGCGCCAGCGAGTTCGGGCAGGCTCGCAGGCCGATACGCAACAAGCCCTGCCCGGCGCGAACAGACTATACACAAGATACACAAGACATCAGCATCGATTTTCCAAGCAGCGAGCGGCG
The DNA here is from genome assembly GCF_001526245.1 of Burkholderia sp. MSMB1498. NCBI lineage: Bacteria > Pseudomonadati > Pseudomonadota > Betaproteobacteria > Burkholderiales > Burkholderiaceae > Burkholderia > Burkholderia sp. MSMB1498. The sequence goes on from NZ_LOYJ01000016.1 coordinate 126,906, forward strand.
AAATGTATACCCGTTGCGAACGATCGGTATGCGTTGGCGCGTGCCTGCAATCCGACAATCGATGCCGGCGAATAGCAGTACCGAAGATGTGTGCATCGTACGTCGCAATCCGGCGTCCATCACACCGTTAGTCGACGCGATCGACTGAGGCCGTGAGCGAATTGCATCAACGCACAGCACGCGTCGCCCTAGAGCGACAGACGGATGTCGCACATGTCGAAGTGCGCCGATTGCGCGCGCAGTTGCGCTCCCGAAATTGGCGTCACGCTGAAACGCTGCTTGTGACGTTTCGAACCGAGCCGTCGCAACAGCGATATCGTGAGCGAACGCATCCCGATCTTCGCGATCGGGTATGCAGCCGAGGTTGTTGACGCATCCGCAATGCGATGCCTGCGGCACCGTCCGAATCGATGCAAGGCACTCTGGATGTCCAAGATGATCATCCGCGTCGCCCTGCAGTCGACGTCCGCACCGCGGCTGCAATGTTCGTCAAACCTCGGATACGGCTTGCATGCCGCGTTGGCCTCATTACTTTTTCGGAGCGGAACCAGCGCGTGATCGGCGATGGTCAGACGTTTTTGGGACGCAGCGATCACCGGCAAAAATCCGGCCGCTCGGCGCGATACGTACAGGACACAACGCACGCTCCGCCGACTCGCTCGTCATGCCGATGTCGACGCCGACCGCCGACATGCCTTCGCTGCCGGCCGTGTAACAACGAGGTGCCGACACTATCGATAGCGTCGACCACCGACACCCCCGACAACGGCTTGGATGCTCAACCCAATCCGAACGGATCATCGATGCTTCTTGCCGGCTGAGTGAACCATCGCGGGCCATCGGCGGTGATGTAGACGTGATCCTCGTGACGAACCCCAAATTCGTTCGGAACGCAAAGCATCGGCTCGATGCTAAAGCACATGCCTACGTCGAGCTCGGTTCGATCGCCGCCGACAAGATAGGGCCATTCGTGGATGTCGAGACCGATTCCGTGTCCTGTTCGATGCGGCAGACCCGGCAACGTATACCCCGGACCATAGCCGATCGATTGCAGATACGTGCGGACCGCACGATCGCCCTCTTCCGCCGAGACACCCGCCTTCACGCGCTCGAACGCGATCCGTTGGGCGTGCTTCTCGTGCTCCCAGACTTCGCGCTGACGCGCGTCAGCACTGCCGAACACGTATGTACGCGTGATGTCGGAGTGGTAGTCGTATAGTTGGCAGCCCGTATCGATGAGCACCATGTCGTTGTGCTCGAGGCGCTTCGGACGCTTGACGCCGTGCGGGTAAGCCGTGTCCGCTCCGAACAGCACGATGCAGAATGTCGACCCGCGCCGCGCGCCCACCGCGCGATGTGCGTCGTCGATGAAGTCGAGCACTTCATCGGTAGCGATGCCTTCTCTCAAGATCGCCGCCGCGGCCTGGTGAACGCGCAGCGTCATGTCGTTTGCTCGCTGCATCAGCGCGAGTTCGGTCGCCGATTTGCGAATCCGGCACGCACGCGTGACGTCCGCTGCGCTGCGAATGCGCAATGCCGGTGCTCGTTCGCGAATGCCCACATACATAAAATACGGCGCGGATTCGTCGAATCCGAGCGTACCGGCGCCGATTCCACGGCGTTCGACGACATCCGCGAGCAGTTGATACGGATTCTCGTCCTCGTCCCAACAGTGGATGTCGCCGGAAATCTGCATCATGCCGATGAACGTGCCGCGCTCGAACGCCGGCACGACATATTGCACCGGCCCCGACGCCGGAATCAGCGCGCCCGTCAGGCGTTCGCTGCGGCGCCATGCGACACCCGTGAAGTAGAGCAGGTTCGTCCCCGATTCGACATAGATCGCATCGAGGCCATACTGCGTCATCAGCGCCTGTGCGCGCTCGATTCGCGCGGCATACTCTGCGGGCTGGATCGGCGCGATGCCGCTCGTCATGTCGCCGAGTTTCGCCAGTTCCGTCGCTGCACTCGATCCGCCGATGCCGATTGCCATGGTTCGTTTCCCGATCGTTTCAAGAATTTCAAGATAACTCGTGCGTGGCGCGTCCGATCGGCGCGCCGGCATGTCTGACTGCGCATTGCAGCACGAACGTCCCGCGCGTTAGACAAGGACACCACTCGACACAACACGCGCCGAGTACACTGCCCGCCCCTTCCCCGCCGGCAGCACGGCAATGTCTTGCTGCGAATGCCGATCGCAACACGGAATGCATCCGTTCCGGAATCAGAGGCGTTGAACCAACTGTTTAATTCTCCGAAGTAAATCTGCAATGAATAGCAGACATGCGCGTGCACTCATTCGACGACGTCACCATGCCGCCTTGCGATCGGCTGGCTTGCCGAATTCGCTCTGAATCGATGGCGGTGCCGAAGCGTTCAACAGTAGTCGATCCGATACACCAGCAGCGCCCTATCTCATCGACATCGAAAGACAGTCTGCCTGATTCACTTTCAATCGGCGGCGTGCTAATAAAGCTGCCAACGGCGGCGCCTGAGTCTGCTCCATGTCGATTCGCGGAAGTACTCATACCCGCAAGGTCGACCCATTCAGTACCCGATTGGATCGAGGCATCCGCTTTATTCCCCACCTCATTCCTTGTTACCGAAATGAATCTAGATTACGTCATAATTTTGGTCAAGCTTAAATTTAAGCCGCGCAAAAATTGTATCTCGACTTGCGCCTTGACCTATCCCCCGCGTTTAGTACGGTGACGCTGTAGAGTCCGTTCCAGAGAGGAACGGCAATGAAGAAGCGATTTAACGAAGAACAAATCATCGGCATCTTGAAAGGAGCCGAGGCTGGCCTGAAGCCGGCGGAGCTGTGCTGCAAGTACGGCATCTCGGAAGCGACCTACTACAACTGGAAAACGAAGTTCGGCGGGATGACGGTCTCCGAAGCGCAGTGCCTAAAGGAGTTGGGGCAGGAGAACAACAAGCTCAAGCACCTACCGGCCGATTCGATGCTCGACATCCACGCGAACCACAAGCGCGTGCATCGCCTTTACCGCGAAGCGGGACTGGCCGCGCGGCGCCGTCGCCGGCGCCGCGGTGTGATGATTGAACGCGAGCAACTGGTTTTGCCGAATGGGCCCAACGAGGTTTGGTCAATCGACTTCGTGACGGACGCGCTTTCGAACGGGTGGCGTCTGAAGTGCTTGACCATCGTCGACGATTTCACCAAGGAGGCTGTCGATATCGTCGTGGACCACGGCATCTCGGGATTGTATGTCGCTCGAGAGCTGGATATGGCAACGCGTTTCCGAGGCTATCCCAAAGCGCTGCGAACGGACCAGGGCTCCGAGTTTACGAGCCGTGCGCTCGACCGATGGGCATACGCCAACGGCGTGACGTTGAAATTGATTCAAGCTGGCAAGCCAACGCAGAATGCATACATTGAGTCGTTCAACGGCAAGTTCCGCGATGAATGCCTTAACGAGCACTGGTTCACGACGCTCGCCCAGACTGCATTGCGGCAGCGCATGTGTGAAATCGCGGCTACGCGGGTACGGTATGGATATCGGAAGATACGCGTGCTGCTCCTGCGGGAGGGCTATCAGGTCAGCAAGAATCGGCTGTACCGTCTGTATCGGGAGGAAGGTTTGTCGCTGCGCTACAGACCAAATCGCAAACGACGCGCCCAGATGAGCCGCCCGGCACGCGCGAAGTCGACGGCGGCAAATCAGGTGTGGAGTTTGGACTTTGTTGCCGACCAGCTTTCGAGCGGCCAGAGGTTCCGCGCACTGACCATCATTGATGTCTTCACCCGCGAAGCGCTCGCCATTGACGTTGGCCAGCGATTGGGCGCGTCAGATGTCGTGCGCGTGTTGGGTGAACTGAAGGCCAAACGCGAAGCGCCTCGTACACTGTTGTGTGATAACGGCTCGGAATTTACGAGTCAGGTGATGGACCTGTGGGCTTACCATCAAAAGGTCGAGATTGCCTTCAGTCGGCCCGGCAAGCCAACGGATAACGCATTCGTGGAGTCGTTCAACGGCACGCTGCGCGATGAATGCCTGAACGCGCACTGGTTTACCGATGCCAGGGCGCAGATTGAGCGATGGCGGGTCGAGTACAACGAGAGTCGGCCTCACAGGGCTCTCGGTGAAGTGGCGCCTGCCGAATACGCCCGTCAGTTGGGCCTGCAGGCCCAACTGACGGACCAACAGAAAGCCGAAGACTAACATTGCTGCTGGCACTGAAAGCCGGTACCGCTCATAAAGGGACTTTGCTAGAAGTCCGTTGGCCCTATTGAAGGGGCAGGTCAGGTCGAATCCCAAGAGCGCGTGCGTACCGTCCGAGAGGCCCGCCCGCGCTCGAGCGAGAAGGGAGTCGAGGCGGGAG